>NZ_JBHUHY010000015.1:0-440374 GCF_042682765.1 Aquimarina celericrescens | reverse complement strand
AAACGACCAAACCATCACTGCAGGAACAGCAGTTACCAAAGATATACGAAGAAGAAATGGTAAAGTAAAAAGTTTGGTGCGTGATGCTGCGGGAAACTGGTCAAATACAGGTAACCTGGATGTAAACATAAGTAGCTTGTTAAAACAAAATCCAAACATAATAGATGATACTCAATAGGAGGGAAAAAATAGCATACCCAAATCCCACTGATGGAAATCAATTGACTTTAACCTTCAATATTATCAATTCCTAGATTGGATAAGATATTGTTGTTAGATTAGACAGAAAGCGTACTAAAAACCAAATATGATACTCCAGAAAATATAATATTAGAAAAATTGACTTTAGCGATATAGTACAAAATATAGCATCTGGAAATTATTTAATTAAAATCGAAAATAGAGACCCAATTCAAACTTTACGAATCCAGAAGGAATAAGTTATTAATTTACTGATAAAAAAGATTTAACCAGTACTCGAGGTGGTAGTAATAGCAGGATTCTTACTTTAATTTTCATACTTAAAATCAAAACTTATGAGGCGCTTATATATATTATCAATAGTTGGTATATTTTTTCGTGTACCATGGATGATGAGATTATAAATATAAAACACTAGAATTTTCAAAAAGGACAGTTCCATGAGTTTCTTGCGAGAGTTAAATCAATTTTGACATCAAATGATGTTAATTGTCATTGTAAAATCAAGCAAAAGCTAAAATTACCTAATCGGTGCGTAATTCGGTGCTTAACTTTAAAAGAACCGAGATAACACATTATATCACAATGTCTTATAATCTTACGGTTAGACCCTCCGACTCCACTTTAAAAATCCGTAATAACTTTATAGACAAGTTTTACGGTTTTTTTATTTTATGTTGTCTATCAGAAATGACAACATTCTTTTACTTTAATAGGTTTCAAATGACAATAAAAAGTATTCTCTTATTTTGTTATTTTGACACTAAAAATTCATAAATACATATAGAATAGTACTCGTCCCCTGGATCCAAACGTGTAGAAGGAAAATGAGGATGATTTGGACTGTCTGGAAAATGTTGTGTTTCTAAACAAAAAGCAGTTCTGTGTTTATAGAATTTACCTTTTTTCCCCTGTATGGAACCGTCCAAAAAATTTCCTCCGTAAAACTGCAATCCAGGTTCATTAGTATACACTTTCATCGTTCTTCCAGAAGCAGGTTCTACCACCTTGGCAGCATAATTTAGTCCTTTCAAATTTTGATTTAATACGAAATTATGGTCATACCCAAACCCGTGTTTCAATTGTTTATGATCGGCATCTACTCTATCCCCAATAGCGGTTAATTTCTGAAAGTCAAAAGAGGTATCTTCTACAGAAGCTAATCCACCTGTAGGAATTAACCCTGCATCCACCGGAGTGTAATAGGCAGCGTTTATCTGTAACAAATGATCGTTAATAGTACCATTGCCAGCTCCTCTCAAATTAAAAAAAGAATGGTGTGTTAGATTAATTATTGTTGAGGCATCTGTTGTAGCCCAATATTCGATCTTCAATTCGTTTGCATTGGTAAGCTTATACTTCACCCTAATTGTTAAATTACCCGGGTAGCCTTCTTCCATATGCTTAGATATGTATTGAAGTTCTAGTGTTTGGTCATCAATTTGATGTGCATCCCAAATGACAGCATCAAATCCCTTACTCCCTCCATGAAGATGATTACCATTATTATTTGTAGCCAAAACATATTCTTTGGAGTCTAATGTAAATTTTCCTTCTTTAATTCTATTTCCGTAGCGCCCGATAAGGGCTCCAAAATATCTCTCTTTAGAAGTCAGGTAATCTTCAATAGTAGCATGTCCTAACACAACATCTTCATAATTTCCGTTTCGATCGGGCAGCCATAACGAAACTACTTTACCTCCATAATTAGTGATTTCTGACACAGTTCCCTGTTTGTTTTTTAGAACAAAGAGCGTCGTTTTTTTATCCCCTATGGTTTTTTCAAAATTGCTCTTTTTTAGAAGGGTAATTTTCTCGTGATTTGTGTTCATTTCTTGTGCTCGAATAACGCTCAATGACAATAATAAAACAAAATTTTAATTGTTTTACATCTTGTAAATATATTTTACTACTTTCTTAATTAGCTTACCTATAATTGCGCCTAAAATAAGGCTATATTTCTACAGACTCGAACCATTTTTTCTGATAATCTAGTATAGCTATGCAATATTTTTATAAAGTAAGGTAAGTTTCTTGCTAATACTCTAATGATTAGAAAAGTTTTTTTTCAAAAAACTTAAAATCTATGATTTATGTAACATTCAATTTCTTTTATATAATGAAATACCGATTAATTATAGAGATCTTTATAATCAATATCGATCGGATTTTTCTGTAGACGTAATTTATCTAGGTCCAAAAGATTTAGAATTACTAAATACGATTATAAATGCAACGTATTTGATAGATCCATGGAAACATTTCAGGTAGCAAAAAGGCAGGAATAAAAATGCTAGCTTTCTTAAAACAGTTGAAAAAACCTTACAAAACAAACATCCTTTAACGAAAAAATAGTAAAGCAATATACAAAATCGATGTAAAAGACAACAAATAAGTAATCTACTACTTAAGACTAGTCGAAAGGATTATTTAACGTCGTCATTTTTCTTACTGATTCTTTTTCATCCTCAGAGGTTATTGCTTTTAATTAATTCTCTGGGGGTCAAAAAAAAGAAAAAATCACTTAAAACACTAATTATGAAACTAGATAAAAACACGATTCTAAAATATGAAATAGGCGATACTGTGTTTACTAAAATAAATCCCAGTATTTCTATGATCGTTCGAAGATATATTGATGGAATCTACTACTGTGGATTTCCAAACGATCCTGATCGATGGGAATTGGGTTTGTCTGCAAAAGCATTGGTAGGAAGTTAAACTCTTTTTGAAATCAATTTCCTTTATTTTAAATCACTAAAATTATGAAAACATCAGCAATTGTCTATTGCGAAAATGAATTTGGCAAACTAGACGGTAAAGTAGCAAATGGTCTTGTCAGGCATTCTGATAAGTATAAAATCGTTGGTGTTATTGATAGTACAAAATCAGGTCTTGATTCAGGAGAACATCTGGATGGAATCAAAAATGAGATACCAATATTTCAGAATTTTAATCAAGCGATTGAAATGTTGGATACTATTCCCGAATACTTTATCTACGGAATTGCCCCTCTTGAGGCGTTACTTAGTGATGATGAGAAAAATATTATTTATACTGCCATTAAAGCTGGAATGCATATTGTAAATGGACTTCCAGAGTTTCTTTCAGATGATGAAGTTTGTATTAAACTAGCCAAAAAATACAATGTATCCATTTTTGACGTGAGAAAACCACCTTCCAAAGAAAAGCTTCACCATTTTACTGGTAAAATACAAGATGTTCAAACACCAATAATAACAGTATCTGGAACAGATTGTGCCGTTGGAAAACGAACTACCGCACTTAAGTTGGTAGAAGCGCTAAAAAATGAAGGGCTAAGTGCCATCTTTATAACTACAGGTCAAACAGGAATACTTCAAGGTTCAAAATATGGTATTGCTATAGATATGCTAAGTTCAGGCTTTGCGACTGGAGAAGTTGAGAATGCTATTCTGGAGGCACTCAAAGAACAACCTGATATCATCGTAGTTGAGGGTCAAGGAGCACTAAGTCATCCAGCATTTACCTCATCGAGTGCGATTATCAGAGGTGCGATGCCCGGGGCCATCATTCTGCAACATCCACCCAAAAGGCAAACCAGATGTGATTTTCCTAAAATTTTGATGCCTACACTTGAAAGTGAAATAAAAATGTTAGAAATTTTCTCTGGATCCAAAGTAATTGCAATCACAATCAACCATGAAGGTATGAATGACCTAGAAGTCGAACGTACAATAAAGACTTATGAAGAAAAATATCAACTACCTGTCACCGATGTCTTAAAAAATGACTGTAGTAAGTTAATAGAAAAACTTCAAGAGATATTCCCCGATTTAATCTGTATCAACCCACTCCTATGCCAACCCCAAGAATAGATATTAATCTTAGCAAAATTGCTCATAACGTCAAGACGCTAAGTTCCCTTTTTCGATCAAAAGGTATAGACATTATTGCTGTTACCAAAGGAGTTTGTGCACATCCGCATATTGCCAATATTTTGGTAAAGAGTGGGGTTAAAATTCTTGCTGACTCAAGAATAGCAAACATAAAAAAAATGCGTAACGCTGGTGTTAAGGCAACATTCTTATTGATTAGGACACCTATGATCAGTCAGGCAGAATCTGTCGTGTTAGATACAGATATGAGCTTAAATTCAGAGTTGTCCGTTATAAAAAGACTTTCAAAATTTGCTATCCTACATAATAAGATCCATAAAATCATACTTATGGTAGAGTTGGGAGATTTGCGCGAAGGCATAGTACCATCACAATTGGAAAATACTATCAAAAAGGTACTAACTCTAAAAGGTATTGAACTTAAAGGAATAGGTACAAATCTTGCTTGTTTTTCGGGAGTGAAGCCCACAGCAGAAAAGATGGACATACTCTCTGCTATTGCTATTAGTATTGAGAAAAAGTTTCATATTAAACTATCCATAATTTCAGGAGGAAATTCGGCTAATTATAATTGGTTCAAGACCATAAAAGATGTTGGCAGGATAAATAATTTGAGATTAGGAGAATCTATATTTTTAGGTTACGAACCTTTAACAGGAAAACCAATTCCAAAACTGTACCAAGACGCTTTTATGCTGGTGGCTGAAGTTATAGAATTGAAAAACAAATCATCAGTACCAAATGGCGAGATTGGCCTGGACGCCTTTGGTAACAAACCAAAATTTAAAGACCAGGGCATCATAAGAAGAGCTATTTTAGCCATGGGCGTTCAAGATGTAATGGTGACTGGATTAACTCCAAAATCAGATATTGAAATCTTGGGAGCAGGTGGTGATCATATTATAATTAATGCTAAAAAGGAGGACTTAAAAGTTGGCAGCGAGGTATCATTTACACTAAAGTATGGAGCATTAGTTACTGCTATGAATTCATCCTATATTTTCAAAAATATCATTACCCCTATAAACGCAAAAGAGTATTGCGCCATAGTAGAAGAAAAAGACAGGTTGCACAAAAAGAAAATAGCTATTGTTACTGTTAAGGAGGATCACTCACCATTGATAAGTCTTCAGGATTCAGATTTCAATTTAATATTTGAAAAATCCATTCAAAAAAACTATCGCTATTTGGTAAGGAAAGGAGTGTTTGAAAAAATAGGTCGAATTAGTAAACTTCTTGATAATCAGGGCAAAAAACTAATTATCAGATCAGCATGGAGATCATTTGAGCATCAGCAAAAACTATGGGATCAAAAAGCCAGTTATATGAAGGAGAAACATCCCGAAAAAACCATAGAAGAAATTAATGAAATAGTATCAAAATTTATTGCCCCCAAAAAACAATCTACCCACTCTACCGGAGGGGCAGTTGATGCTCTGATTTATGATTTACAAACGAAACGCGTGCTGGATTTTGGAACCAACGATGGATTACATATTGATTTGAACGAAAGATGTTACCCCAAACATCCAGACATTAGTGAAGAAGCAAAGAAAAATCGCAAACTTCTTATGAAACTTTTCGAAGATGAAGATTTTGTATGTGACCATAAAGAATATTGGCATTTTGATTATGGTAATATTGGTTGGGCGGTAGAAAAGAATAAGGAATATGCTTGCTATGGTGTTTTAGAAGAATCGTTTGTGCAATCAGCTGTTCTTAACTATCCGGATAAAGTGTTCTTTTATCTTTAGAAATGTTGTATTTCTTAAAAAAGTCTTGTTTTATTGCACTTGAAAACTTCATCACAAAGTTTTAATACATAAAACGAGTCTAACTAAAACATATTTCTTTTCTCATAAATATGTTTTAATATTCTTATGTAAGCTCTAAAGTAGTGGGTTGAATAATGCCAAAGATGTCTGACTCTTTCATGATAAGCGCATTAATACCTTCAATAGTAATTTCGGTTCCAGAATATTTTCCATATAATACCGTATCACCAACTTTTACAGTCATGGGGTCATCCTTTTTGCCCTTCCCTATAGCCAGTATGATTCCTTTTTGAGGTTTTTCTTTAGCTGTATCCGGGATAATAATCCCTTCCCCTGATTTTTCCTCTGCTATATCTACTTTTATAAAAACCCAATCGGATAGCGGTTGTATTTTATATTTACGCATGATCATTTTGTTTAATTATAGTTCAATAGGTTTGGAGTTCAGCAAAAAGTAATTCTAGCTCTGCCCTGGTTTTCTTAAGTTTAGCGGCAAGACCATCAAGCATCATTTCTTTTTGCTCATCTTTAAAGTCAAAATCCTTGTCACTTAAAAAGGGAAATCTCCGTTTGAGCATTACCTTTTGCTCTCTCCAACTTCTTGTAATGTTTGTTTTAGCCATTTTATTATTTATTTACTACCATTTAGTAGTTGTTTATTTAGTTGAGCTGGTGGATTTACGATTTTTTCTGGATCTAATAAGATACCTTTTTTTGTATCCATACTAAGTGTTGGGATGATGCTAAAATCAATACCATTAGAGCTATTTGTTACTCGATCTGTTGTCAAAGCTTGCTCTAAGGTATTTATTATAGATTTATCAACTCTTTCATCGAATTTTCGGGCAAATAAATTATCTCCTTGCCTTAAAAAGTCAAAATCTGATCCTGTTAAAATTTTCGACTTCAGTTTTACACTTCCATCAGATATCCATATAACAGCTCTTTTATGATCGTTTACAATAATTTCTTTGAATGACGTATTCATAAGTACGGTCTGAAAAAATGATTTATCAGCATTTATTGTATTACGATAAAAATCTTCAAATTTTTTCACCTCAGGGCTATGGCTGATAAATTCGCAGCATGCTCTGGTCAAAATCATCCATTGTCCGCCGATATACCAGGTCACATTTTTCATAAAAGATCTTTTATAAGGTATATCTGAAAAGCCAATATCTATCTCTTGAAAATAGTTTTCAATACGGTCTAACGTATCAGGGCGTACTCTACTTTGATTGACTATTTCTATGAAGTTTTTCCCTTGATTCCTATGCAAAAAATCAAGAATAGAATCTTGAGATTTTAAAGGAAAATCCTGATCGCTTAGATTAATAAAAAAATCCCATTTGAGACAACGGTTTAAGAGGTATTTTATCCCTTTAAGTTGAGATTGTACCATACTATATCCTCCCTTCTCTATATTTTCACCTTTTGAAAAATAAGCACTGGAGTAATCTTCTAAAAATGCTTTAATATCTTTTTTAAGGCCTATGTTGACCTCTTTATCTACATGGATTAAGTAGTGGTTTTCTGGATGGTAAATAGCTTTGAACAATCGTTTGAACTGTTTAGGAAAACGTTGAACCAATATGAAGTAGGCAATCTTCGGCTTCCTTTTTAGGATTTTAAAATGAAAGCTTTTATCTTTTGCTATGCCTAACCGTTGTGTCATTTAGTATATGTATTATTTAGTTCTTAACTTTTGTCGTGATAAGCAATCATTATAAAAGCTCTCTTTCAAAAAATACAACTTCTTTTTTCTTTTGATCATCGGCAAATTTGCAATAGTATCTTTGACGATACTATAATCGCACAATCAGTTTAACTTCAGGGTTTGCTTTGGCATAAAAAGTATCGCCGGGTTTGAATTTACTTTCTTGTACTACCCTATACATTATATTTAGATTCTATATACTTACATCTTCATAACCACTTTTAATGATAATCGATATCATTTTAAATCGTTTATTTGCCTTTACTACATTTCTTGCATGAGCAGGGATTATGATTGCGTGACCAGTTTCAATGGTATTTGATTTTTCGTTAATGACAATCTCGGCTTCTCCGTCTATAATTTGAATAAGATTATCGAAAGGAGATGTTTTAGAAGTCAATGCTTCTCCACTATCAAATGATGATATGGCTACGATTCCTGTTTTTTTCTTTAGAATTGCTTTTATAACCACAGAGCCAGGTACATAATCAATAGTGTCAGCCAACTTATAATTAGTGGATTTTTCTAATTCATGATTTTTCATGGATAATATAATGGAAGATTAATACTAAACTACAATATGATCGTAGCGATTTGCAATTAAAGTTTATTCTTCACTTCTTTTTTCCTTTCTTTTTGCTGCTTTTGCAGCCCTTTTTTCTTTTAAGTTTTTCGCAGGAGCTTTTTTACCCGACTTAGATTTACCTTCTTTTTCTTTTGACATGATTTTCTGTTTTAATATTGTTGATAACGCACCTCTTATGGGCAGTTTTAATATGTATACAAAAATCGTTTAATTACTACCTTCATGTGTTACATTACGTTGAACCTACGTTACATATATCACACTTTTCTGAAGTATTGAGTGTAATGAACATCGAATAAACTATAATACGCATTACCCTATTATAAATCTTCCAGATTTTGTTTACGTTTTTCTTTCAGTTTTTTGTAGAACGTAGGAGTTAAGCCTGTAATTTTTTTGAATTGATTAGATAGATGTGCAACACTACTGTAGTGCAATCTATAGGATATCTCGGTAAGATTTAGTTCATCATAAATAAGCAATTCTTTAGCCCTTTCAATTTTATGAATAATGATAAATTGCTGAATGGTAATTCCTTTCACTTCAGAAAAAATATTTGCTAGGTATGTATAGTTATAGCCAACCTTATTACTTATATAATCAGAATAATTGACTCTAGGTAATTCATCTGTGTAATGAATCATTTCGATAATTACATTTCTGATTTTTTCAATTAGAATACTTTTTTTATTTTCCATCAATTCTAAGCCAGATTTACTTAAATTTTTCTTCAGTTGTATACGTTGGTCCTTAGTTATATCTTCCATGAGTTCAATAACACCTAATTCTAGAGCCACATAATGCAATCCAAGTTTTTTTAACTCTTCTTTGACCATAAGCTTGCATCGCAAACTGACCATGTATTTTATGAATAATTTTGTACTCATGTTATATACGTTTAAATTTAAACGAGGTATTTGTTCGTATGTAGAGAATTAAGATTTTAAACTCATTCCGGAAGATGTTGCCCGGGCACAAGCTTCTGTAAACGTAGTATGATGGATACTTCCCTGCTTCTTTTTTCCTCAACAACTGTATCTTTACTAAATGAGATGATGAAATTTTCTCCAATATGTTTATTATTATGTAATGGATATTTTTCTTGTATAACAGACAGAATTTCGTTGAAAATCAATATTTTTTCAAATCCAGATGCAGTTTTACAACAAAACGAATAACCTTCCTCGACCCGTCCTTCATAAACCCCCTCTAGTTGTTGTATTTGGTTTATTCCTTGGGAAGGAGAAATCGCAAATGAAGTAAGCATTATTAGGAATAGTTTTATTCGTAATGTCATTTTTTTGACCTTTATAGGAGTTTTAATCTTAGGATATGTGTTTAAGTACCCTTGTGCAATTTCAACATTTCAATTATGGTTGAACTTTAATTTCAGATAATCAAAATTTAAGTACACCATCATAGAAAATAAGACATAAAAAGCCATCTCAAATAGATGGCTTTTTAACATTTTTGGAGATACAAGACCTATTATTTGACCAATTCAACATTGACCGCGTTCATTCCCTTTTGACCTCTTTCCATCATAAATTTTACGTTGTCGTTTTCACGTATTTCATCTATAATACCGCTTTGGTGTACAAAGACATCTTCATCGGAATCCTTGAGATTAATAAAGCCAAATCCTTTGGCACTATTGAAAAATTTTACTGTTCCTTCTTTCATTACTTTGTATTTATTATTTATTATTCTATTTAATGCTTGTTTTATAATATTCATTGTTCTTTACTTTAGTTGTCTTAAAAATTGGATCCCGATTGTATAGGAAGGGGCTGCATTTTTCCTAACTTTCGTAAAATCCTAATGTGATCCATAATGGCCGCAGCAAATGTCTTTTTTGTATGATATGGTATCCCATATTCCTTTGCTGTATCTGCAACAATACCAGATATCTTTTTATAATGAACATGACAAATATTAGGCAGCAAGTGATGTTCTATTTGATAATTCAACCCTCCTATTAACCATGAAAAAAAACGGCTTTTGGGTGAAAAATTAGTAGTTGTGGCCAACTGGTGTGTAAAACCGTCACCTTCAACCACCCCATCTTTGTTCGGTAAGGGAAATTGAGTATTAGGCATAATATGTGCTACCTGAAATATGATACTGATAAGCAAACCAGTTACAAAGTGCATACTAAGAAAGGCCAAGACGATCATCCAGGGAGCTAATGACACCATTAATAACGGTATGATTAAAGCATACGAATAATATAGCAGTTTCCAGCCGATTACCTTTATTATTTCGTTTCTAAATTCATTCTTTTTGTTCAAGAATCCCATCTTTTTGTAACGGGAAAGTCTAATGAAATCTTTGACGGTAACCCATGATAATGTGGACAATCCATAAAAAAACCATACATACAGATGTTGAAACTGGTGTAGTTTATTTTTTTTTGCGTGGGGTGAGAAACGAAGAAAAAAAGGTGCATTTATGTCATCATCCATGCCTTCTACATTGGTATAGGTATGATGTAGTATATTATGTTGTATCTTCCATACTGTAGCATTAGCGCCGATTAGATTCATCGTATAGCCCAGATATTTGTTCACTCTTTTGTTTTTGGAGTAAGAACCGTGAATAGCATCGTGCATAATACCCATTCCTATCCCTGCCATCCCTACTCCACTAATAATATAGAGCGTAAAAAGAAGCCATGGCGCAGAAACAACGCCAATATTAATTAACAATAGGGGTGCTAAGAATATGGTCAGCATTACGATAGTTTTCGTGATCATGCTCTCGTTTGCATGCTTACTGATATTGTTGGTTTTGAAATAATTATTCACCCTGTTTCTCAGTGTTTTTGAAAAATCAGAGTTTGTTCTTTTTGAAAATTTTAGATTTTTGATACTATCGACTTTTTGTTTTAAGCCCATCCACGTATAATTCGGGGACAACGTATAAATATAAAGGACTTAGAAACAAACAGAAATATCTAATTATGAAGACTTGCTTTACATTTAAAACAGACTCCAAACTGATGTTGTTATCCTTATATTTACCTTAAAAATGTTTTTTGCAATATTGCTGAGAAAAAAAGAGAGCAGAAAAAGAATATTGAATTTGAAAAAACAAAATTAAATTGAAGCTTTACGAATTTTAACATGGTAAAGATACCTTTAATTCGGGTATTACTTGCAAATCATATGTTAAATAGCGACAAACCACTGTTCGTGATTTAAAACAAACGGATATATAGCCTCGAAGAATTCTTTAGATTAAATATGACAACTACTTCTAAGACTTCTTATTTATAAAAGTTTATTGATCATTCTCGTCTATTTCTTAAGAAGTTTTATTAGTCATCATTACCATTTGATATAGTCACTCCATCAGTGGTAAAAGCAAAACCCTGTTGTCCTGAGATCCCAACCATCACTCCTTGAAAAATTGGCTTTACAGAATTATGTGCTCCCCAGGTAATTATAAAATTTGCACCACTACCTCCTAGCGTATCTTTTTCCTCGATTACATATTCAATAGATTCTAATGGCTTTAAATATATAGGTCGTTTTATGTAACTACGAACAAAATTTCCTTGAGTATCATAGTAATCTGCATTTTTGATAAACAAGGAGTCTTTAGCACTAGTATTTCTAATACTAAGTGTAGCAGTAAGTAAAAACCGAAAGTCTTTTGTTTTGTTGTAAATATCTGAATAAATTGGAACGTATACTTGCTCGTTTATTGAATAGGTAAAATTTTCATTATTTTCGATGGTATTTTCTTTAAGAATACCTTGTTCTAATTGCTTATTGGGATTTTGCCTGGTACAACCGCATAAAACGATAAAAAAAAAGGATATAGTACAAAAGTTCTTATATGTATGCATGATGAACTAAAATTATCTTTAATAAGGACTGAAGTTACATTTTTTTAAAGTAGATTAAGGATATTCATTCAAAATTTCTTTTTGGAAATATTTACACAGCACAAGTTAAGACATCGAGAAATAAACTTTCGCAAAAGAAAAATTAAAAATCATAATTCTCTAAACCCTAAATAGAAATACTAGGGAGCTATTTTTTTTGTTGAAGGAAAGAATATTTATAAACCAAAATTGAAATTCAGGGCTACATCAGAGATATTCGCCTAGTTTATGAGACAGATTACTACATACTTTGATCCTTTGTTTAAAATCTCATTTGAGATACAATTAGCATCAAATGCGTTAATATCATTTTTAAAATTTTAGTTACTTTCTTTCAAATATCAATTATTTGTTATTCATTAGAGCAGAAATGAACACTTATCAAAAAAAACAGAGATGAAAAAATTAGGGACATTAACTATTGCGGCAATATCACTAATAGCAATCACTATTTTTACGCTGCAGAATTCGCAAGTAGTAGCTGTGAAATTATTTTTTTGGGAAGCCAAAGCCTCTTTATCTTTAATTTTATTCACAACTTTTTCAATCGCTATCTTAATAGCTGTAGTTGCTGTTGTGCCAACCATTTATCACTTAAAGAAATTGAGAAGCCAATCTCAAAAAAAAGTAAAATCTCTTGTAGAAGAAAAGGAAAAACTATCAGAACCTGAAGCGAAGAATATATTGTATAACAGCCAAGAAGAAAATAATCAAGAAGAAAATAATATAAACCCTTGAGAATTAAAAATTAGATTTTTAAGTGTATTTCGTTTTGATGCATAGTACTCTATGTTACTAATAAACGCTATTAAATTATTTAACACAATGAAAATAATTTTAACATTAATTATGTTAAAAAAAAATTTAAGGGGTTAAAGCTCGTTAAAGCCCTTGACAAATTTATTCTTCAAATTATATTAGTTAGGGATGTTGCAAATGTCAATATGTAAAAAAAGAGTTTAATCTTTTCCTGAAGATTATTTCATTTAATTTTAGTTATTGACATATCTCTAAGTCTTATAGAAATAGAATAATCATCTTACAGATAGATTTTTAAAAAATTAAAAGTTGAGGACAGTAATCTTGATTATTTATTTAGATAAGCTCTTAAAATTAATATAAATTGTAAAACAAAATGTTTTGAAAAACGAATATAAAAAATCTTTAATTATACTTACAATAGCTTCAGTTTTTGTGTTCATGTTTGCATTAATAACGACTTTTATAGAATTATCTTAACTAAAGAAATAATACTCAAACGCACAAATTATGGAAATTTACTACAGATATTTGAAAGTTTACTTTAATCCATTGGTAAAATTTATAAAAAACCTTCCAGTAGCAAGTCAGTATGCTATAAATAGGTAACTTTAGAAGTTTTCCAAATGTTATCAAACATTCTAATGAAGTTTAAGAAAAAATTATTTAAATCATTAACCATATTAATCGTTAGTGCAATATTACTATATATATTAGCAGTACAACTAATTCTCTAAATTTTAAGTTTATCATTATCTATGAAAAATAAAAATAACATTCAAAGGCCAGGACTAAGAAAAAAATTTTTTGGAAGTAAGGCCTATTTAAGAAACGTTAGAAAAAAAATTAGGAACGGCGCAAAACCTAAAAAGTCCTTTGCCGTTTAAATAGAGGAGCATCGAAAAGAGTAATTTTTAAATATAAATTTATAAAGAAAAAGTATTTTGACAAAGCTCTTACATGGCTAGAAAAAAACCAAAAGTTTCTATAAAAGCTAAGATAGAAGGCTACAGTGAGCCCAAAATCTTTACTAGTAAAACTTCAAACGAGAAGATCCAGGCAGATTTTTCATTTACAACTTATGGAGGATCTAGGTATTTTGCAGATGTATCCTTAAAAAAAAGATAATCCAAAAAAATTAGTTTCAAAACAGAAAGTTCTAAGTTTTATGGCCGGGATGAAGAGAGGGTAATTCCACTTACTTCCGCCAAGAAGGCATAGATCATTTACAGAGCAATTAGTTAAACAACATAATATTAACGCTCTAATTCACTCAATTTAATCAATAGATATTATCACTAAAGAGTCATGTTGTATTAAAAGTTGAGCTATACACCTAATTGGATTCTGCAAAATCACGCATCAACTCTTCTAGCTTTTTCATGGTTATGGGCTTCACCACATAGTTACTAACAATTTCATAGGATTTAGCTCGTAAAACGTCCTCTGGATCGACCGAAGACGATACTATATATATTGTTATTCTTTTCGATGCCGGAATTTTTATAAATTCATCTAAGAATTGCCAACCATCCAAAACTGGCATGTTAAGGTCTAGTAGAATAATATCGGGTAGTTTATTATTAGAAGAAATTATCGACGTAAGCGCATCTAAAGCTTCCTGACCGTTTTTGTATATTAAAAAATTATTACATATTTCAGCCAGTTCCATCACTTTTCTTACTCCATAGATAAAGATATTATCGTCATCGATAATACAAGCTAAATCAATCTTTTTCATATTTCAAATAAATTTTAAACGTTGTTCCTTTATTCACTTGACTCTCTACTTCTATTTTGCCTCCTAAGGCCTCAACCTGATTTTTGGTAATGAACAGGCCTATTCCTCGTGCATCTTTATTTCTATGAAATGTTTTATACATACCGAATAGTTTAGAATGATGTTTATTAAGATCAATTCCAAGACCATTATCTTCAACGACTAAAACTACATAATCCTCTTGCAGAAATGAACTTAGCAGTACATAGCTATCTCTATCTTGCGATCGGTATTTAATGCTATTTGTTATAAAATTTAAAATAATGCTATCCATGTAAGCAGGAATACCAAGAATATTAGTTTCTGGACTCACTAAATTCTCGATTCTAACTGCAGCTTCTTCTGCGATGACTTTTACACTAGAAACTACTTTGTTAATGCTATGTTCGAGATTTATTATTTTTAAATTGTCTTCTACTTTACTACTCATCAAAACTACTTGATTGAGATGATCAATGGTTTCAGACAAATTATTTGATGCTTCTCTAAACAGACTTAGAATCTCATTTTCAGACTGATCTGGATTTTCTTGAAGATAAAGATCTAATAACATGCTAAAGTTTCCTGAATGAGACTTCAAATTATGCGAAACGATATGTGCAAAATTTTTGAGTCTTCTGTTTTGACCATTCGCAACTGCCAACAATGATTTTATTTCCGTTTCTACTTTTTTAATCTCACTTATATTTGCTGCAACTGCCAAATATCCAACTGTTCTATTTTTTTCTTTTATTGCCGTAATCGTTAATTGAACAGGGAATTTAGATCCATCTTTTCGAATATAATTCCATTCTCTGGTATCATGTTTCTTCTTTTTCGCAAACTTAGTAAACACATCAAAACCATCAATTTCTCTATTATATTGTAATGAAAGTTCTTTACCTCTGCGTTGAATTTCTTCCAAAGCATGTAGGGATAACAAGTTTTGTTTGCCTATGACTTCGTTTCGTTTATAACCCAGTAGATTTTCTGCTCCCCTGTTAAAACTCGTTATGAGGCCATCTGTGTTTGTCCCTATTATACTTACCTGGGTACTTGCCTCAAATACGCTTTCTAATTTCGTGAGTGTTCTTTCAAGATGGTTTTGAGCTTGAACCCGCGGAGTAATATCTGTTATCTGGGCGACAAAATACAAAGGATTGTCATTTTCATCTCTTACTATCGAAACTGAAAGTTGAGCATGTACAATATCTCCATTTTTGTGCAAATATCTTTTTTCGATATGACAAAATGATATTTTATTGCTTACCAGATCATCAACATAACCTAAATGAACTTCCAGATCATCAGGATGTGTTATGTCTTGAAACGTAAGTGTCTTAAGTTCATCTGGGGTATATCCCACCATTTTGCACAGCGTATTGTTAACTTCAAGCCATTGACCGCTTAAATCCAAAATAGCCATTCCGGTTGCAGCATTCTCAAAATTCGCTCGAAATTTTTTCTCACTTATTTTTAATTCTATTTCGGCTTCTTTTGTCCTTGTGATGTCTGAGGTAAGCATGATAAGCCCCCCAACCTTGTTATTATCCTTATACCAAGGGTGCAATTCCCATGATATCCACTGCACAGATCCATCGGTTCTTTCAAACCTATCTTCTGCTTTTCTTAAAATATTTCCTTCCAGGCATTTTTGATGATCTTTCTTCCAAGTATCCCCTATTTCCGGGAAAATATCATAATGTGATTTCCCAATAATATCCTCGTCCTTTATTTTATAGTCTACCAACCATTTTTTAGAATGAGAAATATAGCACATATTGGTATCAAGCATAGCAATAGCACTTGGCGCCTGTTCTATAAATACTTTGTGCCTTTGCAAATCTTTCTTTCTCTGTGTAATTTCCTGATGAGATCCTAGCATCCATTCTGGGTCTCCATTTTTGTCGTGACTTACAATTTTACCTCTATCCAAGACCCATACCCAATCACCGTTTTTATGTCGCATTCTGGTCTCGCACTCGTAAAACTCTGTTTTACCTTCAAAATAATCTTGTAAAGCTCTTTCAGATTTTTTTCTATCATCAGGATGCACGCTATTATTCCAAGTGTCAATTGATACAGGATCCAATTCTATCAAAGCATATCCAAGTATTTGTGCCCATCGTTCATTAAATATGATCTGGCCTGTTTGTATATTCCATTCCCAAGTGCCAATACTAGTGCCCTCAATAATATGTTCGTACTTAGAAATCTGTCTTCTTAACTTTATTTCTGTTTTTTTCAATTTGGTAATGTCAGTATGAGCACCAAGCATTCTATAGGGTTTCCCTTTTTTATCTCTGATAACGATACCTCTACAGTGAATCCAAACGGTATGTCCAAGCTTGTGTTGATATCTAACTACCTGGTCATAAGGATAATGGGGATCTTCACAATGTTTATTGAAATTTTCAAGAGCAACAGCCAGATCCTCCTGATTTATAATACTCTGCCACGCCGAAGCTT
Source organism: Aquimarina celericrescens (assembly GCF_042682765.1). Classification (NCBI taxonomy): domain Bacteria; kingdom Pseudomonadati; phylum Bacteroidota; class Flavobacteriia; order Flavobacteriales; family Flavobacteriaceae; genus Aquimarina; species Aquimarina celericrescens. The sequence goes on along the minus strand of NZ_JBHUHY010000015.1, from coordinate 423,338 downwards.
GGTGTGGCATTTCCTCGGGATCATAACCCAATGTAGTCCAAAACTTTGGGTTCATCCATTCATTCTCTGGCTTTTCTAAATCCCAAAACCATAATCCATCTAAAGCCGATTTTTGAATGAAATCAAAAATCTGTTCCTCTTCTCTAATTAAGGCATAAAGTTCTCTTTTTAGGTAATTTTCTTCATAGACCACTCTTAGTGGAGACATAGCAGATTTTTCGTACATATCTTAATTATTGTAAAGAGGGGTAATTTGGTTAACATAAATTTAAAGATTATAAAGCACTATTATTTATATATATCACTCAAAATATTTATGGTTAAACCGTAAATATTTACAGGATTCAAATATTTCTAGATGAAAAATCCACTATCTAATCTCCAAAAAAATACCATAAACAAAGGGATAACCATTGATTAAAATTTAAAAAAAAACTTTTGTGACGTCACTAAAAAAAAATCAAAATACATCTATGTAAATGAGCAAATAAGTTAAATTAAAGACCTATATGAGCTATTTTTTTACGGAATTCCATATTTTTTTTGAGGTATTCCATAATTATTGGTCCAAATTTTAGCTAATTTTAACTCAATTCGTCTATAATTTAAGCGCTTCATCTACGAAAAACGTCAAGTTTTACTACCTTAGGTAAAAAAATTAATAAAATCAGCCCCTAAATCTTATGAGAAATTTAAATGTTTTATTGTTTCTATTTATCTCTATTTCTTCATATGCCCAACAAAATATTGACGATTTATTGGCTGCGGGTATCAATGACGCTCAACGTTTTGCTTCTGATTATCTTAGACCAGCATCTGAAGGTATGATGTATAGCATAAATCAAGGGTGGTTTAATGATGCCAAAGCAAAAAAATTATTTGGATTTGAGATTTCGTTAGTTGCCAATGCTTCTTTTGTTGGTGATGATAATAAATCTTTTATTCTTGACACATCGCAATATGAGAACCTTCAATTTAGAGATGGTAGTATTGAAAAAGAAGTAGCAACAGCATTTGGTGATATTGATGGTATCATGGTTGTCGTTGAAGGTGAAAGTACTGTCCCTATTATACCAGCTCAAGACGCAGAATTTGAATTACCAACAGGTCTTGGTGGGTCCAATATTAATTTTGTACCATCGGCATTTTTACAAGCAAGTTTCGGATTTTTGAAAGGAACTGAAATAAAGGCCAGATTCTTTCCTAAGGTGAACACCAATGATACCGAAGTTGGTTTTTACGGCCTGGGACTTCAGCATGAATTTACTTCCTGGTTACCTGCAGACAAGGTATTTCCAGTAGCGATCTCCGGACTTATTGCCTATACCCATTTAGATGGAAGTTATGACTTTACAGATACCAATATTGTAGATGGAGAAAATCAACGATTTGAAAACAATACAAACACTTACTTATTTCAAGTTATTGGATCTACTAAACTACCGGTTTTTAATGTATACGGTGGGATAGGATATCTCACAGGGACTTCGACTACTGATTTATTAGGAACATATAGAGTTCGGTCAGGGATTGTGTCTGAAGAACAAATTACAGATCCATTTTCAATAGAGAGCAGAGTATCTGGTATAAGAGGAACATTAGGAGCGAAACTTACTTTGGCTTTTTTTAGAATGAATTTGGATTATACTCTTGCAGAATATGGTGGTTTATCGTTTGCACTTAATTTTGGATTTTAATCCTATTTTGATCTGGTAACAATTACGAAAAAACTAAACTAAAAATCTTTAGCTTAAAAAAAGTTAAAGATTTTTTTATATCAAGTTAAAACTCGTTAAATCACTTGACTTTTCTGGTATTATCATTATATTAAAGTAACCAAATTATACAAAAAAGTACATATAAATACTCATTAAAATGAATTTATCCGAAATAATGTTTTTGAACCAATAAATAAAACTGAGGTATATAGATTGGAAAACAATCGTATTTGATGTTTAATTTAAAAATTTAGGGTTATGAAAAAATTATTTTACGGTATTTTGATTGTAGATATGAAAAAGTTTAAACGCTTAATTAGTAATCTACCCTCTGCCAGCTGGTACGCAATGAGCAGATAAAATGATATAATTAATCACCTTAAAACATCAAATGTGTAATTTGATGTTTTAAGGTGATTTTATTTTTAAAAGAGTTAATCTTCAAATTTTTACAACACCTGTAATTCTTATTATCGTGTTACTTTTGAGTAGGTGTACACAAAAACTATTTTATAATTTAAAATACAATTCTTATGACATTAGAAAATAAAAAAATTGCCATTTTGGCCACAGATGGGTTCGAAAAATCAGAACTTTTTGAACCACTTAAAGCTTTACAAAATGAAAATGCAACAGTTCATATAATTTCTGTTAAAGAAGGAGAAATAAAAAGTTGGGAAGGTGAGAATTGGGATGAATCTATACAAGTTGACAAACTAGTACAAGATGCCAATGAATCAGATTATAACGCATTGGTCCTACCAGGTGGAGTGGCCAATCCTGATCTACTAAGAACTCATGATCATGTATTAGAATTCATTCGAGATTTTTTCAAAAGCGGTAAGCCAGTTGCAGCAATTTGTCATGCACCATGGTTGCTTGTTAGTGCCAAGGTTATCGAAAATAGAAAAGTAACTTCTTATCATAGCATCAAAGATGATATCATCAATGCCGGAGCCAATTGGGTTGATCAAGAAGTTGTTGTGGATAGTGGCTTAATAACCAGTAGAAATCCAGATGATCTCCCTGCTTTTATTGATAAAATAATCGAAGAAGTTAAAGAAGGTAAGCATGACGATCAGGTGGTAAATGCTTAATTTTCCAATAAATATATAAATATTAGATAGTACTAACTTAAAAATTATTACAATGTCCTTAATAAAATTTAACAACGATTTTTTTCCATCAAATTGGGATAATTTTTTTGACAACGACTGGTTTGGTAACCCAGGTAAATTTCAAATGGGTACGAAAGTACCAGCTGTTAACATTTTAGACAATGACGATGAGTATACCGTAGAAATGGCAGCTCCCGGAATGAAAAAAGAAGATTTCAAAATAGACTTGGATAATAATCTTTTGGCTATTTCTGTCGAAAAAAATTATGAAAATACCGAAGAAGATAAAAATGGCAATTATACTCGTAGAGAATTTGGCTACGATTCTTTTAGACGTGTTTTCGCCTTACCAGAAAGTGCAAATGAAGATGAAATAAAAGCTTCTTACAACAATGGGATTCTAAACATAGTAGTACCCAAGAAAGAGGAAGCTAAACCAAAACCTCCTAGAAAAATAGAAATTGCATAGAGAGGGAAGAAACTTTTTGATTTATTTTATTTTTCAAGAAAGCACAAAAAATATGAAGAGAATAGTGATAATACTGTTAGGGATCACGATCCTAAATAGTTGTTCAGAAAAAAATAAAGAAGTAGAAAACGAACCTACTTTGTCTTCTAAAACAGTAGAAGAGCAAGATGCTACTGAAATTGCTAAAACTATGCCAGGAGCACGTTGGAAGGTAAAAAAAGAACTTGATTCTGCGGGTAACGTTATACGATATGATTCAATTTACAGTTGGTCTTATTCTAATCTAGAAGGTGACTCAATCGAAGTTGATATGGATCGTATGCTTCGTTCTTTCTATGATCAGGTGGATAATAATTTTCCGCTATCTATACATCAAAGGATACCCGGAATGTTTGAATGGGATTCTCTTTTCTATAAAAGATTTATGCAAAATGAGAGTTTTAGATCCCGGTGGGAAGAAGATTTTTTTGAAATGCAATCTGCCATAGAACGTATGGATTCTTTACGGTATGAGTTCTATAAAGATTTCGAGAACAAGATTCCCTGATAATAAAAAGTAATATTCTCCATAAATTATGTAAAACCATAGCTTCAACGCTATGGTTTTTATGTTAATGGTTAAAACTTAGGATTGCACACTATTTGTTTTCTGATTGAGTCAACATACCTCGCGATTGTATTAATGCATTAAGAACAATCAGCTTATATTGAATAAAAAAAGTTATGGCCTCTTCAAATATTAGTTATACCTCTATAATCGAGGAATTAAAAAATAAAAAAGTCGGCGAAAGAACCTTAATACTTCCCGACACTTTTTTAGTCAAAGTTGCCAAATTCAGATATAGAACCGGAAATTCATATATCATTCAGCACTTAGATCGAAAGGAGTTATTGCTTATCGATGTAGTACACCAAGATTCTCAGGAAGCCATTCAACAATTAATTCAGGATGGTTTTGATATAGTTGGATTATTATTGACGCACAGCGATCTCATTCATCAAAGTTATACGAATATGAAAAAACTTTCTGAAGATCTGGGAGATGTAGTTATTTATATCCATCCACTAGATTCAGGATCCCAGGGAGGCTTTCTTAAAAACATTCTTGAACCCAACGAGGTTTTTAATAAATTCTCTATATCGATTGATCATTCACCAGGACATACCGGAGGTAGTGTCGTTATACATTCTGAAATCAACAATGGTATGCTCTTTACCGGTGATAGTGCTGTTGGGTCCCCTTATGAGAAGGAAGAATATTATTTTGAACGACCGCCAATAGCAAATCAAAGTCAGGATATAGGACTGGCCCAACACTGGAAAAATTATACTAAACCCTTTAAACACATGCTACCGCTTCATGGTAAGCCACAATTCAACCTTTCCGAAGGTCGACAAAAAGATATTATCATTAATTTAAGTAAATACGAACCTACAAAAACACTATAAGAAATGAAGAATACAATTGCTAACGAAAAAGAAAATACAACGAAGTTTAATATATTGCCTGTTTTGAGTGAAAGATACAGTCCCAGAGTCTTTGCAGACACGCCTATTTCTGAAGTAGAACTTAGGACATTATTTGAAGCTGGAAGATGGGCTCCAAGTTCATACAACAGACAGCCCTGGAGAATCATCTGGGGGATTAAAGGCAGCAAAACCTATGACAGAATTTTTAATTGTTTAAGCGAATTCAATCAGTCATGGGCTGGCAATGCTCCTGTTTTACTTTTAAATGCATTTAAAAAAACTACTGAAGACGGCAGCGAAAATTTTCATGCTTTACATGATTTAGGATTATTTATGGGGAATGTTTCTGCCCAGGCTCAACATCTCGGTATTGCATTACATCAAATGGCAGGAGTCGATTATGACAAAGCAAAAAAAGAATTTAAATTTCCTGATGAATATCATGTTGCGACTGCAGTTGCAGTAGGATATTATGGTGGTTCAATAGAGGATTTACCAGAAGACTTAAGGACTGATGAAAATCCTGAAAATAGAACGCGAAAAATGCAAAGAGAATTTACATTTAACGGGGACTATATGGATGACCTTGGGTTAAATTCTTCAAATCAAGAATCTCTAAAAAATTAAAAACTCATGAAAATAGGAATCATAGGTAGTGGTAATATTGGAGGTAATTTAGGTAAACACTGGGCAAAAGCAGGTCATGAAGTACTTTTTAGCTCACGTCATCCCGAACAATTGAATGATTTGGTTAGAGAATCAGAAGGTAAAGCAACAGCAGTTAGTATTGAAGAAGCTTTTGAAGCTAATGCAGACGTATATCTATTAGCAACTCCGTTTAAAGCTATTGATAAACTATCAGAATTATATGCCGGAGAGTATGGAAATAAAGTCATTATAGATGCCACTAATCCATATCCTGAAAGAGATGGAAAGATGGCACAAGAAGTGAGGGATTCTAACAGGAATGCTTCCGAGTATACGGCTATGAAATTTAACACTGCAAAAACCGCAAAAGCATTTAATACCATTTATGCGGATCACCTAAAAAATCGAGCCTTTCGAGACTCCCAAAAACTGGCTATTCCCTATGCAGCTCAAGATGAAGAAAGTAGGCAAGTAACACAACAACTTATTGAGGATATTGGTTTTGACGCAGTATACGTTGGAGATTTAACCAAAACCAAGATTATGGATCCAGATCAAAAAATCTATGCAAAATCGATGGAAAGAAATGAGCTGGAAAACTTAATCCACAGTTAAAACGCTAAAAAAATATTAATCTAAAAAAAATACAATGAAAACTATAGTAACAATTTTAGTAGTGATGATCACTACTTCGGCATTGGCTCAAAATCCGATGACACAAAATTCAGACAATCTCGAATTAGAACAGGAAGCAAGAGCGTTGACCAAAAAATATAATGACCAACTAGCCTTAAGAGGCAAACAAATGAATTTATTCGAAATAAAAGTTGAAGAATTTCTGATCAATGAGCAAAAAATAAGAAACAGCAATCTGTCAACAGAACAAAAACTGGTAGAGCTTCAGAAAAACTATGACATGGAAAGTGCAGACATGGGTGACATTCTAACACGTCCACAATTAAAACTTTACAAAAAATTAAAACCAGAATATCAACCTATTGAACCGGTGGTGGTAAAAGAAGCAACCGATAAGCAATAATGGATAATTCTCATATTTATTTCATGCAACAGGCTATCGCCTTAGCGAAAAAAGGAAAAATGACCAAAGGTTCCGGTCCATTTGGTGCTGTAATTGTTAAAAATCAACATATTATTGCTAAAGGACACAATGAAGTACATGATAAAAATGATCTTACACAACATGCAGAACTTGCTGTTATACAAGAAGCCTGTAAAGTTTTAGAGAGTAAAGATCTTTCTGAATGTATTCTCTATACCAGTTGCGAACCCTGCATGATGTGTTTGGGGGCAAGCTATTGGGCAGGATTTGAAGCAATTTATTTTGGTGCTTCAGCAGAGGATGCCAAAAAACATGGTTTTATATATTCTAATGTTTTTTATGCCTCTGATAACGAAAAAAGATATCAAGAATTTAATATGCATCAATTGCTTCGCGAAGAAGCCGTTGCTGTTTGGCAACAACAAATATGAGTACTCAAAAATCAACAACAAAAGATATACCTGAAAATGAAACTCAGGAGAATGCGCCAATGTCACATTCAGAAATTCTTAGAGAGCAAGTTTCAGAAGCTTTGGATATCTACAAAAAAACAAATTCGAGCATCCTCATCAGCTCCTTCTCTGCGGGTTTAGAAATAGGTTTCAGCTTTATACTCATTTGTGTAATGACTGCTTTTTTTGCTGATGACACCTCAAGTTCTACCGTTTGGAAAATAAATGCACTGGTGTATCCCGTAGGTTTCATTCTTGTTGTGCTCGGTAAATCTATGCTGTTCACAGAACAAACATCATTGCTCACGCTCCCTGTACTTAATAAAAAATCAAAAATTACAGATTTATTTAGACTTTGGAGTTTAGTGATTGTAGGGAACATTTCCGGAGGTATTATAATTAGCCTTCTAGCCGTTTGGGTAGGACCTAAACTGGGAGTTTTTGGCCTTGACACGGTTATTAGAATATCAGAGCATGTCCTAAAGCCAGATTTACTGGTAATTTTGGTAAGTGCCGTACTTGCTGGATGGCTTATGGGATTACTCTCTTGGCTTTTAACTTCTTCTGACAGTACGATAAGTAGGATTTTGGTTATTTTTATCATTACTGCTGTTATTGGGGCTGTGGGACTTCATCACAGTATCGTTGGAAATATAGAAGTGTTTTCTGGCCTCATAACATCAGATCAAATAACAATTATTGATTATTTATCATTTCAGATAACGGCCATAATAGGTAATGCTATAGGAGGTGTTGTCTTCGTTGCTTTGTTAAAATACAAAGCTTTTGCCTATGATAGTGGTACTATTTAAAATTTTAATAATTTAACAAAAAAAATATAAATATGAAAACAGTATTCGAATACACAAATGTTAGCGGAAGTGAAAGATTAGAAAATCTAGCTACTGAAAAATTAAATCACCTATCTGAAAAATATCCTTTTTTAATACGCGGAGATGTATTTTTCAAAAAAGAAAACAGAAGCGATGATACAGGGCATATTTGTGGGATTCGTTTAAGTGCTCCTGGACCTAGATTATATGCTTCTTCAGACGAAACGAACTTCGAAGAGGCAATTGCTGAAACTATAAGAGATCTTAACGATCAATTAGAGAAGCGAAAAGACAAAATGAAATCGTATTAATAGTTAAAAAGAAAAAATCATGAAAATATTATTTGTATTAACCTCCCACGATAAACTTGGAGACACCGGAGAGAAAACCGGGTTTTGGATAGAAGAATTTGCTGCACCTTATTACTATCTAGCAGATAAAGGTGCAGAAATCACCTTAGCCTCACCAAAGGGAGGACAACCACCAATCGATCCAAGCAGCGATAAACCTGAAAATCAAACTGAAGCCACTCAACGTTTTCATAAAGATCAGGACCTTCAGAAAAAATTAAGTAAAACTTTTAAACTAACAGAAGTAAACGAAAAAGATTATGATGCAGTTTTTTATCCAGGTGGCCATGGACCGTTATGGGATCTTGCAGAAGACAAAGACTCTATAAAGCTGCTTCAGTCATTTTTTGAAAACAATAAACCCACCGGATTAGTATGTCATGCACCTGCGGCATTAAAAAATGTGAAAACAAGTAACGGAGAATATCTAGTGAAAGGTAAAAAAGTTACTGGTTTTACAAACAGCGAAGAAGCTGCTGTAGAATTAACCGATGTAGTACCATTTCTGGTAGAAGATATGCTGAAAGAAAACGGAGGAACTTACAGCAAAGCCGATGACTGGAAAGCCTATTCAGTACAGGATGGAAATTTGGTTACCGGACAAAATCCTGCTTCCTCTGAAGAGGTAGCGAAGAAATTATTTGATATGTTGAAAAACTAATTAAAGCGATAAACAGAAACTACTTTTTCAAAAGTAGAAAAATGAAAAAATGCAGGATGTCAAATTCCTGCATTTTTCAATCACACAAACAAATCAATCAATCTAAGCACTCACTGCTCTATATTTTAAATTATCCTGGAAACTTTTAGGGCTACAACCATATTTTTCTCTAAAAATCTTAGAAAAATAACTTCTGCTGCTAAATCCTACACTATATACTATTTCTGAAATATTAAGATCTGTAGTTTTAATAAGCTCTTCTGCAATCTCTAGTCTAACATTCTTTATATAATCAGTAACTGTTCTTCCAAATAAATGTTTAAATCCTGTTTGTAATTTTGCAGCAGGTATACCGGTTTGATTAGTAAGCATCTCAATAGAATATTGAATATCTGCATTTTCCTTAATATACGTACCGCAATCCTGTATTGTTTTCAGTTCATTTCTAGTCAAGGCATCAAAAATATTGATATTTGTATTGATATCATCTTGATGATGCTGTATCTCCATTGCTAAGATGAGCTGAACCATTCCTTCTATGAACAATTTCTTAATAATCCCTTCTTCTTTTATTTCGTCTAATTTTGATATTTGAGTAGCTATTTTAAGATTGTAAGAACCAAAATATGTAAAAACCCCTTCCCGCAACTTATCCATGAATAGAGAATGTACATTTACAGTAGAAGAAGATAGCGGCTCTAACTGCAGCGGTGCACAAACCGAAATGACACAAATTTTTACATGAGAATCTTTCGCAAAATGAAGACTGGTATTCTTTTGCTTGTGATAAAGAATAGCCGTTTGATATTCATCCAACATATGACTTTGAGCGCTATGCTCAAAACTTATCATACTCTGATCTTTTTGGCTGTATAGAAAGTGAGCAGGATTAAAATCAACACTACATAAATCTATGGTGATATCTGCGTGACAGCGTAAATCAATTTCAAGGAACAATTTGTTTTGTTGCACTTTCATTCCTCTAATATACCCTGTTGCCAAAGAATTATTAACTTGAATTATGTATTCTCCAAAATTTTGAGAGAGATTACCTTGCAGATTGTTTTGGATGGTAGAAAATATATCAGTTATATTCTTTTCTTTTATTTCTGTTAGCAGCATGATGTTGGTTTTAAGTTTATTATTTAAGACTTCTTGTGTGTGTATCTATTGAATTTGCATCAAAGTTTAATTCATTTGATTCTCTTGAAACATAAAAAGAACTTGACGATACTGTTATCGGAATGGGTGACGGTTTTTTAAACACTCTACCTATTCTTGCATATTGATTTAATAACATAGCATTTGACGTTTACATTAATGTGTTTAATTTTTTATCAAATATCTTAAACAAAAAAAGGAAAGGTGTTATATAATTTTTAGATTGTATTATAAAATCTTGCGATTACCGATAAACAGACCATTTCCTGTTAAAAAAGGAGGTTATTTTTAACTTTTTTTATAAAAATTTAAGCATTCTATAGGTAGAAATAGGTAATTAACCACAACATTACCATTTCCCATTTGAGAATAAAGAGTAAGGGTTCTTCTTAAAACTAGCCTCAGACAAGAACAATAAATACTATACCTTGGTAATATTTATATACTTAGAAGAAAGTTATCTCTGTTTAAATTAGAGGTATGGTATTGCCAGTTTAGTTTAAGAACCTCTTTTATTGCTTTTTTTAGCTTTGAAAAGTCACTTGGCTTGTTAATATAAATGTTAGCGCCATTTATAAAAGTTTGTTCTATATCTTTATCTGATGACGATGTAGAATATATAGCAACTGAGAGATCCTTTAGAGTACTAGTGCTTCTAATTTCAGTAAGGCATTGGATTCCGTCTTTAACGGGCATATTTAAATCTAAAAAGACTAAATGTGGCAAAGGTTGTCCAGAAAGGGAAATGTAGTCCATAAATTCCTGACCGTTGCCAAATAAAAGCAAATTGGTATTCATATCCACTTCTTCTATGGCATCCTTAAAAAGCAAACGATCATCCTCATCATCATCTACTAAAACTACTTTTAATGCATCTAAGTTCATATGATTGCGTGCTTATTACTGGTTTAGTTTTTTATTACGTTCTTTAATAATTCGTTGAAAAACTGTTGGCGTTAACCCTGTAGTTTTCTTGAATTGAGCTGATAAATGCGCTACACTACTGTACCCAAGTGTATATGCAACTTCTGTAAGCGTCAGTTGGCCACCCAAAATCAAAGACTTAGCTCTATCGATACGCTTAAGAATTACAAAACTTTCTATAGAAGTATATGTACTTTCAGAAAAAATACTGGACAAGTATGTATAAGAATATTCCAATCTATCAGATAAATAGGTCGAAGTTTTATACTGCTTTTCTATCGATGAATCAGCAATCATTTCCGTAATCGCATCTTTGATTCTCTGTACAATTTCACTTTTATGATCATTAATGATGTTGATACCATAAATAGATAATAATGATGTTAACTCCTTTATGGTTTCAACACTAAGAGGTTCGTTAAACTCTACTTCACCCAATCCATTAACTTTATAATCTACTCCTAGTTTATCTAATTGCTCTTCCAAGGTTTTTTTAAATATTACATTAATATCATATTTTAAATAAAGCTTCATAAAATATTACAACAATAAAGTGATAAGGTAATAAAGTGTCTAATTAGTTTCTAAACAAAGATAAACAAAACAGCGTACCACACACCTATGAAATGATTGAATTGAGGGTATTCTTATCTCAAATGAATATTTCTTTAACAATTTAGGGACAATTTTTTTAGAATTCCATTAGCTTTTAATTAATTCGAAAAAAAATTTCAGTTTTTCCTCGTAATAATTACCATAAGACATATCTATTTATTAGTTTTAGTTCTCTTAAATAAAAAACAATTGGCAAAATCTTTAAGTTTCTTAAATGACTTATTAACGCGATCAAATAATTTAATCTTCTTCCTTATTCCAGAATATGAAGAAAATAGTGTTATCGATTTTAAATTAGATTATGTTACAGAAAACATAGAAACTTTTATTGACGGTAAGAGAAGCGATATTATTAACAAAAAGATGAACTTTCTTTTTCCTGATGTATATGATAATGGAATTTTTGAAATTTTAGTAGCCTGTTTAACCAAAGAGGATTTTGAAATATCTTTTCAACGTGAACTAAATCTCTGCGGTAACAAAATATGGTTTGAATGCAACGCAGCGCGATATGAAGACGGTCTAACAGTCACTTGTAGTGAAATCTCTAAACTCAAGCATACAGAACAGGAGCTAAGAAAATCGAACAGACAATTAGAGTTTCAGAATGCTACTCTTAGAGAAGCTGAAATTATCTCTAAATCTGCTAGTTTTCGATGGAATATCAAAAAGAATACTTGGATATTATCTGAAAATATGCACAAGTTATTTGATCTGAATCCTAAAACCATTCGAGAGTTTAAGAATGGTATATTCGATCTTATGACTCTCGCAGATAGGGATAAGATCAAAGCAGCAATTGATCTTTATCAATATGATGACCATTTGGAAACGCAATTCTTCAAGACAACAAAAAATAACAATAGAAAGTATTTTTCACTATCGGGTAACTTTGTACCTGTAGCTGCAGGACAGATGATGTTAGGTGTAGTAAAAAATATCACAGAGGCTGTAGAAAATGAAAAAAACCTTAGACAAAAAAATGAAGAACTGCTTCATATAAACGCCGAATTAGACTCTTTCAATCATATCGCCAGCCACGATTTACAGGAACCTTTGCGTAAAATTAGAATGTTTATTTCGCGTGTAAACGATTTGGGTCATGAAGACTTATCTGAAAAAGCAAAAACGTATCTTAGTAAAATCGAAACTTCTGCAGATCGCATGCAGAAATTGATCAAACAACTTTTGACATATTCACGAATAGGAAAAGTAGGTGTCACCTTTGAGAAAGTTAACCTCCAAGATGTTTTTAAGTCTACAGTACAAGATCTGGAAGAAACAAAAACAAGTCAATATACCATCAACCAAACTAATGATCTACCTATTATAGAAGGGGTTCCTTTTTTGATTCATCAATTATTTTATAATATCATTACAAATGCTATCAAATATCAACATCCTGACAGGCCGTTGCACCTAGAAATCTCTTCGACACTAATTACTGGAAATAGCAAAATTCCAGATGATAACAGTACAGAAATCGATGAAATGGTCGAATTACAATTTAAAGATAATGGAATCGGCTTTAAGCAAGAATACGTAGACAAAATCTTTGAACTGTTTCAGAGACTACATCAAAAAAATGAATATTCGGGAACAGGCATTGGTCTGGCGATATGTAGAAAAATTGTAGAAACTCATCATGGATCTATTTCGGCTATAGGAATGCTTGATCTGGGGGCTACTTTTATTGTTCAACTACCACTATATCAAAAATTAGCTATTTAAATGCTAAATTTATGTAATGAGGACAGATTTTTATGAATTGTTATACCGTATACGAAGCATAACTAATACCTTTAAATTGGTGAATTGTATTAAATTTAATAAATTAAAAAAATAGTATGGAAAGTCCATCAACCTTATATCCTAAAAAAGTCGATCTCACCAATTGTGATAAAGAACCTATCCATATTATTGATAAAATACAAAATCACGGTTTTCTATTCGCTTTCCATCCAAAATCAAAAACTGTAGCTTATTATAGTGAGAATTGCCTTGATTTGTTTGATACTGATTATTCTAAGTTGCTTTCTGTAACACTTAATGATTTATTACGCGATGATGTTGTAGACCAAATTTTATCCAACCTTGAAAAAGAAAAAACTATAGCTCTTGATGTATCTATAAAAAACAAAAGCTTTACCTTGATGTCACATAATAATGGTGAATATATCATTGTAGAGTTAGAGCCTACCGGGCAAGGAATAGATTCTGTGGTGTATCAGGAACAATTATCGAGAACCATATCAGAACTTAATCTCGCATCAGATGAGTTAACAATGTGTGATACAGCAGCAAAACTCATTAAAGATTTTTTTGGGTATGACCGCGTAATGATTTATCAATTTGATGCCAATTGGAATGGTAAAGTAGTTTCAGAAGTACGAGAACCAGAGCTAGAGAGCTGGTTAGGGCTGCATTACCCAGCTTCGGATATACCACAACAAGCAAGAAAATTATTTTTAAAGCAGGGAGTAAGAATTATTGCAGATATCAATTCAGTACCTAAACATATTCTTAAAGACGCTTCTAATAACAATGCCCTAGATTTATCTCAATCCGAGCTTAGAGCAGTATCACCTATTCATATTGAATATCTTTCAAACATGAATGTTGGTGCCACACTTACAGCAGCTATAGTATTTCAAAACCAGTTATGGGGTTTGGTAGCGTGCCATCATTACAGTCCAAAATTTATCAACTATCATCGCAGAGTTTCTTGTAAATTCATTACCCAGGTGTTTTCAACCCAATTGGGTTTGCGATCGGCGAATTTGTTGCTTCAAAAAACAAATCAATCTAACAAAATTAGATCAAGGCTCATCGAAAAAATGAGCCAGAACTGGGATATTGATACTATTGTTTCTGAAGGAGAAAATTCTATTTTGGACGTTACCGAAGCAACAGGTGCGGCGCTTTGCATAGATCAGCAAATCAAAACTGCTGGTATTACTCCTACAGTTAAAGAAATTGAAAAACTTATTGATTGGACAAGAAAAAAATCAGAATCCGATATTTTTACTACGAATTATTTAAGTGAAAAATATGATGATGGAAAAGAGATTGTTAAAATCGCATCAGGGCTGCTGGCTATATTTATAAATAAATCAAAAAGAGATGCTATTTTGTGGTTTAAACCCGAAATCATCCAAACGGTCAATTGGGGCGGTAACCCACATAAAGCTGTTACCCTGGAGAATGAAAAATTAACACCCCGAAAATCTTTTGCCAAATGGTCTGAAGAGCATACGGGGCATAGCGATCCGTGGCTGGATTATGAAATTGCCGCTGCAAAAGCACTTAAAGAACATATTGCCGAAATCATTATTCAGAAATATGAGGAGATTACTGCTCTCAATGAAAAATTGAAAAATGCATACAACGAACTGGAATCTTTTAGTTATAGTGTTTCGCATGATTTAAGAGCTCCATTACGAGGAATTGACGGATTTGCGCAAATTATTAAAGAAGATTATTATGACAGCTTAGATGACTTTGGCAAACAGGCTATAGGAACTATTATATCTTCAATCGATAAGATGAACCTGTTAATTGATGATATCTTGGCCTTCTCGAGTTTAGGTAAAACTTCGTTGAAAAAAGAAGAGATATCGATACAAAAAATTGTACAGGAAGTATTAGAGTTTTTACAAGTTGATATTATTTACCAAAATGTGCAAATACATATTCAGGATTTACCAGAAAATTATGGGGATCGTGGTATGATTTTTCAGCTACTTAATAACCTTATTGGTAACGCTTTAAAATATTCATCCAAAATAGAACAACCAGAAGTTATCATAGGCTTTGAAAATGGAGCTTATTTTGTTAGAGATAATGGTATAGGCTTTAATGCAAAACATACCGATAAAATTTTTGGAGTTTTTAATCGATTGGTTAACGATGATTATGACGGATCAGGAATCGGGCTAGCTATAGCCAAACGTGTGATAGAGAAGCACAATGGAGATATTTGGGCAAAAAGTAAGCTAAACAAGGGTGCTACTTTTTATTTCACCTTAAACGAAAAAAGCAAGTAAATGATTATTTTTTTTAATAAAAAAGTAAGCGAAAGGAGAATACAACAACAAAGAAAAAATTGTTTTTAATACATTTGAAAAATGAAGAAACCATATGTCCTATCAGTAGAAGATAATCGTTCTGATATTGCTCTAATGGAAAGAGTTTTTGAAAAAGAAATACCCGACTGCGATGTGCAATATATAGAAGACGGTGAATCTGCAATTCAATATTTTGAAACTATGCAATTTTCTGATAATCCGCCAAAATGTATTTTGATGGATATAAAATTACCAAAAATGAATGGCCTCGAGGTACTAGACTATTTGCGCAACAAGAAAAAAGTGAAAAATATCCCTGTTATCATTTTAAGCTCATCTGATCGCCCAGAGGAGATAGTTGAAACCTATGCTTTGGGAGGGAATAGTTATGTAGAGAAACCAAAAACGTACACCGATCTAAAGGAGCAATTGCCAAAAATTATACAGTACTGGACTACATTTAATAAAGCTCCTCTAAAAGTCTTTTAAAATTAGGTCTTTAAAGAAAAACTCATAAATTCACAACCAAGAATGCTAGTAACAACGACATGATTAACCAAAAAAAATCTATTCTGGGTCATTTAAAGAATGAAACGGCAAAACATCATGAAATTGCAGAACAAAAAAACCTGGCAAAATATATTATAGATCATACCATAACCACCGATCAATACAAGGAACTATTACAAAAAAATTATGGTGTATATTTTTCTTTAGAAAATTATTTAAATAAAAACGAGAATCTATTAGATATTGATCTAAGAAAGTTTGTTACTTATGAAAAAAGTGACGCATTAAGAAAAGACCTTCAAACTTTTTCGATCGATTTTAATACCATTACGAACAAGGACATTACATTACCAAAGAATTATGGATCATTAGTAGGGTCTCTATACGTTATCGAAGGTTCTATGCTAGGAGGATTGCTTATCGCAAAACATCTTAAAAAGTGTAACAACTTAGATATCCATACCACCCATCACTTTTTTGGAGGAAATCCAGAATATCACGTTACCCGATGGAAAAATTTTTGTAAAACTATAGAAAACCGATCATATACCCGGGACGAAATTAATACCTCTGTAAATGCAGCTGTAAAAGTATTTGAGAGCTTCTATTAATAAATCTAATCTAAGTTTGGTCGATTATAAAAAGTATCTTAACCTTATTGTGTATGAATATTTTGACTAGTATACTTTTTTTTTCGGCCATATCGTTTATTTTTTATGGGATTAGTTGCTTATTTTCAACTCATATGAAAAACGAGTTTATTCGTTTTGGCTTAGAAAAAAGAAGAATCTTGACAGGAATACTACAGCTGTTAGGAGGTTCAGGGCTTATTGTAGGATATGTATTCAGTCCAATACTTATTATCATATGTTCAGGGGGACTCGCTTTACTTATGCTGCTTGGTTTTGGGGTAAGACTAAAAATCAAAGATCCACTACTGGCTTCGTCACCCGCCCTTTTTTATGCAATCCTTAATGTATATTTATTCTTCCGCTATTTGATACTTTTATAAGTTATTTAGAAATATAGCTTAATGTGACCACTGGCTGCTATTAAGGTGCACATGATTAAAAATAAAAAGGCCGGAAAAGACTTATATAAAGGGTCTTTTATTTTGAAGTGCATCGCTATAGACCCTAATAACAAAAATGCCAATCCAAGAGCTGATGGTTCCTTCAAAACAGGATACCAAATAGCTACTATAAGCAAAATAGCCAATATAACTTTCATGGTACCTACTGCATAACACACCCAAGTGGGTAATCCATAGGCATGAAAC
Source organism: Aquimarina celericrescens (assembly GCF_042682765.1). Taxonomy (NCBI): domain Bacteria; kingdom Pseudomonadati; phylum Bacteroidota; class Flavobacteriia; order Flavobacteriales; family Flavobacteriaceae; genus Aquimarina; species Aquimarina celericrescens. The sequence continues at coordinate 406,003 of NZ_JBHUHY010000015.1, read as the reverse complement.
TCTTCTATAATCGTAGTTGCATTTCCTCCCCTCCATTTGGTGGCTTTTTTATTCTGTATTAGCCAAACATTTAATATGCTTAATCCGACAATGATTTGCATTGCAATAATAATATAATTCATAATCTTAATTTTAATTATTTCTTAAAGCCTCGATTAGCTCTTCTTTACTCATTTTTGATCGACCTTCAATACCAACTTTTTTGGCTTGGTCGTATAATTCTTCTTTCGTTCGGTCTTCGTAATTTGAAGCCTCCCCTCCTTTTTTACCGCTATTTGAAGTATTTGCAATTCGGGCCGCTTTTTCTTTACTATACCCTTTATCTCGTAACGCTTCGTATTGGTCTTCGTTTTTTACACTCGGTCTATTGTTCTCCATCATTTTCTTCTTTTGTATTTATAGCAATGGTTGTTTTATCTGCTCCAAAAGTTGATTTTTTGGTGTTTTGGCCATCTTTATTATACACATGAACCTCTCTTTGGGGAAAAGGTAGCGAGATACCTTTATCTTCTAACCGTTTCTTGGCATCTTCGACAGTAAAGAAATGAATGCGCCAAAAATCATCGATTGATGCCCAATATCTAAGCGATAAGGTTACCGCACTATCACCAAGGTTTGAAACTACCACTTCTGGCGCCGGGTCTTGAATGACCCCTTCCTGACTATGAATAAGGTCTAAAAGTATATTTTTTGCTTCTTTGATGTTGCTACTATATGAAATCCCTATCTCTAAGTTATCACGGCGTATGGGTTCTGCAGAATAGTTGATGATGTTCTCATTAGACAATTTTCCATTTGGAATAATCGCCAATTGATTTCCGAAGGTGTTGAGTTTGGTTTTGAATATTGAAATTTCTTTTACTGTACCAGAGACTCCCTGAGCTTCAATAAAATCACCAATCTTAAACGGTTTAAAAAACAGAATCAATACTCCTCCTGCAAAGTTAGATAAAGACCCTTGTAAAGCCAATCCAACAGCTAAACCTGCAGCACCCAGAATAGCTACTAACGAAGAAGTTTGCACTCCCAGCTGTGTTATAACTAAAATAACCAACAATATTTTAAGTCCAATATTGATGAGGTCATATAAGAAACTTTCCAGGGTTTCATCATAATCTTTCTTTTTGAAAAATTTACGTAGCCCCCTGCTAAATAAGTTGATTATCCATATCCCTACGAAAAAAACGACAATTGCTGAGAGCACACCTGGCACAAAGTCCCACACCCATTCTAAAAATTGTTCCCAGTTTTCTTTTGTAAGTCCTAATTTTTCCATTCCGTTGATTTATATTATATCAATTTAAGTTATTTTTATTTAATCGAAATACGCCTCAATTTCCTTTTTAATATTTTCCCACTGTTCTTTCTCTCCATTAAAAGCCCTAAGGACTTCTTTGATCTTTGAGATTCCAAAACCCTTTGCTTCCTCAAAACCAATTTTTGGAGGCAAAGACAATTCAGCATTTGTAACTACTGCGTCAATTATAAAAGGCTTAGTTGAATTTTTTGCTGTTTGTATAGCAGCAATAATATCTTTTGCATGTTCAACTTTTATACCGTCACCCCCGCAAAGCTTTGCATATTCAGCAAAATTGAAATTATCTACTCGAAGTGCATCAAAATTGGGAGCCAGACCTGCTTCTTCCATTTCAATTTTTACGAAACCTAATTGTGAATTATTGAAAACAATTATTTTGACAGGAAGGTTGTTTTTAACCGCTGTAGAAAAATCCTGTAAAGACATATTGAATGCACCATCGCCAACCAAAGCCCAGACTTCACGATCTGGAAATTGGAGTTGAGCACCTATGGCTGCCGGTAAACCAACAGCCATTGAACCATGGTTAAAAGATCCTATAATTCTTCTATCTGAGTGAAAATTCATAAAATTTGAAGCCCAAATGGCCGCCGTCCCCGTATCGATAGCAAAAATGGCATCTTTTGAGGCGATATCACTTGTAGCCTTAGCAAATATATGAGGGTGTAATGGCTCCATATCCCGGGCAGGATTTGCCTTGTCGTCATTAGAGCGTTTCCAATCGGTAAACTTTTCTTTTAGCTTTACTAAGAAAGTGTCTTCTTCTTTTTCAGTACATAAAGAATGTAATGCACTAACGGTAGTTTTTATATCCCCATGAAGACCCAAAGTAACAGGAGTACGGTTTCCAATATTTTCTGGGCGAATATCAATCTGGATCGTTTTGGTATTAGACGGCAGAAAGTTAGTATAAGGAAAATCTGTTCCTAGCATTAATAACAAATCACAATCCATTACCGCTTTATATCCAGAAGGATTACCTATAAGCCCTGTAAGTCCTACAACATTTTCTATAGTATGATCAAATATATCTGATGCTCTGAGGGTATGCGTAATCGGTGCGCTTAGTCGTATAGAAAGATCAACGACTTCAGCTTTAGCATCGCGACATCCTGCTCCCGCCAAAATTCCAATTTTTTTTGTATCATTGATTAATTTTGCAGCCTTATTAAGCTCTTTTTTTGAAGGTATTATAGTGCTCTCTGACCGAAAAACGGTATGAACATAATCCCTGTTTTCTGCCTTCATTTTTGCAATGTCGGAAGGTAATTCTATTCTGCAAACGCATTTATTGTTAACTGCTATCCTAATGGCCCTAAGGATTACTCTGGGAGCTTCTTCGGGTGATCTGATGATCGCTTGATAATCGCAGACATCATCATATATTTTTTTTAGGTCTGCCTCTTGGTGGTAGTTTGTTCCCAAATGTTCAACGGGTATCTGTCCTGTAATCGCAATTATTGGTGACCTCTCTTTTTTGGCATTATACATACCATTGATCAAATGTAATGCTCCAGGACCAACAGTACTGGCGCACACTCCAAAATTGCCATTAAGCTCACCTTGTGCAAACGCTGCATAAGACGCATTGCCTTCATGGTTTACTCCCACCCATTGAATTTGATCTTGTTTTCCTATAGCGTCTACCAGAGGATTTAATGCATCTCCGGCTACTCCAAAAATATGCTTAACACCTTCGTTTTGTAGTATTTCTAACAATTGTTCTGAAACATTCATTTATTTTCTCTTTAAATAAGCTCTTAGTCAGTAAAAACAAGTTGCGACTCAAAAGGTTCTGACCATTTAGAAACTAGATTTATGGCAGGAATTAAAGTTGCAAATACTTCAAATTTTCTTGAATACACTGAAGTATTATCCTGCAGGTTACCCAGTTTTAAATTCATAGGTGTTTTAAAGGTAACATTCTCTTTTTTCACCTCGTCTGCTCTAATTAAAACACTTTCCCTACACAAAAAGTCATCTTTTCTTTCATTACTAACTACTCTTTGAATCTTCGTATCGTCCCAGTTTGCGAACAATACCGGTATATCATTTACACCGTGTACATCGTATACAAAAACATGTAGCATGTATTCCATATTACTTGATACATCCAAGGGATGGAACTCTATTTGGGTGTTCACGATAATCATGTTTTTTTTATGATCGCTTACTTCAATATATTCAGGAATTTTATCTAGTGTAACTTCTTTTATTTTTGCCATAATAGTGTTGGTTTTATATTAAAATGGGATTGAAAACAATATTCAACCCCATTTTACATCAATCAATCAAAAAATCATTTTATACTACATGTATCAACCGGCCAAAAGTTTATTATTATTCGTATTTAGTAAAAGTATTTTAGTTTTTCAGTAAACAGTATCACGATCCGCAGAATTATTGATGCAAATGATAAAAACATCTCTTCTACTACAAAATTTGATCAGGAAATACAAAAAATCATTTAATTTGAATTTCTATGTAAGCATCTGGGTGGTTTCATAATATTCATCACCTGTTTGGCCAATCAATACGTAACAGCTATAAGAATTCAAAAAATATTCCTGATGCTACAACCACTGCTATAAGTATGATCAATACTAAAATTACAAACTTTGCTCCAAATTTGGTTTTGGTATTTTTCTGAAATATAAAATCTTTTCTTTTTTCGTCTTCCTCTTTTACAAATTTCATTTTTAACAAATTAAATTTAACTTTTCTACTTTATGTAAACCGTCTTTTTGTTCACAAATTCTAAAATTCCTTCTCTGGAAAGTTCTCTGCCATATCCTGATGCTTTCGTACCTCCAAATGGAAGTCTCGGGTCTGATTTTACCATTTCATTAATAAAAAAAGCTCCATCTTCTATGCTATCAATTTGCTTTCTGGCTTCATCGATGTCTTCTGTAAATAGCATGGTACCAAGTCCAAAAGAAGATTCTGAGGCCAGTTTGAAAGCATGATGCCTGTCTTTTGCTTTAATTATGGCTGCAACAGGACCAAAAACCTCTTCGTCAAAAGCTGGCATTCCCGGTTGGACGTCTACCAAAATGGTTGGTTCAAAAAATGCTTTATCTCTTTTGTTACCAACAAAAACCTTTGCTCCTTTTTGTATAGATTCATCAACCTGACGCTGTACCTCTTCTGCAAGATCTACTCTGGCTAGGGTGCCTATTTCGGTTTTTGGATCCAAGGGCGCTCCAAATTTTATATTGGATACTTCTTCTTTAAATTTTTCTAAGAATTCGTCATAAATTTCTTCAACGACTATAAATCTTTTAGCAGCAATACAGCTTTGTCCAGAATTCTGCATTCTGGCTTTTACAATAGTTTCGATATATTTATCGAGATTGGCATCTTCCAGAATAATACAGGCATTATTTCCCCCGAGTTCTAATACAGTTTTCTTAAGATTCTTACCTGCTATTTCTGCAACCGCCCGGCCGGCTTTTTCACTTCCCGTGAGACTTACTGCTTTTATAATATCATTTTCTATGATAGTTTCAATTTGATCATGGCTTACCAACAGTGTTTGAAAACAACCTATAGGATACCCAGCTGCTTCAAAAAGATTTTGAATAGCCAAACCACATCCCGTTACATTATTAGCATGCTTCAATATTGCTGTATTTCCTGCTGTTAAGGTTGGAACTGCGAAGCGCATTACTTGCCAGAAAGGATAATTCCAAGGCATTATAGCCAATATACAACCTAATGGATCATAACTAATAAAACTTTCCTGAGCTTCTGTATCAATAAGTTCGTCTGCCAGAAATTCATCTGCATTTTTTTCGTAAAAATCGATGAGCCATATACATTTTTCTATCTCAGCAATACTTTCTGTGTAAGGCTTACCCATTTCGTGGGTAATAAGATTAGCGTATTCTTCTTTGTTTTGATCTAGTATCTCGGCTAGTTTTTGAAGAAGTTCAGTTCGATGATTTAACGATGTTTTTTTCCAGTTCATAAACACTTCTTCAGCTTTTTCTAAAGAAGCGATTATAATTTCATCTGTAGATAAAGCATACTCCTGCAAAATCTCTCCTGTAAAAGGATAATTAGTGGTAATTTTATCTGACATGGTATGATTTTTTAATTTAAGAATCAAAGGTATATTTTGCTTGCGAGCAATGTGAACGCTTTTAAGAGAAATCTTAATTCGTTTACTAATAAATCATTTCGGTTAACATCCTTATGATTTGAGTTAAACCAAACAACCGTTTTTTCAGAAATTTGATAGAAATCATTTTAAAACTTAAAAAAACAGTAATAATGAGCGACAATAGTAATACATTTTTAGCCTTTTTAATGGGAACCGCAATAGGAGCATCTTTAGGAATACTATTTGCTCCTGATAAAGGAATAAATACCAGGAGAAGAATAGCAGAAGAAGCACAGGCGACCAAAGATAATTTGGCCAGAGAAGCTTCTAATTTACAACATCGAATAGTCGATACTGTTTCTACTCAAAAAGAAACTTTGGATACTAAGATCGAGTCGTTAGTATCAGATGCAAGCTACAAAGCAGATGACGTGATTACTTCTTTAGAAAAAAAACTAAGAGAATTAAAAGCTAAAAATAAAAAATTACAGAAATCATAATGGGTGTTATTAATGCTATAAACGAAACTTCTAACAAGGCATATGATTCTGGAGAAGCTTATGTAAAAACCTCACAAGAGTATTATAAACTCAAAGCTTTTCAGCAATTGGCAAGAGCATTTTCTTTTTTGAGCAAGCTGGCCATTATAGGAGGCTTGCTTTTCTTAGGTCTTATATTTTTGACTGTTTCTGCTTCAATTTGGTTAGGACAACTCATAGGCAGCACCGTTCTGGCATGCTTATTAATGGCCGGAATTCTATTTTTATTTACGGGAATAGGATATCTTTTACGTGGAAAAATTGATACAAACATCATTAAAAAGATGTCTAAAGACTTTTTTGATTAAGGAACTATGAAAAAAACGTACACCTCTTTTAAAGAAATAGAGCAAGATTTGCGTAAACTTCATTTACAAAGACAAATATATCTTGAAGAAATGAAATTATTAAAATCTGAGTTAAAAGAAGATTTGCAGCCTTATCAATGGGTTTCTACATTATTAAGCGCTGTAAAAAAATATGGAATCCTGTATTTAATAAGGAGGCTTTTTAGATAAATGTATTATGAGGAAACACCAAGTATTTCTTCTACCGGTAGTTCAGTCCTACTTTTAAATTCATTTGGACTAATTCCATATTTTTCTTTAAAAATCTTAGAAAAATAACTTCTGCTACTAAATCCAATTGAATATACTACTTCAGATATATTCATATCTGTTGTTCTTATCAGATCTCTAGCTGCCTCCAACCTTACATGGCGAATATATTCTGTTACGGTTCTGGCATATAACAATTTAAATCCTTCCTGCAGTTTGGTTTGAGGCAATCCTATCGCTTCTGACAACTGATCCAGCGAATAATCTTTTGCTACATCTTTGATTATTTTTTTTGCTAAACCTCTAATTAATCCTAACTCTCTTTTTAATAGTGTAGTAGGCAACACTTCTTCTTTCATAGCTTTATCGTGCTGCTGGATGTGCATAGACAGAATTTGATAGACCATTCCTTCAATTTGCAATATTCGAATTATCCCTCTTTGCTTAAGTGTTCGTAAAGCTCCTATTTTGTCGGCTAATTTTAAATTATAAGTGCCAAAATATGCAAAAGCTTTCTCATGATCTTCATCCATAAAAACTTTGTAAAGTTTTTCGTTGAGTTGAGATACATTATTTAATCGTTTTTTCAGATATTTTTTCCTGACAATTTGTATAACATTAATCTCTAACTTCTCCTCTTTCGGAAAATATCCATAATTATAACCGCCGTCGCGACTTGTTATGATTATAGATTGAAATTGTTCTAAGGCATGTATCTCTTTTTGATATCCAAAACGATGTCCACAAAATCCTGTAAGACAATATGTAAAATGAATAGGATTAAACTCTGAAGCATCCATAACCAAGACAAACTCTTTATGAAAGATAATGTCGTATTCTAACAAGTTTACTCCCCAATCGAATGTGATAAATCTAATAGAACCGTGCGCATTAAGATTATTCACAGTTAAAGTATATTCTCCCCATCGTTCTTCTATTTTCCCTCCAATTACTTCCTGAATCTGTCTAACTGTTCCTTCGGTATCCTTTGCAGTGATATTAATTTCTATCGGATTTGTTGGTTTAGGATACATTAGCGCGATTATTACCTTCGTTTTTGTTTACTTATTTTTCAGGGGCTATTAAACAAAAGTAGTAATGTTTTATCAGTTTGACTAGGATCTACTCTAAATACGTTAAAAAAAAGACATTACCAAAATGTGGAGACATTTGAAAATTCAAAAGCTCCCTTAAAAAGGGAGCTTTTGAACAAATCAATATTGGAAATGATCTTTTTAGATCGAATCAAACTCGTCTACAAAAAAGAAATCTCTATCTGCATTATTCACAAAATACAATCCTTCTCCAAAAATATACTCTACATTTCTTTTATTTACAACTACTTTAAAACCTCTTTCTGTCGGTTTTAATTCGAAACTATCACCATCGTCTTTAGCATATCGCAGCACTATATATTTATCATAATCACTCCACATGTCGTTATCAACATATATCAATTTTGTTACTTGTGCAGGTACAATCTTTCTATCCTGATTCAATTCACCCTTCTCTTCTGATCTTAACTTAAGTGGAGTTTTGCTGGTTTTAAATACTGTAACTCGATAAGGTATCATTTTACCATCTTTCTTAAATTCAAAAGATTTCGTGACTCTGGTTTTCATCATTTGCGAGTTACTTTGTGCAACCGCATTTGTTAATGTAAAAGTTATTAATAAGGTAGCTATCAATTTTGCTGCTTTCATTTTATAAATTTTAAATAGTTATTAATTTTCTTTTCTATGCTTCTTTGATCATACTGGTATCAAGATTATCTGAGGTACTTTTTGACCAAGCGTTAAGCATCCAGCTTGATTTTTCTAATTCTCTTATATAAGCTCCAATCATATCAATGGTTCCTTCATCTCCGGCTTCATCTGCATGCTTTAATATCACGCGCATTTGCACTAATATTTTTTTGTGGTCCCCTAGTAATTTTTCGACCATTTCAAAGTCTTTCATCAATGGACTAACCTCTTCTACGGTAGCTAATTTTAGATACTCCTTAAACTGACTTACGGGATGATGCCCCAGCGTCAAAATACGTTCTGCGATTTCATCTATTTTTATTTTCGCATCATTGTACAACTCTTCGAATTTTACATGAAGATCAAAGAAATTCTTTCCTAAAATATTCCAGTGAAAACCTCGAAGTTTTTGGTAATAAAGATTATAGTCAGCCAAAAGAATATTAAGTTCTAATACTACGGGTAACAATTTTTTTTCTTCTATATTTAAATAATTCATAGCAAATTTTTAAGATTAATATTTCTAATTATTTCACATCAAAGTGAGAATCATTATTTTTCTTCAATACAAAGATACCTGTAGTAAAACAGCATCCTTTGCTCATTTACTATTTATCTTAACTCAATTGTTAGTTTGATGAAGCTATACCTATTGTGAAGAATTTAGAATGTAGATCTAGAAGTAACTACTAATATTTTTAAGGCTTAACGAAATAAAAATCTAATCTAAAAGAGGCTTAAGATTAATATAACTGTAATTTACTTCGCCTATGTGTTTATATGCAGTATCATGATCATGAAGTTCGCCCCAACCAAAATTACGTTCTATGGTCTCATCTTCATATTCAGAAAGTAAGCTTTCGGAAAGTAAGATATACTCATCTCCCGGGATTTCGTTTTTAAGTAATCGATGAGCTAAAATAACATCTTCTCCCATGAGTTTGATGTTTTTACCAATAGGTACTGCACTAATTTGTTTACCATAGTGCAAAATAATCTTTAATCCGAGCATTTTGGGAATGTTGTCGCTTTCTCCGTTTTCTTTAAATTTGTCATGAAGTGTTTTTAACTGATCATAAAAATCGGTATAAAAGCGTCTGCATTGATCTACTAATTGTTTAAATGGCGGAAGTTTTCCCGGTCTATAAAATAAAACAGCATCCCCCTCGATCTCTGATACCTTTAACCCTATTTCATTGGCATAAATAACCTTGTTAAGCAACGCAGAAATCACTTCTGAACTCAAATCAATATCGGTTGAACTCATGAATTCTGTAAATCCACTAATATCCGGGATACAAATTAAGGTAGGTTTTGATTCCATATTTTTAAAATTATCTTAAGAATTTTTATTTATGATCTCTAAGATAGGCTTTCTATCATTCTCATTCTCGATATTTTGCTCAATACTTGTACTCAAGCTCTCTATTTCTTTGATTATTTCCTTTTTATTGGATTCTACTATTTTACTATTCTTTACAGAGTATTGAAGTGCTGCGGCCAATTCAAACATTACTATTGAATCATTTTTTGCGTAGTGTCGTATGGGTTGAATAAGTATGCGCATTAACTCTTCTGCGATAATCGTATTTTCAATGAGTATAATTTTATTTTCTGTGTTTTCTTCAAAGGTTTTAGGATAAACTTGAGAAGCCTTACATATAAGTTGCCCAAGTTTAGTAATTACATCAGTAGTGGTACCCGGATCATTAATACCCGGAGACATCGCTCTTACAGCTACTTCGGTCAATTTAAGCATCCCACTAATATAGCCATCATTTTTATGTTTATCCTGCGAAAAACTGATGCTATTTATTAAGGAACGTAGCTCATCTGCGGGTATATCTTCTTTAATTTTCATTAACGGACTACCCTTCCAAACATATTGGCTTTCATATGGAATTATTTCAATATAATTTTCTTGATTTTTAAAATAATCGCTTACAAAAGATATAAATATGCCCTGATAATATCCAGAATGTTCGCTATAAATCACTTTCCAGCCAGAAGTACTTAAATCACAAGAATTCTGATTATTGATCTTTTCTTCCAACTTCTTATTACTCTGTGCAAAGATCTTATCCACAATATGATCTATTTGAATCGCACTAGAAATACTATGAATAAAATATACGAATAGACTTATACAAATTATACCAAAAATAGCTGCGAGTATTGTCGAAAATCCTGAATACCCTTCGGATGGACTGTAACTACCCAGCGACATCAAAATTATAACCGTATAAAGTATGGTTCCTGTATAAAAACCAAGAATGATTTGGTGTTTTTTATCCGAAATTAATCCGGGTAATAGTCTGGGTGAAAAATTTGATGATGCTTGATTAAGAACCACCATTACCATTGAAAAACTGAAAACAGTTAAAGACAAGATTCCCCCGATTAAAGTCGATAAAATAGTTTTAGCTGTTTCTATATCTCTTACCACCAAAAATGATGCCCTTTCCTTCAGCTTAGTTACTAATTCCAGGTTTTCAACATTTAGAGTACATATAGAGATTACACAAAATAGAAAACTTATTAAAACAGGGTAAAAAGCAATACTACGAAATATATCATGAGATAATTCTGTTATTTTCCTTTGAACTGATCTTAGTATCTTTTTAAATTGTTTCAAAGCGATTAGCGATATTCAGGGTTTTCAAAATTCCAGCGCGTACCATCGTCCCATGCAGATCTTGAGTTTCCGTAAGAAGGAAAACCACCTTCATTTTTAAGCATCCTGGCCAAGTGCAAGAGGTTATAGGTCATAAATGTAGTGTTTCTATTAGTAAACTCATTATTTTTAGCCCCGGATTCTTTATCGAGATAGCTTGGTCCAGGCCCTGCTTCACCAATCCATCCACAGTCGGCTTGTGGTGGAATACTATATCCCAAATGCTGCAATGCGTATAAGATACCCATCGCACAATGTTTTATGCCATCTTCGTTGCCAGTAATTACACAACCACCTACTTTGCCATAATATATATATTGACCTTTTTCATTGGTTTTGCTACTCATCCCATATAACCTTTCTATTAACTTGGTAGCTACAGAAGATTTCTCACCCAGCCATATTGGCGTACCCACAACAAGTATATCAGCATTTCTTACCTTTTCATAAATCTCTGGCCAATCATCTTTATCTTTTCCTTCTTCTTTCATATCGGGCATTAATCCATAAGCAATATCATAATCTACCAAACGTACATATTCTACCGATACGTTTTCAGAATTCATGATATTTATAGATACATTCATCAATCCTTCAGTATGACTTTGTTGTGGAGATTCTTTCAAAGTGCAATTGATATAAGTTGCCTTTAGATTTGAAAAGTCGATTTGTTTTTCCATGAAATTGATCTTTGAAATTTTGAAAAGTTACGTTGTTTATTTTGTATAATCGACATGATTGATCCTTTTGCGATAAGAAGGAATCTATTTTTCAACTGTTACTGATGTCAAAGGAATTGAATTCTCTAGTACTCCCTCCAGGAGTAAAACAAAGAGAATTCAAACCTTGTACATAATCCCATCTAGCGTTTATGCATTTGTGGGAAGTTCGTTATAATCATAACCATCTTCTTTACTTAAAATAGTAGCTACTCTACCCAACAATACACCGTATATTACTTTTGAACATACATCTGCCACGGTATAGGTAATTTGTCGACCAACAACACCGGATTCATTAAAAAAACCTCCTTCTATCCCTAACAAATGAGGCATTAAATATGCACCCGGATATAAAAACCATGATATCAGAAACAATATCCATATTTGATTCATTATGCTTTTTGCTTTAGATGGTATCCCTTCTTTACCTTCATTAATAACTTTGCGCATTACCCATAAAATATGCACAAAAAATGCAGTAGAAATAGCTCCCCATATAAAAAACTTGGATAGATTAGATACTTCATAAAACTGCCCAATGTATCCGGTGATTATCATTAAAGCACCCGAAAACCAAAACTGATTTCTTATTGATTTTAAATTTGATTTAGTAAGTGACACAACAAACAATATTTGAAATAATAACATAGGTACATCAATGAGCCAGTTAAGATATCTATATCCATTATTGAATAAATCACCATCTGAATTTAAGAAGTACCTCCCAGCTTCTTGATCAAACTGAAAAGATGAAGTCCAGTTTCCTGCCTGTGCATACAGTAATAAAAAAGCAGATACCATAACCACACCCGATAAAATATTCGACATACGATATTTTGGCGATACTGTTTTTAAGGTTAAAACAAAATAAAATAAACCCGCCAGCATTACAGCATATCCCAAAGTAAGCGTGTGTGAGACAATCTGGTAAGCCATTTCAGAATAACCTTCGGTCATTCCAATGTAATTCTCAAAATTCGCATTTATTAATTTTTTCATAGCAATTTGAATTTAAAAATTTGATTATTAGTTTCATATTTTGGTTATATGAATTACCAAATCTAGATGAATTCATCATAAATTCTTATCACTAAAAACATAAAACTTAACGCAATCGGTAATACTTATAACTAAAGAGAACATTCAAGTAATAAATTCAAAACAGTTAATGAAAATCGTGTATGCGCACAACTTATCAAAATAACGATCTTACTTTTGAAATGAAAAAATTATCTAGGGCTACTATAAATATCTTAAAACAAAAAATATTTCATTAGAGCAAATGTGATGTATTAAAACTTTAGTGGCCCTAAACATTCTAAACTAAAAACCTTTTTATTATGAAAAATTTTATAGGATTAATAATGATTATCCTTTTAGTAAGTAGTTGCGACGTTCAACAAAAAAAAGAAGCTAAGCTACCCGAGGTTGAAGTAGATATTGACACAGAAGCAGGCCAACTCCCAACATTTGATGTAGACTGGGCAGACGTAAATGTAGGCACCAGAACTAAAATGGTAAAAATACCAAAGGTGGTCGTAGTTATGGAAGAAGAAGAAATTGAAGTTCCGTACATAGACGTTGATATGCCAAATTCTGGAGAAAAAGAGGAATTGACGTTAACCGTAGAAGCAGAAGTAGAAAATAAAGAGCATTCTATAGATATTAAGGAGATCATTGCTACGAGTAACAAATTATATGTTATTTCAGAACTGAAAGAACTAGATCAAGACTTAGGAGATAAAAAGTTAAGAGTATCGGATCGCGTGATACTAAATGCTCCAGATCTTAATGTAAAACATATTATCATGGGCGAAAAACCTAACCGTGTTTTTAATGACCAATATAAATATGTAACCGATATCAATGCTTTCAAATCAGGACTGAAAAATTCTAAGGTGATTTTCACCAAATAATATATCTAATTTCCAGATAGATATGGTTAGTTATCCAAAAATGGTCTCTTTACAAATTGTGATGAGACCATTTTTAATTTAAAACTTAATGTTATGAATATATTTGAAGCCTTACGAAACGATCATGATCTACAAAGATCTTTATTAGATGATCTTGTAAATACTTCTGGTGACACAGAGAAGAGAGATCAAACTTTTGAAGAACTTAAAAAACAATTGGCCATCCATGCAGATGCTGAAGAAAGACATTTTTATGTATCTCTTATCGACAGCGATAAAACACAAGAAAAAGCAAGGCATAGTATTGCAGAACATCATGAAATTGATGAACTTATTGAAGAATTAGAAGATACAGAATATTCCTCGTCGTCTTGGTTAAAAATAGCCAAACAACTTAAAGAAAAAGTCGAGCATCATCTTGATGAAGAAGAACACGAAGTCTTTCAAATGGCTGGCAAGGTTTTATCTGAAAAACAAAAAAGTGATTTAGCCAAAGACTATTCTTCGCATATTGAGAATAACAGATAATTGATAGCCGCCACATCATATGAATTCAAATTTAAAAAATCCAAAATTTCTAACTCAGATCCTCACAGCACCTGAAACTGTGATTGATCAACTAGATTTGGTATATGTAAATGACGATAAATTAAATATTACCAGACATAAACACAAAAAAGGATTTCAATACTTATTAAATGGCAGGCCCTTATCTACAAAAAAAGATATCAAAAGGATTGATAGTTTGGTCATTCCCCCGGCCTGGAACGGTGTAAGAATTGCCTGTTTAGAAAATGGTCACTTGCAAGCTATTGGCAGGGACCTAAAAAATCGTAAGCAATACCGATATCATCCCTTATGGAATGCTATTCGTAATCAGACTAAGTTTTACAAAATGACAGCTTTTGGCAAACAACTTCCCAAAATACGAAAACAGGTGGATCAAGATCTCGAACAATCAGGTTGGCCCAAAACTAAAGTGTTGGCACTTATTATACGATTGATGGAAGAAACCCATATTCGTATCGGTAATGAGCAATATGCAAAACGTAATAAAACGTATGGCCTATCAACTATGCGAACCCGGCATGTAAATATAGAAAAGGATAAATTAAAATTTGAATTTGTAGGTAAACGAGGAAAAAAACATTCGGTCACCTTACGAAACAAAAAATTGATTCGTCTTGTAAATCGATGCGAAGAAATACCGGGCTGGGAATTATTTCAATACTACGACGGTGATGGAATCAAACAAAGTGTAGAAAGTAGTATGGTTAACGACTATGTACATCAAATATGTGGAGACCTTTTTACTGCAAAAGATTTTAGAACCTGGGCGGCAACAACGATTTTCTTCGAAACGCTGTTAGATTTCGGTATAGCCAATTCCAAAAAAGAAGTGCAGAAAAATATACTAAAAGCCTATGATGCAGCCGCTAATGGTCTGGGCAATACCCGAAATGTATGTAGAAAATATTATGTACATCCTGCCGTGGTAGCTGCTTATGAAGATGGTTCTATCAAAAAATCTTTTGATGAGACAGATCAAAATTATGAAACCGAAGAATACTTTTCATCCTCAGAATATGCTGTCATAAAATTATTAGAAAATTATACTCCAACCTTCTTGAAAAATGTTGGATAATTAAAATCAAGATAATGAATGATAAACTAATTGATGCATGGAATAAAATGCAGGAAAAACTGGAGTCGTGGCTAGACTCTATTGTGGTAAACCTACCTAACATACTGATCGCTATTTTGGTATTCATTGCAGCGCTGATCGCTTCAAAATATATTAGCAAAATAGCAAGAAAAATACTTGATAAAAGTCGCTTACAGCCATCAATGAAAAATTTGATCTCTAAATTTATTTCTATCACTGTAGTTATTTTAGGGTTGTTTCTCATTTTAGGAATCTTAAATCTCGATAAGGCTTTAAACACTATTCTCGCAGGTGCCGGAGTTGCTGGTTTAGCAGTAGGTTTAGCATTACAAGGTGCATTGGCTAATACTTACTCTGGTATTATTTTATCGTACATCAAGCATATTAAGTTTGGAGATTGGATAAAAACTAATGATTATGAAGGGGAAGTCATCGATATTGACCTAAGAGCTGTAACCATCAAACAGGTAGACAACAATCTTGTTTATATACCCAATAAATTAGTCGTAGATAATCCTATAAAGAACTATTCTACAACGGCACAATCCAGAGTAATCTTGGAGTGTGGGGTGGGATATGAATCTGATTTAAGGTTTGTTAAAAACCTAACTATTGAAACCATTGTAAACAATTTTAAAGCCGTAGAAAATAAAGAAGACGTATTATTTTTGTGGAGAGAATTTGGGGATAGCTCTATTAACTATGAGCTACGGTTTTGGATCAATTCTACCTCTGCTCTCGAAGTTGCAAAAGCTCAAAGTGAGACAATGATGCTTATTAAAGAGGTATATGATGAAAATGATATTAATATACCGTTCCCGATACGAACGTTAGATTTTCCTGATAACTTCAGCCTAATCAAAGACAATAACGAAAATTAGGGAGATAATAAGAACATAAATGATTAAATTAACAACCTATAATAAACAGGCGCTTTTTGGTGGAATCATAGCTGCACTAATTACGGGTGGTGGAGCTTTTTTACTGGGTAGCTTGAGTGGTTACGAAGCCAAATCTTTAAGAACCTCATCCTTACCCCGAATAAACACATTGTGTAATACCATAGTGTTGGCTTCAGCAACTATTCTTGCATTATTGTTAACATTGTTAAGCGTAAGTTCGGGAACAAAATCCAGATTAAAGGATGAACACTATAAACATGTCCTCATTATTGCAAAAACAGACACTATTGTTTTTGTGGTTGCTATGGTGGTATTTCAGATTTTCAATATTCCAATTACAGAAGCAGAAAATGTACCTAACTCGTGGTATTCAACTATTTATTATGTTAGTCTATTACTCTCTGCAATACTTAGTGGTGCGCTCATAAGTGTTGTACTAATGCTTTATAATGCAGTAACTAGCATCATAAAAATTATCGGGTTAGGAATATCTGATCACCCATTAATTTATGAAGATGAATCAGAAACTAATAATAAAAAATATTGAATATCCGTAATATATCATATACCATAATCGTCAACCTGAACTCGTTTCAGGTTCTCATTATAACTGATTGTTTATGGACGAAATGAGATTCCGAAATAAATTCGGAATGACGCTAAATAATTACATATTACGGATAATCATAAAAAGATAAACGAACTTAGTTTTTTGAACGCGAAGAACTTTTTCTATTTTTCACATATTTATAACCTAAATAAACGAATTGAGCACCTACAAATAAGAGCTTATATTTTCTACTTTTTACTAATGCTGATGCAATTCCTAATAATGAAGATTTCATTTTTAGTTTTAAAGTTAGAAAACGTAAGAAACCTGTTTAGATCTAAAAAAATTTATTATTAATGCAATCCGCATCTTATTATGACATCATTAGTATTACCATGTACTGAAACTAAATACACAATAACTAATATAAATTTAGATGAAAAACATTAGTCCGACCATCATACGGCAAATATTTATATTACTTCTGATTTTATTAATTGGGGGTCTTATATTTCGAGAAATTCTTCCTTATCTTTCTGGTATATTAGGTGCGATTACAATTTATGTCATTTTACGTAAAGTGATGGTTAAATTAGTACGTAAAGGATGGCATCCGGATCTCGCGGCAATTACTTTACTCATAGGTTCGTTTGTAGGTATACTAATGCCTGTTATAGGACTCATTTTGATGTTAAGCAATAAAATTGGGGACGTTACGCGAAATTCAGAAAAAGTTGTATTAGCTATCAAAGGGCGATTGGATAAATGGGAGAATCAGCTAGGTTATGATCTCAGTTCTCAAATAGATCCAGATGCCGTCTCTTCGTGGATCACAGACAATCTACAAAGTTTTGCCGGAGGTACTTTTAATGTTTTTATATCTATTGGAATAATGTACTTCTTGCTTTACTACATGTTTACTAACCGCAAAAAATTACGAGAATCTTTATTCGAATATATTCCTATCAATGAGGAGAATCTTCGAATTATTGGTGACGAAAGTCAAAAAATGGTACGCTCTAATGCTGTTGGGATTCCGTTGGTAGCAATCATCCAAGGAATTGTAGCCTTAATTGGATTTCTGATTTTTGGCATAGAGGATTCTCTCTTCTGGTTTGTTATTGTGGTTGTAGGCTCTATGATTCCTTTTATAGGTACTTTAATTGCTTTTTTGCCGATATTTATAATTTCGCTGTCTTCAGGACATACATTACAAGCCTGGGGAATATTAATTTATGGTCTCGTTATCGTTGGATCTTCAGACAACCTAGTTCGTTTGTATGTTTTAAAAAGGTTAGATAACGTACATCCTATCATAACGCTCATTGGTGTTATCGTTGGCGTCCCGCTTTTTGGGTTTATTGGTTTGATTTTCGGACCATTGCTTATAAGTCTATTCCTTATAGTGGTTCAAATTTATAAATCAGAATATGGTAAGCCGGTTGAGAAAGGGGAAGAAAGATTATAATATTATTGCGGCTAATCATAAATAATTTGATGAATCATAAATATTCATTTTTGAGTTGCACAACTTTTGCTTTTTGTACTTGAGCTTTTTTCCTATTTAATTCTTCCATTATATAACTTCCCTCAATGCCTTGAAATATTAGGTGTGTCATTAAACGAGTAATTATCTCTAAAATATCAATTGGGATGGTATCATCCTCTAAAACTATAGCACATTTATCTATAAGATCCTGGTCATGATCCAGACACTTACAGACGATAGGGATATATTTAGTGTTTTCCAGGGTTAATTTAAAATCAAGTCCTTTTTGATGAATTTTACCCTTTTTTATATAAGATATATCGGGTTTTATTTCATTAAAAGTAAGCCCTTCAACTAATTCATTTGCGTATTTATTTCTCTCCACACTTTGATGGTTCAAAAATCTTGATAGTGCCACAATTTGAACCTCTTCTGCAGCTTCATAATATTTTTTTTCAGCTTCAAAAGTCATTTTTAGCAACTCTTGTATTTCTTGGTATTTTTTTCTTGCATACATAGTTCTATTTATTTACGATGAATGCATGTATTACTCCGGGAATCCAACCAATGAGAGTGAGTAATAAACTTATTAAAAAGGTAGACCCAAGCCCGTGTTTCAGAAAAACTGCTAAGGGTGGTAAAAGAATGTTTAAAATAATTGTTAGTAAAGACATAATGTGAATATTTGACGATTAGTGTATAAATTTTATTGATTAAAATCAAAAATGATTCAATCGACCAGCTCTACTTCGTTATCATTTCGAAGAACATGTTGGCCATTGGCAAGCTTGATATAAAGTGCTTTCCCGGCAGTATTATATCTAACAAAATGATCATTCTTAATTTTGTTTGTAAGTTTATATTCGTAGGTTTCTTCTACAGTACCATAGGAAATCTGATTAACTCCTTCTTTCCATCGTACCAGTGTTCCTTTTCTTATCATGACATATTAGTTTTAAAAGTTAATTTTTGATTATTCTACTCTTTCTACTTCACTCTCGCTTTTGAGAACATAATCTCCATCCTCCTGCTTGATGTATAGCGCTTTATCATTTTCCTCTCCGTTTCTGGTAACTTCTGTTCCTTTAATAGTCTTGGTGACTTTTTTAGTATATGTTTCTTCTACGGTTCCGGTGGCGGATCCTTCACCCCAATTCCATTTTACTTTAGTTCCTTGTCGTATCATAATTTTTATTTTTTGACAAGATCTTAAAGAATTGTTGATTTTATGCGCATTATCAAATCAATCATTAACTCTATAAGCTATCGTTATGCAAAAGGTAATGCACAAAAAAATGTTAAAATCTAAATGAGTTAATCTTTGATTTTTTTAAACAAATTAAAGCCTATCTACCTAGGTATCTTCGAAAAATAAAAACCAACAATATGACACTAGAATTACTCTTGTATATAGTTAACACGTTTGCAGTTGCTGTAGTTGCCGTAGTTGTGAATGGCTTGATCAAGAAAAAAATGAAAAACACATTACATATAACACGCAAAAAAATTACTGTATCAATAAACGACAAGGATATCAAACAGTGAATAGGGCTATTTAATTTTAAATATTAACTCAAAAAAATAACATTATGACAACGTATTCTAAAGAAGTTGGAAATAAACTAAATGATTTATTAGAAAAAACCTATGATGCCGAAAAGGGTTTTAAAAAAGCAGCAGAGAATGTTGATCACGCCGGGCTTAAGAATTATTTTAACCAAAAAGCGCAACAACGCTATGATTTTGGTCACGAATTAAAAGATGAAATCAAAGCTTTTGGTCAAGATGTGGATAAAGGTGGAAGTATTACAGGATCTGCTCATAGAACTTGGATGGATGTAAAAGCTCTTTTTTCTTCTGACAACGAAGAAGCTATGCTCGAAGAAGCAATTCGTGGTGAAGAAGCTTCAGTAGAAGAATATAATGATGTTCTTTCGGAAACTACATTACCAACAAGTACTCAAACCATCTTGATGCAACAAAAAAATAAAATTATGGATGGATTATCTTCCATAAAAAGATTAGAAGACTTAAATTAGTAGTAAAGATTTATTTTCCAAGAAAAAGATCATTCAGAGCGCGCACTAAACAACGCAAGAGTCTTAACGGGGGTTAAAAAAAGACTTTTCTGAGTGATCTTTTTTATTGCTATTCATTCTTCTCTGCCGCCTCTTGCGCATCTTCAAAATTTATTGAATCATCTGTCATCCCCTTAAAAGCCTGAATCCAAGCATTTTCAAAAATATTAAAAATTGTTGCCCATATATCGCTTTGTACAGCGTTTAAATCTCCTTCCAGAGGTACCTTGGTGGCTAAGGTATTATTTTTATGGTTTTTTAATACAAATTTGAAAAAACCAACAAAACCTTCCCATAACGTATCGAGAAAACCATCTTCCTTACCAATAAGTTCTGCATCTACGAGCATTGGTTTGATATATCCTTTTAAGAATCCATCTGCAATGGCTACCTCACTATAAATATTATAACTTCCGTTTTTAAAATCAATTCCCGCATAATGATTCGTAAAATCATTTAGGGAGGTAGCGTCGGCATTCTCTAAGGAAAATGACAGATCCATATCAGGAATAGTTTTAATAAGATCCAATTTTCCCTCCAGACTTACTTCACCTTTACCTATTGAAACTGCTTTGGCACTTAATACCGAGGGAAGTTTTTGATCTTTGCGAATCACATTACGTAAGTTTTGAGCCTCAAGATCTATTTGATTAAAATGTAAATCTATATTAGGATCTGCAGATAATTGTACAAATGCCGCTTTACCGTTATTAATTTGCAGTCTATTGATATTAATTGGCACCAAGTCTGTTAGTGCCTTAGTCCAATCATTGAAGTCAGGATCATCAGTTTTTTCTTTTTCCTGATCTTCAAAAACATAAGTTATTTTTGGTCGAGTCATTATAATTTCGCTCACGATCTTACCTTTAAACAAAGATTTCCATTCAATAGAAATATCAGTTTTTTCAAAATCTAAGAACGGAACCTGAGACCCTGCGTCGATTTTATTAAGATAAAGACTATCGATAACGTAGGCTCCCCTAAATAATGAGATGTCGATATCTTCGACCTGGCCATAATATCCGGGAATATCGGCTAATACTTCATTTACATATTTTTTAACATAATATGGCAACAATAATCTGGCAATTATTAAAAAGAGAATAATCGCAGTTGGAATAACAAATCGTTTTCTTTTATAAATTTTTTTATTCCCTTTCATATCTTTCTTACTTAAAATTAAATTTTTGAAATCAAAAAAGAGGTTGTCCCCGAACAACCTCTTTTAATTTTACAATCTAAATAGAATCTTAGTTGTTTTCAGCCAATAAGCAATTTTGATACAAAGCAACTTTACGGTTTAACAAAGCTAAACCTTCAGTACGTGGCATATTTGGATCAATCTTTACTTTACCTCCATCTGGTAGGTGTACTACATAAAATCCTTGTTCAAAAGAAGAAAGTTTAATTATTTCTCCGTTAGCTTTTACGGCACTCCACGATTTTTGTGACGGACTATACACCAAATCAAGTTTTTCACCTTTTCTTTTCCCGTCTATAACGTTAATTTGTAGTCTGTTTTTCGTGGCGGTCATTTCAAAAGTACTACCATCTCTCTCTACGATTTGGGTTTCGCTATCGCCTTCGTTCATGGCTATTGGATTCGAACCACTCCAAAATTCTATAACGTTAAATATTAAAACATCACCTACCACAAACAATGCGTAAACAGGTATAATATTAAGTCCCCAAAAAACCAGGTTATTAACAAATTTACTATCACTTATATCGTTATTCCAGTCTTTTAAACCATTAAAAGCACTAAAAGAACCAAGACAACTAGTAAACAAGACAGAAGCAGATAATGCAAGACATATTGTTAGTTTTTTCATAATGTGAAGATTTTTAAGTTTATACAAAAATAACAACATGACCGAGCAAAATTAACTCATATACATATTTGGATAGCGCATTCAATATTCGATGGTAAAAAAATCAAAAAAAGATTATACCATCTTGAAGGTGTGGATATCAGGCAGTAGAAATACTCTGCCCTATTAATTCATCATGAAGGTAAAAATAATTATGACATAGATCCTTTTTTATGGGCTGCTGTGTATTTAAATTTATATTCCTTGGGACTACATTTATATTTTTTCTTAAAAATCTTGCAAAAATAGCTTCTACTGGTAAGCCCAACAGAATAAACAATCTCAGATATTGTGAGATCCGTATTTACGATAAATTTTTCTGCTTTTTCCAAGCGTACATTCCTCACAAAATCAGAAACCGTTCTGTCGAACATAAATTTAAAACCTTCTTGAAGTTTTGCAGGCGATAGCCCCGATTCTAAACACAAACTTTTAATAGTGTGCTGGATTTCTGGATACTTTTTAATATAATCACTAATTTCAGAAATCATTTTCAACTCATTTTTTAAGAGTCCGCTAGTATTTGAGTTACTCTCAATTTCTGCGTGAAATTTTTCAATATGTTTTGCCAATATCAAATAATATCTTCCTTTTTGGGATAATAGCTCAGAAATTTCATTAGAATGTTCTATCCCAAACAACAGTTTTAATTGCTCTGCTATTTTAAGACTGTAATTCCCTAAATGAAAATGTTTGGACTTTGTTTTTATATTACTCAATAAATCCTGAAGCTTTTTGTCATATTGATTATCTTCTTTGCTGAATTTTTCAAAATATTCCCTTTTATCCACACAAATAATATTAAGCATCAGATGATTGTCCTTTTTTATTAAAATCTTACTTGACAGTCCCTTGTCACTATGCACGACCGCTGTTTGAAACTGTTCTATTTGCGTAAATCGCTCATGAGACTCAAATTGATGAAAACAGCTACCATCCAAACAATACAAAAACTGAAGTGATTCTGACGCAATCGCATCAATAGGAATCTCAATATCTTTATGCAGTTTGAAATTAAAATCAAAAGATTGCAATCCATTTTGCAAATTTGTATATCGCACCTGCCCATTACCCAATCCAGGTTTTAAAGTAAGTGTATGAATATCATAATTAATAGCAATACTTCCTTCGAGATGCTCTTGTAAAACATTTAATTGAGAAGGAATGCTTAAAACTTCATTCTGTAACTTATTCATAGTGCCCCCTATTAAGAATTTAACATTTTGTTTTTAAACAGCTAAATATTAGACTGTTATACAAAAATAGCGGGTTACCGCACCTTTGCTTATCTTTATTAAAGATTTCCTTACCTCTGTTGCGTCAAAAAGCAAACAATTATCAAATTTTAACGTTTAATTTACTGAAAGGGTTATTAATTATATGGTTCGAGACAACCTTGTAGTGTGTTTATTATTTACTTGCGTAAGTAATTGGGAATGATGTAAAAGTATTGGGAATGATGTATAAGAAGATTTCAAATATCGCAGAGAGAGAACTGATCGAGAGGGAACTGGGTATTTCCTATAAGTTCCCAAGACTTTATACACCAAATTCTGTTATAGATGGTACCGAAGAAGCTACTTTATCTGTAATCACCATGCATAACCCTAATCATATATCCTATGCTATCTGGGGGCTTCTACCCACCAATTATGAAGGAGAGTGGTCTGATTTTCAAAAAGTTTTGGATACACTTAATATTTGCAAGGATAATTTAAACACTAACGGAATCTTTAAAGAGCCGTACCTTGAAAGACGCTGTGTAATTATAGTCACCGGATTTTATATTTATCATTTATACAAAGGCTCTTTATATCCTTATTATGTTTATCTGGATGCCAAAAAACCTTTTTATATCGCCGGAATTTATAATATTCTTAATGATGGCTTTATTACCTGCTCTATGATAATGACAGAAGCCTCTGGTATTGTTGGTGATATTCAAAACCTAAATGCTAAGATGCCGGTATTCATTTCTGAATCTTTTAATGATACATGGTTAGGTAAACAGACAACTATTGATGAAATTGATTATATTCTCGACAACCCGGAAAATTTAAATTTAAAAGCGCATCCAATCGCCAAGGAGTTTTTCAAGAACGATATATCGTATGATTCTATGTTGGATCCTGTATATTATGAGGGTATTCCTATTCCGTAGTATCGGATGGTCTAATATTCCTTCCTTTAATTTCTCTTTGTAAATTACCCACATCAATTTTTAGCGTCATAGGAATTACTCCATATTTAGGTCCAAGACCATCGGTTAAAAATTGTCCTAAATACTGATGCGCGAATTCTATACTTTCAAAAATGAACGTTCCGCCGATAGTCTTGGTTTCTTCATTAGTATAACAAAACACAGAAATTAATCCCTTTATATTTATTAAAACATTTTTTATTTCTTTGGAAACTTCATTTACGCTCTCGATAGGTAAATTTGATTTAAATTTTAAATTGACAATAGCTTTTTGGTCACTCATTGATAGCATTTAGGTTTTGATTTGGACACTCTTATTTTTCGAACCAAATTTCAATTACAAGTAAAATTGGCGGTTTTGGTTTGTTGTATAAATTTAATTCAGAAGTCGATTAGTCAATTAATTCAAAAAGTTAATTTATTAACGCCATCACTAAGCCTTAATTTTCTTTCTGTAGTCGGTTGGTAGAATTCCGTAGCGCTCAAAAAAAATCTTCGAAAAGTAACTCCTACTTTTAAAACCAATATTATAAACAATCTCAGAGATGGAGTAATTGGTATTCTTGATATAATCCCTGGCGATTTCGAGTTTTAATTGACGGACATATTCATTGACCGATTTGGAATATAAAACTTTAAAACCAAGTTGTAGTTTCTTAGGACTTAGACCAACTCTTGTGGCTAGAGCACTCACAGATAGAGGCTCAGAAATATTATCAATGATATATCCTGATAAATTATGAATTTTTTTGATATCTTCTTTTGACAAAGATTCTGGCAGTGCCCGACCATTTTCATAATTGCTATGTTCGAGCATTTGCATTGCCAAAATCAGGTTGAGTTGCCCCTCAATGGATAATGTTCGAACAATACCGCTCTCATGACTATCGTGTAACTGTTTAATTTGATCGGCAATTTTTAAATTGAAATTACCATAATGTTTATATGGTGAATTTTTATTTTCTTCTGTAAAGGCAGAAAATAAGCTCTCACTCAAATAAGACAAATTATTATTCTTTTTCTTAGCATATTCATTAGGCAATACATATATAAAATTAACCTTAACCGATGCCGCCTTTGGGAAAACATAAGTTTCTTTGGAAAGCTTTTTGGTCGATATAATAATATTCTGATATCGTTCAAACGTAAGTGGTCGCTCTTCTGAATCATTAATATATTCAAGTTTTCCTTCTGATATAAATATAAACTCTACCGGATTTGCATTCTCAATATTGAAAATGATTTTAGTATCTTCAACAAAATTAACATCATAATCTACCAGAGAAACCCCCCAATCAAAGGCTATTGTTCGAACTATCCCAACTCCTAATTCATTATTAAACTCTAGGATGTGTTCTCCCCATCGTTGTGTTAGTTCACCATTTAAATGACGATTTAATTGCTTTAAAATCTCGGCACCATCTACACTATTTATTTCAATCTTTTGCATTTTGCTACTAAAATCTATATGCTATTTTTTGTTTTGTACAAAAAAAACAGATTTACGTTAAACAGATTGACAATTTTGAAACATATACTAACACTTTTGGTCAGTTTAGATAAGAAAATTTTACACTAATTCTAATCATTATAGGTGCTCAATAAGATATTATTTTGATCTCAAAGCAATTAGGCTGATTGAGTATCCTGCTCCCTATTTCTCACCTGGTCAAGATATTGTTTTGGATTTACACCAAAGCGTTTCTTGAATAATTTTGAAAAATAACTCCTGGAGTTGATTCCTACCCTATACGTGATTTCGGTAATATTTAAATCTGAAGATTCCATAAGATTTTTTGCAGTTTCTATCCTATAATTCTTGATATATTCATTTACCGAAGTACCATATAGTTGCTTAAATCCGTTTTGAAGCGTATTTTGATTTAAACCTACTCGTTTAGCTAGATTTACGATATTATCTATACTTTCAATTTCTTCTTTAATAATAGTTACTGCTTCTTCTATACTTTCAATAGTTGTTTGGCGCAAAATTAATCGCTTATCTGGTTCGTTTAAATCATCCAGGTATTGTTTCAACTGGTGGGTTAAAATTTCATACGCCTTACCTTCCAGATAAACTTGCCGCATAAAACCCGTGAGTTCGCATTCAGTAAATTCAGAAATAAATTTAGCGACATCGAGACTATAATAATTCTTATAGAAAAATTGATTGATTCCATTTATATCTCTAAATAATTCAATGAGGTCTTCATTCATATTTGGAAGAAAGGATTCTATTTTTTGTTCAAACTTCTTCCTGTTAATCTCTAAACTAAAAATACAAATAGGAGTATGTGCCGGAATCTTAAAAATATGATTATTTTTAGGAGTACTGGATAGCATGGTGTTCTCTAAACGCCTTATTTCCTGAAACTCTTGGTCATTCTCAAATTTATGATAAAAACCGGATTCTCTATTAAAAATAATCTTTAAGGGATGAACCACCCCCTTCTTTAATTCGTAAAAAAAGTCTTTTTTCAATAAATAATCAGTTTCAACAACCCCAACGCCAAAATCAAATTGAAAAGAACGCATATATCCCGAACCAAATTCTTCTGGCAATTGCACACAACATTCATGATTAGAATTTTCATAATCAACACCGAGACTATCTGCAAACTCTTCAATTATATTACTTACGTTATGATCTTGTATTACGATTTTCTTTTTCATGAAGCTCTGTTGGTGGTTGCTTGTATTAAAGATACATTTAATTTTGGAAGTTTACAGTACCTATTTTCTAATAAAGCAAAGGAGTCAACAAAACGTTTGATACAGCTAAGGACTCTTCGTAGATTTAAAGAAATTTATCATGAAAAGATTTGATAATCAAATCACTCTTAATCAGAAGAGACTTTTTAATAACTAAATAATTACAAACTATGTTACGTTGGACAATTATCTTTATCGTTTTAGCTTTGGTAGCTGGAGTTTTGGGGTTTGGTGGTATTGCTGCAGGAGCTGCCAGCATTGCAAAAATCTTATTCTTCATTTTTATTGTACTTTTTATTTTATCCCTCATATTCGGGAAAAGATTTAAAGCATAACTAACCATAAATTAATAAACCATGAAAAAAATAACATTAGTATTGGCAACCGCTCTCCTTATAATGGCTACCACCATAAGCTGTAGAGAAAAGAAAAGCACTGGAGAAAAAGTAGAAGATGCTGTAGAAGAAAGCGCAGAAGAAGTGGAAGATGCCGTGGAAGATGCAACAGATGATAATTAAACAAAAGTAAGTAAGGAGAAAATTTTGGAAAAAACCAGGTAAACAGGCATGAGGTTACCTGGTTTTCTTAACCAATCAAATCATTTTGAACCAAAAAAACATCTCAATATGAGCCAATCCAACAAAATTAGCACCAAAATAGTCTTTAAGACTGCAATATGCTTATTTGCTGCACTGTTTACCTTTATGTGCGTGTATGTATATTTAATCCTTGTGGGTAACTAAGAATTATAAATGACATCACTATTTACTTAAATAATTTTAGCTCAAATAAATACAAAATCATGGAAAGAAAATTTAAACAAAAAGAAAGAAAAAAACCTCTCACAGATTTAGGAAAACCGACTAAAAACCCTAATCAGCCCAATCTAGAGAAGAGTACGATCACAGAAAAAAAAGAGAAGTAAAAAAATCACTTCTCTTTTTTCTTTGCAGGGTTTCTTGAGACACCGGCACTATCAGGGTCCATATATTTCACAAAGTCTGAAGGATTTTCAATTTGATAAAACTTTTCGTCTAAAATCAAAATAGGATTTGCGACAACCTCTGGGTGATTATCTAGAACTTTTAACCAATCGTTCGTTTCCAATTTGACATTGGCACTATAGGATTCTTGAAAATTTGGATGTTCTTTGTTAACCAATTCAGAAATTTGAATGCCTAAGTTATTTGCAATTTCTATCCACTGGGTCCCAGGAATATTAGTTTTCGACGTATCAACTGCCAAAATATCTTTTTTAGAAGCACTCACATAACCATAAGTTTGCTTACCCAAAGAGGTTTCTGAATTATATATAAGTGTAATTTTATTTTTATCGGTAGAGATGATTCCCATAGTATTTAAATTTTTAATTTTATTAAAAATATAACACGATATCCGATTTACGTAATGCGATACCGATAAATGATGACTCATTTAAAATTACCGGTAAAATCATAAACAATATAAAGAACAGCAGACATGATCATCACCATTAGTATCTATGTAATTCTTACTCTTTTAGCAATAGTACATATTATATTATACAGCTCAAGACCAACCAAATCGCTGAGCTGGCTGCTCATTGTTTTAATATTTCCATTTATTGGTATTTTATTATATATCACTTTTGGTATCAACCGAAGAAGATTCAAACTTTTCAAGCTTAAAGAAACTGTAAAAAGACGTTTGTATGATAAAAAATTCAGAGATCAATTCGTTAAAGAACAAAAGGTTGAGTTTGAAAATAAAAAAAACACAAAATTATCTGAATTATTACGAAACAGCTCCAATTTTGCTACTCAACCTGCCAACGACGTCAAAGTATTACATAATGGAAAAGAGACTTTTGATATTATTTTTGAAGAATTACAAAAAGCAGAAAAATTTATACATCTGCAATACTATATTTTTGAAGAAGGAGAATTGTTTAACAAGCTGTATTCCTTATTAAAGGAAAAACTCGAAAACAAGGTCGAAGTAAGAATTCTTTATGACGCCATAGGAAGCTACTCATTACGAAAAAAAGCGAAGAAGAAATTTCGAGATATTGGAGCAAAAGTATACCCCATAATGCCACTTCATTTTGGCAGCTTTTTATTTACTTTAAATTATCGCAACCATAGAAAAATTATAGTAATCGATGGTAAAGTTGGTTTTACTGGTGGTGTTAATATTTCTGATAAGTATATTAAATCTGATTCAGAACTCGGTATATGGGATGATACTCATGTATACCTGAAGGGTCCGGCAGTAGATAGTCTACATCGCGTTTTTATTAAAGATTATTATTTTGCCAGCGATCAGGAATTATTATTAAAAGACAAGTACCTTCCAGATATTGAAAAACAAGGTGATGTTGCAGTACAAATAGTGGCTGGAGGACCTGATGCCGATCATCCTTCTATTATGCAACAGTACATTAAAATGATTAATTTGGCCGAAGAGTATATTTATATTTCTAATCCATACTTCATTCCAAATAGCGCGATGCTGGAAGCACTCAGAATAGCTGCATTAAGCGGTGTACAAATTAAGTTGTTAGTCCCTAAAAAATCAGATTCTTGGCTGGCAAAACATAGTATGCTTTCATTTTTTCAAGAATTATTGTTCTTAGGAATAGAAATCTATCAACAGAAAAATGATTTTCTACATAGTAAAGTCATCGTTATGGATGGTGAAATCGCTTCTGTTGGATCCGGAAATTTCGATCACAGAAGTTTTGAGCACAATTTTGAAACCAATGCTTTAATTTACGATAAAGAAGTTACAGAAAGTATTTGTGAAGATTTTATTAAAGATTGTAAAGAAAGTATACTTCTTGATTATGAAACTTATAAAAATCGCCCCTTAAGACAGAAGTTGTCTGAAGGTATTGCAAGATTCTTTAGCCCTTTGTTATGATATACATCTTAACTAATATACCATGATCAGGAATCGTATCTAAACTTTTTTGAGTTCAAATGAAAAACATGATTAAGGTAAGTACCCTGAATCTTGATAGTTTAAGCAATTCATGTCTTTTCTCAAAAAAAGTTATACATACTCTTATCCATCAAAAACAACTTCTAGAATTATATTTCTTAAATTTTGTTAAACCTTAAGACTACTACTTAATGAGTTAAAAACGGGGTTTTTTGGGTCAATCATTACTATGAGTTCGATATAATTTTGATCAAACAAAAATTATAAACAAAAACATACAATGATGAAAAAAACAGCCTTATTATTTACTTTTCTTTTATGCGGTGTAGTATCATTTGCACAAGAAGTGGAAAACAGATTTCAGTTTGGAGCACGAGCAGGGGTTAATTTCGCTACAATTACAGGAGATGATTTTGAAGATCCAAATTCGCGAACCAGCTTTTACGCAGGACTTGTGGCAGAGACATTTGTAACAGAGAAATTCGCGCTACAGGGCGAAGTATTTTACTCTGGACAAGGATTTGATATTGAAGAGACTACTTTTGCAGGTGTCATTGTTACCCCTGAAGCAGAATTCCAGATTGATTACATCCAAGTACCACTTTTAGCAAAAATTTACTTGATTGACGGTTTAAATATCCACGCAGGCCCTCAGTTTGGTTTTAAAATCAATGAAGAAATAGATACCGATCCTACAGGAGATGGTGGGGATTTTGACACCGACTCTATTAAGGACTTTGATTTTCAGCTAGCTGCCGGGGCAGAGTTTAAATTAACTGGAGGATTTTTTATCCAGGCGAGATATACGTACGGAGTATCAGAGGTGGTGGAAGATTCTGATGCACATAATTCGACATTTTCAGCTGGTGTTGGATTTATGTTCTAAAGAATAATATTCAAAAAAGCATTGATGAATAGAAGGCCTACTAGTACATAGTAGGCCTTTAATTATTCAATATTATAGAAAATAAAATTTTAGAAAATTATATCTTACGATCATTCTGAGTTAAAAAGTAGATAACCCATAAATTAAAGCATGAATACTATTGAAAGACTATACGATTTTATTAATGAAGAGGAAGATGCCCGTATCTGCAAAGATATCGACGAGAATGCTTGTAGGTACACTCCTAAAAACTATTTCTTAATTCTGTTGAGTAACATCTTTACAAAATTGGGAGACACGCTTAGCAATCCAAAGACTGTACTTGCATGGGTAATGAGTTATGTGCAGGCTCCCGTATACCTTATAAGCTTTATAGTACCTATAAGAGAATCTGGATCTATGCTACCGCAGATAATTATATCCAGCTATATCCGAAAAAAAGAAATTAGAAAGTGGGTTTGGGTATTAGGATCACTTCTCCAATTTTTGTCTATTTCGGCAATAGGAGTTGTTGCAATGAATTTTGATGGTTCAAAAGCGGGTTGGTTAATCATTATCTTATTAATAGTATTTAGCCTATCCAGAGGTCTTTGTTCTATATCCTCAAAAGATGTGCTGGGTAAAACTATACCTAAAACGAGAAGGGGTAAACTCAAAGGATACACTGTTGCTGTATCCGGAATATTAGTGCTTTTTGCAGGGTTGTTCATGATTTACAAATCGAAGCAAGAGCAAAATATAGAGTTTTATAGCAGTATTATCTTTTTTGCTGGATGTATGTGGCTTATCTCGGCTATTGTCTATGCAAATATCAAAGAATTTCCTGGAGAAACCTCTGGTGGTCAAAATGGTCTTAGTGAAGCTATTGCCAAAATAAGTATTCTTAAAACTGATCCTAATTTTAGAAATTTTATCATCTCAAGATCTTTGCTATTATGCTCTGCGTTAACCGCTCCTTTTTATGTTTTGCTAGCTCAAACCTACTTAGGTAAAGAAAGTTATCTACTGGGACTCTTTATCCTTGCCAATGGTATTGCGTCTATAGTTAGCGCGCCAATTTGGGGTAGAATGGCAGATGTTTCAAGTAAAAAAGTAATGTCTATTGGTGCAATTATTACGTCGGTATTAGGAATTTTAATATTTTTAATCATAAGTTTTTTTCCTGTTTTAAGACAACAATATTGGCTTTATCCAATTGCTTTTTTTGTTTTAGGTATTGCTCATAACGGAGTAAGATTGGGACGCAAAACGTACATACTGGATATGGCAGGTGGTAACAAAAGAACCGATTATGTTGCGGTAAGTAATACCTTAATTGGAATTATACTGCTAATCACCGGGGGAATTAGTGCATTAGCTTCTATAGTATCTGTTGAAGGAGTGATACTGGCTTTATCATTGTTAGGTGTTGCGGGAGCATACAAAAGTTCAAAATTGCCAAATGTAGAGTAACACATGATTTTAATAATTCTTCTTGTGTATATTTGAAATATAAAAATAATTTCTTCTATATTTTGAGTTTTATCCCTGCGCGAATGTACAGGCTATTTTGATCATTTATGGTCAATACATCTTCCTGATCATTGTTTCGTAAACGTATATCATTTACTACTGTAAACCCTGCATAGGAATATACTACTAAATGATTTGTGAGATATCGTTCATAGCCCAATCCTGCAAGTACTATCGTCATAGAAATATTGTTTGCAGTTCTCTCTTCTGCCGTTTGTGGGTCGGTAAAATTTTTATTGTTTTGAATATTAGCAAAAAAACCATCTAACGTCATGAAACCTTGAATAACGTTTTTCTCTTTGAAAGTATACTTGATATTAGTTTTTGGAACCCCTATCACGTATGACCAATTAGGGCGAAATTCCCGATAGTAATTGATAAAAGGTAGCGGAAAAGGTCTTCCGGCAGTTGTAGAATAGCGTACTCCAAAAATTAATCGCCATGGTTTTGGGACTGTTTCATCAGTTTTATCTTTTAGAAATAATAACGCTCCCGTAAGTATTGTGTCATCAGCATTAATTCCATCTCCTTCAAAATTAGAAGCAACAATAACCCCTGTTTGTGCTACAAAACGCCAATCATTGTTCATTTTAAACGTATAAATCAGACTTCCGGTAAATGAACTAAAACGCTCTAAGTCATTCGTTTCAAAAAACGTTGCATCTCTATAAATAAAATTTACATTTCTGTATTCAATTCCTGGGACCAGGTAACTCCCTTTATCATTCAACCTTATTGGATATTTTGCAAAAACTCTCAATCTCCTGAAAGAATTATCGCTACTACGTTGTGGAAAATAAGTATATTCTAATCTGGCAAGATCAGACACCTGAGATTGCATCGCCATAACAAAACAAGAAAAAGCAAAAAGTAGAATATATTTAGTATCCATGAATTGTATTTAGAATTTAAATGCAAAAGAAAATGAGAATCTGGCTCCATCATCACCCGCAAAGAGATTAAAGGTTCCACTCATGGCATCAGCGCTGTTTATCCAGAAGCCGCCACCGTAATCACTATTCCATTTATCTGATGTGTCATTATCAGCTAGCCAAACTCTTCCAGTGTCTGCCCCGGCAAATATTCCAATTTGCAATGGTAAAATTCGAGTTTTAAATTGTTCAAAACTGTATCGAATATCTGCACTTCCGGCCAAAGAGGATTGTCCTGAAAAACGTTCTGTTCTATACCCCCTTAGCAAGTTATCATCTCCCAACTGTGCAGCCTGATAAAACTCATAATTCTCGCCAATATTGAACTGACCTTGTGCAGCAGTTTTCAATACGAGTTTACGATTATTGGTTAGGGCATTATAAAAACCCAGGTGTGGTTTGATGTATCCAAAAGTTCTTTCGCTATTCTCGAGATTCATTCGTCCACCCACATTGATTTCAAATTTCATACCACTAGTGGGATTAACTACCACGTCATAACTTTCATATCGATAGGTTCCATCCAAGCCTGCAAACCACTTTCGATCGAATGCCTCAGGATCTTGTAAGTTTGCCTCGATAGTAATAAAGCGATCTGGTGTGTCGTCTACTCTTATACCTTCTACGGTTCCTTTATATTCAAAATAGCTTCCTAAACGACCATTTTTAACTGCTCCTAAAGAAGCACTATACGTGCTTAATTTTACACGATTATAATCAAAATCCAGCTCATCTTGATTATTTTCAGTTTCGTTTCCGAACCCAAAAAAGTTAACCGCAAAATTAGGACTCGTGTACTTTGCACCCACTAATAAATTGTAATCGCCCAGTATACCTGCAAATTCTCCACGATAGCCAAGATCAAAACCTTGAGTTGCAAAATAATAACCACCTGAAAAAGCGTGACTAGAAGAAAAAGGATTTCGATGAAAACCATTTATGGTGTAAACTGCCATTGGGCCTATTCTTATACCATCATCTGGATTAAAACCTATAACCGGCAATACAGACGAAGCAGTTAATACATCTTCGTTTTTATCGAAGTTATTAATCTGATAATTGTCTGTAAATCGAATTTTGGCTCGACCCTTTTTCTCGACAGTATTGGGTTTACTTTTATGGTCGTAAACAGCAATCTTTCTTCCTTGATTAAATCGGTAGATGTCATTATTTTGTCCACCAATAATATTGATTCGAATTGGGTTATCTCCTTTTCCAGTAGACTCAAAGACATCGTCATCGTCTAAGCCGTAGATCCAGATTTCTTTAGTTTCCTGCTTATTAAATGTTTTGTCGCTTACGACGGTTCCCTTTTTTCCATCTTTTATTCTCGAAACAACTATTCTGGTTTTTCCATCTTTCATTCGCTGTATATCAAAAAAATCATCCTTATCGGTACCTGTAACTATGGACAAGCTTGTAAGATAATCATAATATCTATCTGCGATATCTACAATATTTTGGCGTCTCCCTTTTAAGTTTTTCTTGATATTATTGAGATCTTCGCCTTTAGCTTCAGGAGGAATATTTTCAAAAGCATTTTCGATTGCTGTATCCGTAAGATTATCCTGAATATATTTTGCTTGTCTAAGCCATTCCTCTCTCCCACTGTTTCTAATCAATGTACGATCTAATCTGGTAGCAGAGGCGTTAATCCATTTTACATCCTTAAGTTCTTCATCATAGACCTGAAATTGATTTGCAAATCCCATTAATCCTCTTAAAGTTCCTAAAAACCCTCCATCAAAATTAGAAAATGCCTGATCCCGATCGCGGGGAATAGGTTTGAAAATGTGATCTCCGTTTTCTAATTCATATTCTGCCCATCTCCATTGATCTTGATGACGGTCCCAATCGCCGATCAACATATCAAAAACTCTTGCCCTGATATATGCAGATTCATCAATTTTATATTTTTCATCTCTTCGTAAACGCTCATAAACATCAGAAGTACTTTCTATGTCGTCGGGTTTACCAAATGAAGCCAAATCTTTATGGTTTTCTTCTGGACGCTCTTCAATCATATACAATTCTCCCCCATGATCAACATTATATTTCCCCAGAGCCTTTTGTTTTGGAACATAATATACCTCAGGATTGGTGTGAAAAACATCAACTGCATCGGATAATTCGGGAATAACTTTAAAAATGTAGGGATGGCTTGCTGTGTAAAAATCCAGCAAAATATCTTCTGAAACAGTATCTTCAAGAGACTCCTCGACATAATTATTGCGAAAAACCGTAGACTGCAAAAATTTAACTCCACTCTTCTTAAGAGCTCTCATATTATATTGTTTGCCTTGTTTGTCTTGTAATCTTAAAGATCTGGTTTGATGACCCCCTCCTTTCCTTACAACTTCCAATCCTCCATATAATGTATCTAATATAGCGACTTTGGCTTGAATTTTCTTTCCGTACAAATCGCGGTAGTGATCCCCCCAAATACTCTCATAAAATCCCGTTCTATCGGTATCTTCTTCTTCATATACCGAAGCTTGAACAATTTGTTGCGTAACTTCTGGAATGGATGAAAGATCGTATGTTGATATTTCTTTATAAATTTCTTTTCTGTAAAGTAGGTTGGGTTCGTTATTTTTACTTCCATAATACGAAGCCCAGGAGGAGCCGTCTTTATAAATATCTAATCTTACGAATCCCTGTCCGCCATATGCAAAAAGCCCGTCATTACTTAGTGTAGCATATGAGTTTTTAGCTCCTGCTCCTGAGACAATTTGTTTAACTCCCTCATGCTCTATGTATTGTATCGAATGCTCATGGCCCGAAGCGAAAATAACACGGTTTGCTCCCTTAGCAATGGTTGATAATCTTTGAACTAATGATTTATATTGCTTATTCTGATTATCTTGGGTAGAAACACCACCTGCGGTTCGAATTTGCATTGCTAATGATCCTAATATGGGTAGCGGTAGTTTCTTCTGGGAAGGATATAAGTGTTTTACTGGCGCGTATTTACCACCATGAACACCATTAGTATATAAAGGGTGATGTAGTGTAAATAAAATGGTTTTATCCTGATTTTTTTTCAACTCACTCTCTATCTCAAGAAACATTGCCTCTCTGGTTTTGATCTCGGGGCAATTATCATTGATTGTAGGGTGCTTATCCCAGTCTTCGAGATACCACTGTGAATCTAAAATAATTAATTGAATATTGTCTGTTATCGCAATGCTTTCTAGTGCACATCCTTTTGAGGGTCTGAACACTTTCTTGTCTTTGAGCTTCTCCTCAAAATATTTCTCTTCCCGTTCTAAACCTTTTAAACCCTCGTTATACCAGTCGTGATTACCCGGTATAAAATAAACCTGACCGTCAAAATTTTTGACAGCATCGATTTGAGCATCCAATCTATGCTCAGCTATTTTTCTATCTTTTTCTCCCTCTTCTGGCATACCATCCGGATAAATGTTGTCTCCCAAAAAGATGGTATAATTTCCTTTTTGTTTATGATTTTCAAGGTATTTCTCTAGTGCCAATAAAGCAGGAGTACTTTGACCAGCTTGTGCGTAACCGGCATCTCCAATTAAATAAAAAGTTTTTTCAATTTCTTTGCCCTTGGGTACGATAGACTCATCAAAGGGTTCTCTGTATTTTGGTTCATAAAGTGCACAATTTGACAGTAGAAGAGTAAGTATAAGTAAGGTAATATATTTGTAATTCATAGAAATAATTTTAGTTGGAAACACTTTGAGAAACAAAAGCTTCCCACTCGGTAAACTTTTCTTCAGACATGACACGTTCCATTTTTACTTGTCCTCCTTTTTTCTTTTGTGCCCCGCTCCATTCAGAAAAAATTGAAGATGGTACCGTTGTCACCCGAACACCTTTTAAGGCCTTGTTTCGTGCAACTTTGTAATTTTTATTAGCTTCTTTAAGCACCTCATCAAGGGCTTCAGACAATCTCTCGTTTTCAATCGAAGTTTCTGTACCTAAATACCAGTGATGATGAAACTCATCATTGATACGAGTAGCAGCAAGCGTAAACTCAGGAATCTCTATATCAAATTTTTGTTCTATTTCCCGCAGTGCTGCATTCATCTTATTTACTGATAATTGTGAACCCACTACATTAAGAAAGAATTTAGTTCTTCCTGTTATTCTAATTTCTGCTCGTTCTACATCTGTAAATTCTATAGTATCGCCAATAATATATCTCCATGCGCCAGAAACCGTACTAATTAATAGCACATAATCTTGATCTGTTTCGACATCGGCTAGTGTGATAGAAGGAGCATCTTGTTTTAAAGAACCGTCTTGATTGATGTAATCTGGCTTAAAAGGAACAAACTCGAAATAGATGCCGTTGTCTGTGATGAGTTTCATCGCATCAGTTTCTGGTCGTTCCTGATAGGCTATAAAACCTTCAGAAGCCAGATAAGTATCAATAACAGTAATTGGTTGACTTAGCAGATTATTGAAACTCTTTTCATAAGGAGCAAAAGCTACACCCCCTGAAGTATATACTTGCAAATTAGGCCAAATATCGTGTATGGTATCAACTTTATGATGCTCTATTACTTTCTGGAGCATCAGCTCCATCCAGGATGGGATGCCACTTAGTGCCCCTATATCCCAGTTTTTTGCTTTTTCAGCAATTCGTTGTACACGTTTATCCCAATCGTCGATCTTGGCAATCTCTTTTCCTGGTTTATAGTATCCCTCAAACCAAAATGGAATGTTACTAGCGCTAATTCCACTAATTTCTCCTTCGAGATGGCCATCTTTTTCTTGTAAATCTGTAGAGCTACCCAACATCATAATTTCTTTTTCGAAAAATTCTGAAGATAAATCAAAATTGGATAATGCTTCAACTTGTTTGATTCCTGCTTTTCGAATAGCTTCTATCATTTCGTTGGTCACAGGAATACGTTTGCTTTTAGTACCTGTTGTACCAGAACTTAATGCAAAATAATCTGGATTCCCCGGCCAGGTAACATTTTCTTGACCATCAATTACCTTATGCCACCATTGTTCATATAATTGGTGATAATCAAAATAAGGCACTTCTTGCGCAAAGTTTTTTTGAACATCATCTGATTGAAGAATAAACTCAAAAAGATATTTCTTACCAAAATCAGTATCTGACGCTGTTTTTAGTAGTTCTTCAAGCACTTTTTGTTGCGCCTCCAAATGATTGGGCTCCGAGGACAAAGCCCCTTTCAACTCTAATGCTCCTTTTATTAATGATCCAATAATTGCCATAGTAATTTCCTTTATTTTGAAATGATTGGTTCTGCTACCTTTTCTGCAAGTTCTACATTAGCAAATGCAAAAATAAATGCAATAACTGAAAGTATAATTCCCACAGTAAACACTATGTATGTGATCTTCAGTAATTTATATTTTCTTTTAAGTACCACACCAAGAAGATAAAGGTCTTTTGTTAACATCGTGTACACATAGTCTTTGTCACTAATGACCGCATCAATAGCTTCTTGATATTTTTCGTAAGGCATTTTAAAAAAGTTTCCAAAAAACAATAAATTAACCTTTCGTTTTCTCACTTGATCTTTTGTGAATTCTCCTCCGGTGACATTTGGCTGTGTAGACATAATAGAAAGAATAATCGCTGCCACGCTAAACAATACCAATACCAAACTTGGTATCATCAAATGTCTATTTGAAGGTGCATCTAACTTTGGAATTAAATTAGCCAATGCCAGTGAAATAATAATGGCATTCACAGAAAGTAAAATATTCGCCTTTGTATCTGCAATATCACTTAGCTTGATATGATTTCTTAATGTTACCCTGAATAAAGTTTGAATCCCTCTTTCTGGACTTTCATTTTTATATTTTGCTTTAAGCTTTGCTTTAACTACCTCTTTTTTTTGTTTCTTTTTGTTCTTTTTTTGCTTTTTTAATAAACTAAGTAGGTTTTTATTTTTTTCTGGCTCCCAATTCTCTACAGCATATCGGGTATAGTATTGGTGCTGCTCAGAGAATAATTTTACATTTTCGGCCCTCCATTCTCTTCCTGTTTGTTCTTCTTTACCGTGAAGAACTAATTCTTGATGTAGAAGCTCACTTACCTCTGTAAAATAATCTTTAGCAAGGTGTGAACTGTCTGCATCTTTAATTATTTCTTCGAGAAAATTGTTTGGTTTTTTACCAAATTTTGTGGCCAGAATGCAGTTTTCTATTTTTTCTACTTTTTCTTTATGCACTCCTTCTTCTGATAGAAATTGTCTCGCAATTTTAGCACTTTCTTTTTCATGATTTTCTGATCCATTGATGTAGCCAGCATCATGAAACCAAGCTGCAAGTTGTAAAATTTCAGAGTCCTCATCATTAATATCTGATTTCTCAATAATCTCTTGTACGCTTTCTACCACCCGCTGCGTATGTAAGAAATTATGATACAAATAGGTCTTGGGTAATTTGTTTTTGAAGAGTTCGAATATATAATCTTCAGCTTTTTCCAGTACAGCTTTCATTCTAGTCCTTTTTTAGTTAATATCGATCGGTTAGTTGTGTATTTTCCGAATTTAAATTATTTCGTCTCTTGTTCTTTAACCAAAAGCAGAATTTCATCCGGAGATAGATATAATCGCCGAATTCTGGCTTTATATTTTTCTGATAAAGAACTATTATTCAAAATAAATTTCTTTGTGTCCAAAATATAATCTTTCATCGAGTGCGTTACGGCATAAGTATCTGCAACACGCTCTGCTTCTCTAATAAAATTTTGAGAGATTGAATATCGTAATCCAAACAGAATTAGGTTTAAACTATTTCTTCTATGATAATCCATGATATGTCCCAATTCGTGTCCCAGCCATCCAATCATTACGTTCTCTGGAATATCTTTAATCTGCAGTTCCAAACCATCAATTTTGAAGGTTTCACTCATCAAAATCACGTAGCTTCTCTTTTTCTTAGGTTTAAAAAGTGTAGAGAATTTAGGTTGTGCTTTCATGAAAGACTTCTTCAGGGAAGGTTTAAACTTAAATTCGATAGCTACTTCTTCAAGCTCGGGATAATGAGACAAAGCAGTGCCTGCTTCGTTTACAATAACCTGTGGTATTATTTTGTTTTTAAGATGAATGCTCTCAGAAATAGCCATAACGTAATTTAAAGCCCCTAAAGAGAGGCTAATATTGAAAAAAGTTTTGAAAAGTGATACATATTGCATTTTACCTCTAGCAATATAGATCACCACGCGATGAGATGTTAATGCATATGATAGAAAGGATAACTCTTTTGATTGATACAGTTCATTTTTTTGCTTAAAAAGCACATCACCATTCTTTACAACGCCCTATTCACTCAATAGTTCTTAAAATAAGTATCCAAAAACTGAAGGCGATTGCTTAACCAAGACTCGATGTAATTCTTATGATCTAGTAACGATATTTCTGATGGCCAAACCAAAGTTTCTCTCTCGTAAACTTTATTATTTTCAAAGTCATTATAAGTCTGTTGTATACTTCTAAATAAAGATTCATTACTAAATTCTTTTTTTCGAAGCGTGAACCAACGATTTTTCAGTCTTTGACGGTAATTATCAGGATTGATTTCTATTAAACGATCAAATAATCCATTGCTTAAAATATCATCTGTTGTTGGAATCCTTTTCCCATCTTGAATAGTCCCTAAAACCCCATCCAGATCCCAGGGTATATTAAAATATGGTGTATGTTTATCATACCTTGCCACATAGAAATTCTTACCTAAATTATCGGTAGCCCTAACGAGATTGATAAAAAGAAAATAATCGATAGCATTATCCAAATAAAACTTTTTTGAAACCTTCTTTTTAAACAGCTGATCTTTGGATTTGATTACAAATTTTGTAAATCGATAGACATCTTGCCAGTGAGATTTATAGTTTATTAGTGGATATTCCATTTCATACCCGGCCCAATGAGGAAATAAGTTTTTGTACTTGGGCACTTTCTTATATGATGGAGCTCCATCATAGCTACCCGCCTTAAACAATTCTCCCCTTACTTCACCTTTTTTGTATTTTTTGAGTTGTAGCAGTTTTCGATCTACTTGTTCGGTTAGAGCATGGATCCCTATATATTTTGAATCTATAAAAACTTCAGCAAACAATACATCAATACCACTTTTGGCATCCTTTTCTTGGTCGAGATAATAAGGTTTATGAATTGATAACCATAATTTACTACAAAAATAAGATCGTAAACGAAGAGGTTCGTTGTATAATCCATCTAAAATCCAATCGTCATCCTCCCTCAAATCGTCAAATTTGATATCAATTGATGTTTCTTCTTCTGGGTTCTTCCAGAATTCTAAATCATAAGATTTTTTGGGAAATTTCAACGAAATATTTCCTCTATATTCAATACCAGCAATTGCCTTCTTCGTACTATCATAATGTGCAAATGTAAATTGTGAAGAGACTTTTGGATCATCTTTTACAGGAAGAGTAGTGACTATTTTGATTAACGGCAATTTTGAATTATATACCTTGAAAATCGTATCATTATGCATTAAATCATAACTTTTGGTGTACGATAACTCGCGTGCTGCTATCGAGAATGTATAGTCTTTGCCAAAAGTAATCTTTAAAGTACCTGAATTAGACTTTATAGAGTCCTCTATCTTAAAATTCCATACGATTATTTTATGCTCTTGATCAATTCCATAAAACTCTTCCTTTGGAGTTATGGTAATTGTTTGAGATTGTGATTGTGACTGACATGAAAGAGAAAACAAGCATGCCATTAGAAAATATTTTATAAATCTCATTGCCTATGATTAGAACGTATTTTTTCTAAAGTACAAATATTCGTATTAATACAACCGAAATATGACATTATCCCAAGAAGTTTTACCTGTATCGATAAAATCATTCTGAAATTACATACTTTTTAAGTACTTTATGGTTCTTAATAGACTTGAATTTATGCCTTACAGAATAATCATCCTTTTACTACTAAGCTTTTCACTAGCAAATGCTCAAGACAAAAATAAAAGCAGTGAAAAAACAAAGCCTAAACTTGTAGTTGGTATAGTGGTGGATCAAATGCGCTATGATTATCTTACTAGGTTTTATAATAAATTTGGCGAAGGTGGCTTTAAAAGAATGATCAATAAAGGGTTTTCTTTTAAAAATCATCATTTCAATTACATCCCAACGACCACAGCCCCTGGACACGCCTCGATTTTTACAGGAACTACTCCGCAAAATCACGGAATCTTAGGAAATATTTGGTATGACAAAATAAAAAAGCAAAAAATATACTGTGTGGCAGATGCTAATGTTTCTCCGGTCGGTACAAGCAGCTTAGATGGTAGTATGTCACCGGTACATCTTAAAGCTACTACAATTACAGATCAAAATCGCTTGCATACACAAATGAGAGGAAAAACGATTAGTATCGCTCTTAAGGACAGAGGTGCAATTTTATCTGGAGGTCATACTGCTAATGCTGCATATTGGTTTAGAGGTCAAAGTCAAGGGAATTGGATTTCGTCATCGTATTATATGGATAAATTACCCAAATGGGTAATGGCCTTTAATGAGTCGAATACTATTGACAGCTATTTTAAAGATTGGAATACCCTTTACGATATAAATTCTTATTTAGAAAGCGGGCCTGACAATAGCCAATATGAAAGAGGTTTTAAAGGAAAAGAAAAACCAACATTTCCTTATAAACTTAAACAGTTAAAAGAATTTAATGGAGAATATGATATTCTTAAACAGACTCCATTTGGAAATAGTTTAACGGTAGATTTCGCCCTAAAAGCAATTATAGAAGAACAATTAGGTAAAGATGATAATACTGACTTTTTAACAATTAGTTGTTCAAGTACAGATTATATAGGTCACAATTTTGGGGTAAATTCTAAAGAAATTGAAGATACATATATACGCTTAGACCTGGACCTTGAGCGACTCTTAAATGCTTTAGATTTGTCTGTGGGAAAAAATAAATACCTGGTATTCTTAACCTCAGATCACGGAGCTACACATGTACCTCAATTTTTAACATCAGTAAAAATCCCATCCGGCTATTTTAAGGAAGCCTCTGTACAGTTAGCATTAAAAAATCATATTAGATCTCTCTATAAAAAAGACAGCATTATTGAAAACATATCTAATAACCAAGTATTTTTAAATCATAATTTAATCAATAATAACAACATTGATTTTGAGGAAGTTCAAAATGAAATAGCCCAGTATCTTATAAAAACAAAACAAGTAGACAAGGTATACACTCGTTTTCAGTTAGAAAACTCAAATATCAATTCAGGAATCGGGGCTAGAATTAGCAAGGGATTCAATTTCAAACGAAGTGGAGATGTTTGTTATACATTAAATCCCTCGGTAATAGCATATTCTAAAACAGGTTCTACCCACGGTAGTGGATATCAATATGATACTCATGTTCCATTATTGTTTTATGGTTCTAGAATTAAAGAAGGTACAACGATCAAAAGAACAACAGTATCTGATATTGCTCCTACCATTGCTACACTATTAGATATTGCGTTACCTAACGAGACAACAGGAACTATATTAAAAGAACTTATTGACTAATCTTATCGAAATTATATGAAATTTACAACGGTTTCTATTAAGTCATTTTTAAAAATGCTTGCCACTACATATAAAAACTGGATTGCCAATGAACCCTTCCAAATGA
This sequence comes from Aquimarina celericrescens, assembly GCF_042682765.1. Lineage (NCBI taxonomy): Bacteria > Pseudomonadati > Bacteroidota > Flavobacteriia > Flavobacteriales > Flavobacteriaceae > Aquimarina > Aquimarina celericrescens. The sequence goes on along the minus strand of NZ_JBHUHY010000015.1, from coordinate 362,067 downwards.
GTGCTGCTGTGAGTTATTATGCCTTATTTTCTTTTCCTGCATTACTAATTATTATTATTCAAACTACAGGTTTATTTTATGAAAAAAAAGAAGTAAAGGGTAAAATTATAAGAGAAATATCTGATGTTCTGGGTTTTGATGCTGCCAAAACGGTTGAAGTGATGCTGGAAAATGCTATTGATCAGGAACAATCCACTTTGATTATTATTATTGGTGTGATAACTCTATTGTATGGGGCAACCGGAATGTTTATCGCGCTACAAAAATCTTTAAACGCCATTTGGAGGGTAAAGCCAAAACCTAAAAGTGAAATCCTAAAAATGATCAAAGACCGAATTTTCTCTTTAGGATTAATTCTCATGATCGGCCTTTTGTTATTGACCTCTTTAGTTTTAACTGCTCTAATTACTGCTACTACAGATTGGATCGGAGCACGTTTTCCTAATATTATTATTTACGTGATTCAAATCATCAACTTTATCTTATCATTAATACTATCTACGGTGTTATTTGCATTGATATTTAAAGTATTACCTGATGTAAAAATGAAATGGAAAGATGTTTGGCTCGGTGCTTTTGTAACCACTATTTTATTTAGCATAGGAAAATCGGCCTTAGGAGTATATTTCGGAACAACAAATCCTGGATCTACATTTGGAGCTGCAGGATCAGTGATCCTAATATTGTTGTGGGTCTCTTATTCCAGTTTAATTTTATTTTTTGGGGCAGAATTCACAAAAGTACTTGCCCACAAATACGGAGGTGGGATACAACCCACTTCTTACGCTGAAAAGGTTTCTTAAATTTAATAAAGTATGACGGTTTTACAAATGTCGTCTACTTCGGCACGTAAATTAAAAACATAAATTAAGGAAAAAGAAACCAAAGAAGCTTGTATGATTGCTTTAGACTAAAATTATAAAGAAGATAAATATACCTTTTCAAAGTAGTGTGCAAGCAGATGCGTTTATGATGAAAATTTCATAAGTTATAATAGAGAGTAATGGACAAAACCGCAATAGCTAAATAATTTCTTAAAAAATGAACTACTTAAAATTTGTTCAAATAACTATAAAAATCAACTTCGTGAAATACTAGATTTTCATCTAAAATTAAATTAGCATGGTATAGAAAACCGTCGCTTCCTAAGACTGGGCGACGGTTTGTATTCATCAAAACAGAATAAGTTTAATTTAGCTTAGGGCATTACAACAGTATCGATAGCATGAATTACTCCGTTAGAAGCATCTACATCTGTTAAAACTACTTTGGATTTATTCCCTTTACTATCTGTAAGAATTACGCTATCTCCATCTAATGAAGCCGTTAAATTTCCACCTTGTACGGTAGTAATAACAAAACTACCATTGTTATCATTAATAGCTTTTACCACGTCTGCAGCTTTAAATTCTCCAGATACTACATGGTAAGTCAAAATGGAGGTAAGAGTCTCTTTACTTTCTGGTTTAAGCAAACCATCCAAAGTACCTTCTGGTAGTTTACCAAAAGCATCATTTAATGGTGCAAATACTGTGAATGGCCCTGCACTATTAAGAGTCTCAACCAGATCAGCAGCTTTTACAGCGGCTACCAATGTGGTGAAATTCTCGTTTGCCGCTGCTATCGCTACAATAGTAGATGACTCAGAAGTTTCCTTTTCTGTACTTTCAGTTTCGGTTGGAGTAACCTGTTCTTTTTCAACTTCAACTTTTTCAGCTTCCTTTTTGTTGTTTCCACAGGATGTGCTGATTAATAAGCCTACTAAAGCGAATGATGTTAATACAATTTTTTTCATAATTTTAATTTTTAAATTTATATACACTTAGTTAATTTATTTGGATGAACTTTTTTAATAAAAATTAAGTTAAATTCTGTAGATTCAACTAGAAACAAGTTTGACCTATATGTTTTATAATGTTGGCCCACTATTTTAGACTTGTCAATTTAAAAAGGATATTCGACATAATTCCTTGGTGTTTCATATAAAGTTATTTTTACTTCTAAATTTGAATCTACTTTTGAAACCAATATTTCATAAATTACCCTTGCTATATTTTCAGCCGTTGGATTTAAACTTTTAAATTCTGGTACTTCTAGATTTAGGTTTTTATGATCAAATTTTTCTGTAACATGTTCTTTTATTGTATCTGAAAGTATTTTGGTATCAATCACATACCCTGTCTCTGGATCACAGTATCCTATAATTTTTACTTCAAGCTCATAGTTATGTCCATGATAATTTGGATTGTTACACTTACCAAATATTTTTTTATTTTTTTCATCGCTCCAATTAGGATTATGAAGTCTGTGTGCTGCATTAAAATGTTCTCTTCGAACTATTGCGGTTTTTTTTTGAGTTACTGTTTTAGTCATATTCCTATTTGCTATGAGATAGTTTTTATAAATAATGTATCTCTAAATTCACTAAATAAATTAAACAAGTAATTAATTTTATTTGTGTAAAAATAGTATTTTTGTTTAAGGAAGTATGTTAAACATTAAACAAAATTATGTTCGGATTTTATTTTTTCTTAAATCTTTATCTCATATTATGAGTTTTTTAACCGCAGAATGGCGAAACCTCGCTTTTGCAAATTATGAAATAGACCCTAAGGTACTCGAAAAATATGTTCCTTATGGAACAGAACTCGACCTATGGCAGAGCAAATGCTATGTGAGTTTGATTGGATTTATGTTCAAAAATGTAAAGTTATTAGGTTTTAGTATTCCTTTTCATAAAAATTTTGAAGAAGTTAATTTGCGTTTCTATGTAAAACGTTATGAAAACAAGGTTTTGAAGCGTGGAGTAGTTTTTGTCAAAGAAATTGTACCGAAACCTGCATTATCATGGGTAGCAAATACTGTTTATAAAGAAAAATATGAAACATTACCTATGCAACATCTATGGAAAAATCAAGAAAGCAGCAAGCTATTTCGATACGAATGGAAGAAGAAAGGAAAATGGCAAAGCCTGGAGGTAGAGACTGGATATGATTCGAAACCAATAGAAAAAGATTCAATAACCGAATTTATTACAGAACACTATTGGGGTTATGCCAAAATTAATAGTCAAAAAACCAATGAATATCAAGTTACACATCCCAGGTGGAATGTATTAGAGATTTTAGATTATAATATTAATGTAGATTTTGGATTGATTTATGGTACAGATTTTTCCTTTTTGGATACTAAAAAACCTGACTCCGTAATGTTAGCAGAAGGATCAGAAATTACTATTGAAAGTAAACGTATCTTACAAATTACATCTTGAAATAAAGAGCTATGAACAAAGCAGATTATAAAATTCATATTATTGGAGCTGGTATTAGCGGCTTGATTGCAGCAAGAGTACTAGAAGAATCTGGATATCATCCGGTTATCTTAGAATCCACCAGCGGTGCAGGAGGAAGAGTAAAAACCGATTATATCGAAGAATACCAATTGGATCATGGATTTCAGGTATTATTAACAGCTTATCCCGCAGCTCAAAAATTTTTAGATTTCAAAACACTTTCTCTACAAAAATTCTTGCCGGGAGCAGTCATTTTTAGTAAAGGAAAGAAAAAAGTAATAGGTGATCCTACTCGGGATTTATCACTACTAATTCCAACACTTTTGGCAAATATTGGAAGTCTTTCTGATAAATTGAAGATTCTAAAACTAAATTCGATTTTAAAAAAGAAGAGTATTCACGAAATTTTTTCACAGAAAGAAAAAACCACCTTAACCTATTTAAAAGATTTTGGCTTTTCTACAGAGATTATACAACAATTTTTTAAACCTTTTTTTAGTGGTATATTCTTAGAACCCCATCTTGATACGTCGAGTAGAATGTTCGAATTTGTATATAAAATGTTTGGAGAAGGATATGCTACGTTACCAAAATCTGGGATTGCTGCCATACCCGATCAATTACTATCTAAGCTTAATCATACCTCTTTTCAATATAATACTTCTGTACAAAAAGTTGAAGACGGTAGAATAATCTTGGAGAATGGAAAAGAGATCCAAAGCCATTTCACGATTATCGCAACAGAACCTGGTTTGGTAATGCCTAAATTAAAAAATCAAGAGGTAGAATGGAAAAGCTGTGATACTCTTTATTTTGAAACAGATACCCGAAATATCAGTAAACCGTTGATTGGTTTAATAACAGATCCAGAATCCCTGATTAACAATATATGCTACCATACAAGTCTTAAAACAAATTCTAATCCAAAAAAAGAATTGTTGTCTGTAACTATTGTAAAAGAGCATAATTTAAATGAATCAACCCTAGTGGCAAGAGTAAAAACTGAGCTTCAACAATATTGTAATATTCAAACGAAACGCTTTATAAAGCGCTTTTTGATCAGGAGAGCATTGCCCAATATAACCAATCTACAATATGAAATGTTACCCACAGAGACCAAACTAACAACAACTGTTTTTCTGGCGGGAGACCAATTATTAAATGGTTCACTAAATGCCGCAATGATTGCTGGCGAAAAAGCTGCCTTGGGTGTTATCGGGACACTGGAAGATGGATTGATAGTAGAAGAGTTTACTTCAGAGTTTAATTGATATTAGATTTTTATGGAGTCTTTTACTTTACTATTTTTTTACCTTTAAATTTCCATTCTGTTATTCCACCATCAAGATCGTAGATTTTTTTGAATCCAGCTTTTTTCATATACGCAGAACACTTACCGCTTCTACCCCCTCGCCCGCAGTAAACAGCGACTGGTTTGGATTTATCCACTTTAGAGACAAGATCTTCAAAATTTTCGTTTCTGAAATCAATATTAATAGCTCCCTCTATGTAGCCTTCGGCATATTCTTCAGGGGTTCTAACATCTATTAACTGTACTCTTCCCATTTCCAATAAGGAGTCCATCTCTTCTGCGGTAATGACTTCAACCGTAGCACTTTCTTGCATCTTATTGCAATTAAATAAGATCACAGAAAGAAAAGTTATTACTACAAATGATTTAAGTTTCATACGAAATCGATTTAATTATTCAGCAGTCTCACCATCCCAATTCATAAAACCACCGATAAGATTATATGTTGTTTCGAATCCCATTTGATTCATCAAAGTACAAGCCTGGGCGCTACGTGCGCCTGATCGACAGTAGACATAATAGTTTTTAGTTTTATCTAATTGTTCGAGATCATCAAGAAAACCCTGACCTTTGCGAATATCTATATTGAGCATATCAGGAATAAAACCATCTTCTATTTCTTCCTCGGTCCTAACATCTAAAATTACAGCGTTGTCATCTTTAGAGATAAGTTCTCTCCATTCTTCTTGTGTGATATTTTCTGCCATCTAAAAAAAATTATACTAAAATTGGACTACATTAATTTATATTCCTTACAAATATAAGAGTCCTTTCATTAAATTGATATAAGAGGGCTTAGAATTTGTTGAACAAACTTACAAGATTATGCTTTTATACTGCAACCTATGGCTTTTGTTATTTCTACCAGAACTTTTTCTCCTTTTAGTAGCGCATTTACAGCATCCTCAACATATTTTTCATTAGCCGCCCCGGCATCCTTGTAATTGTTATCTATCGCTCCGATATATTTAACGATATTACCGTTAGATGTCTTTTCTAACACGTACACATGCGGGGTTTTGGTAGCACCATATTGAGGGTAAATTTTTTGTCCGTCATCAAATAAGTACGGGAATGTAAATCCTTTTTCCTTTGCTCTTACCTTCATATTATCAAAACTATCATCAGGGTAAGCCTTGGGGTTATTTGGATTTATTGCAATAACAGGGTATCCTTGAGTCTTAAATTTCTTGTCTAACTCTATAATCCTGTCCTCATAAGCGACAGAATACGGGCAATGATTACAAGTAAAAATCACTATAAATCCTTTAGCTTCCTTATAATCAGCTAATGCAATAAGAGAGCCATCTATATTTTTTAATTTAAAATCTGTAGCGGTATCTCCTATTGTGTATCCTCCGTCAATTTTCGGGCTAGAAACTTTATCAATCGCAAAAGCACTTACAGCAATTACGAAAGCCACTCCAACAAGAATTTTTAAAGTTTTCATTTGTATTCTTTTTAAATTGTATTTGTTCTTAATTTGTCTTTACAACATTTTTTTTAGTTCTTTTTCCAGCTCATCATAAGTAAAAGATTTTTCATAAAATTTACTCGTATTTCCTTTATAAATTATCGTTGCCGGGATAGAACCCGACCAACTCTCATCTACTTTAGGTATCCAACTATTTGAGTCAGGATCATCAAGTAAAACTATCCTACTTTGTATTTTTTGTTTTTTAAGAAAAGGAATTAACTTAGTTTCTACATGTTTGGGTAAGTCGAGACTTACCAGTATTACTTCTACTTCATTATCTGGATACCTACTATTAATCAATTCAAAATACGGTAATTCTGCAACACAAGGTTTACACCAAGTGGCCCAAAAATTAATTACTCGGGTTTTACCATCATTTATCTTAAGTAGTGGTTCCAGGCTTTTAAAATCATACATAGGTATTTCTATGCCGTTACTTTTAAAAACGTCTGTGGCATCCAATGCCATCTTCTGTTCTCCCTTACAATTAGTGAAGAAAACTGCCAATCCAAAATATAAAATCAACCTAGACATACTACGAATTTATCAAAACCGCTAATCACGCTAAAGAAAATTAACAAGGTTTCTATATTTTATCTAAATATTTTCAGAATTTTTTATCAATATTCCACTTACTAATAGCATTATTCTATTTCACAATAATACCATTTAACATCAATAGTAGTACAAATTTAACAAAGAATTAATACCAATTTACAATTTTAAAAACAGAAATCTACATACATTTGTATATACAAATTTTGTATAAACAATTGAATATAGAAGATATCATAAAAACAGAAGTTGAACTTCCTTTATCCAGGAAAGCAATAGTTAATTTATTGTATACAGAAAACTGGTTAATGGATAAAATTAATTTAGAACTAAAGTCTTTCGATATATCCATTCAACAGTTCAATGTGTTAAGAATTTTAAATGGGCAAAAAGGAAAACCTGCCAATCTATCTACAATTCAGGAAAGAATGGTGAGTAAGATGAGTAATACTACAAGATTGGTTGATAAACTTATTGTAAAAGGATATGTAGAGCGGGTAATCTGTAAATCAAATCGCCGAAAAGTGGAAATCACTATTACCGAAGAAGGGAAAAATTTTTTGAAAAAATTAAATCCCATAATGCAATCTTTTGAAGATAGAATTACTGCAAGCCTTTCCAAAAAGGATCTTATAATGTTAAATGAACTCCTAAATAAATTAAGAAACATAGACTATAATCATTAACATAAGTAAATTAAATTTAAAAATCATGAAAAGAACACTTAAATCATTAATCTTGACTGTTGCGTTTATCACTTCGGTAATGACATTTGCCCAAAAAAAGGAAATCAAAACCTCTGAAAGTAACATCAACTGGACAGGAAAAAAAGTTACGGGCTCGCATACTGGGACATTGAAGTTGTCTGAAGGATATCTTGTCTTTGATGGCGAAAAAATTACAGGAGGAGAATTTGTTGTAGACATGACTTCTCTAACAGTAACCGACCTTGAAGCTGGAAACGGAAAAGAAAAACTTGAAGGACATTTAAATTCTGACGACTTTTTTGGTATTAAAAATCATAAAACGGCAAAACTAGTGGTTACAAAAGCCAAAAAAACAGATAAAGGCTATAAGCTTGCTGGAGATCTTACCATCAAAGGTAAAACTAATCCGATTTCATTTGATTTAGCCGTAAATGGTGACTCTGCTTCTACAAAACTTATGGTCGATAGAACAAAATATGATATCAAATATGGATCAGGAAGCTTTTTCGATAATTTAGGTGATAAAACCATCTACGACGAATTCGAATTAGCCGTAGATTTAAAAATGTAAATTTTTGTTGTACTGAATTATAATTAATTTATATATTTGACTCAATAAATAGAATTATGAAATTAATCTTAACAAATAATTGGTGGTGGTCTTCTCAAAACGTAAACGTCGTGAGATAGCTATTATTATTGTGTTAAGTAAACATACCAAAGGCTTGTCAAATCACGACAAGCCTTTTTTTGTTGCCTGTTTTAAAAGATATAAATTGATAAAGTAAAAATGAGTTATAAATTAACCACACACTACAAACAAATACTGGCAGATACTTTTACTCCTGTAAGTGTTTATCTTAAAATCAGAGATCGTTTTCCAAATAGCTTGTTGTTAGAAAATAACGATTACAGAGGTAGTGAAAATAGTTTCTCCTATATATGTTGCAACCCTATTGCTACAATAAAAATAGAGAATGAAGTGATCTATCAATCCTTCCCTGATAATAACATCACCAAAACAGAAATCACGGGTAATACCAATATTCCGCAAATAATCGAGCAATTTGGGCAACAATTTGAAACTTCAAAAACTGACTTTAAGTTTATCAATAATGGATTGTTTGGTTATATTGGTTATGACGCTGTTCGTTATTTTGAAGATATAGATATTACTAAAAAAGAAAAAGGGCTTGATATACCAGACATTTATTACACAGTATATCAAAATATTATTGCAATTAGTAATTTCACTAATGAAGCCTACATTTTTGCACATTGCTATCAATCAGAAAGTAATATTGATGAAATAGAATCTCTGCTTAAGGTTAAAAATTTTGCTTCCTATAATTTTAATGCAGTTGGAGATACAACTTCAAACTTAAATGATGATCAATACAAACAGCATGTAGCACTAGCAAAAAAACACTGCCACCGCGGAGACGTTTTTCAACTTGTACTATCAAAGCGTTTCTCACAAAAATTTAAAGGAGATGAGTTTAATGTATATCGTGCATTGCGCAGTATTAATCCGTCGCCATATCTGTTTTATTTTGATTATGGTGATTTTAAAATCTTTGGAAGCTCTCCCGAGGCACAATTAATTGTAAAAGATGGTATTGCAGAAATTCATCCTATAGCAGGAACATTTAAGCGTACAGGCAACGATGAACAAGATGCCGAACTTGCAAAAAAACTCTCTGCAGACGAAAAAGAAAATGCCGAACATGTGATGCTGGTGGATTTAGCAAGAAATGATCTAAGCCGAAACGGAAGCGAAGTTACCGTAGATACCTATCGCGAAATTCAATTTTACTCACATGTGATACACCTGGTAAGTAAAGTAACTGGTAAAAAGCATGCAGATACTACAACGATGCAGGTAGTAGCAGATACATTCCCAGCAGGTACATTAAGTGGTGCTCCAAAACATATGGCCATGCAACTTATCGAAAAATACGAAACCGTAAATCGCGATTTTTATGGTGGAGCCATAGGCTTTATGGACTTCTCTGGGAACTTTAATCATGCCATTATGATCCGTACTTTTTTAAGCAAAAATCATGAGCTTCATTGGCAGGCCGGAGCAGGATTAGTAAATGAGTCAAGTGAAGAAAATGAGCTTCAAGAAGTATATAACAAACTGGGGGCATTAACAAAGGCATTACAATTAGCAGAAGAAATATAAGGGTGTTACCCTGCGGGTCGGGCTAACCGCGCTACACGGTAGCTTGCTCATATCCCTAACACTAATTATAAAGTAACCAAGTAGCAATGAATCAAAGTCAAACAAAAAACTCAGAAACTTAGGAACTCTGAGACTTTGAAACTAAAAAAGAAAATGAATAAAAAAGTATTAGTAATAGACAACTACGATTCATTCGTATACAATCTGGTCCATTATTTGGAAGATCTGGGATGTGAAGTAACCGTTAAGCGTAACGATCAATTACGGCTAGAAGATGTAGCGCCCTTTCATAAGATTTTACTTTCTCCTGGTCCCGGTATTCCTGATGAAGCAGGGTTATTAAAAGATATTATTAGATCGTATTCGAATACTAAAAGTATTTTTGGTGTTTGCCTGGGACAACAAGCTATAGGAGAAGTGTTTGGGGGCAACCTTATTAATTTAGACGAGGTATATCATGGTGTGGCTACTAATGTGACCTTATCAGTTACCGACGAACCTCTTTTCGCCGGATTAAACAATAATTTTAATGTAGGAAGATATCATTCCTGGGTAGTTGCCAATGAAAAACTACCAGATTGTCTCGAAGTAACATCTTACGATGAAAATAGACAGGTTATGTCTTTACGACATAAAGAATTAGACGTGCGCGGAGTACAATTTCATCCGGAATCGGTATTGACCCCGGACGGAAAAAAAATATTGGAAAACTGGATCAATAATTGACATTAAAAATTACAATGATTACTATAAAATTTTAAAAAATAACCCGTAAAAATCCCTTCTCCATTTTTGGGAAGAGGGTTGGGATGAGGTACCTATGAAAAACTTACTCAACAGATTAATAAATCACGAAACTATTTCCAAAGAAGAAGCCAAGGGTGTTTTAGTTAATATCTCTCGGGGAGCCTATAATCAAAGTCAGATTGCATCTTTTCTTACCGTTTATATGATGCGAAGCATTACCGTCGAAGAACTTGAAGGATTTAGAGATGCACTACTCGAACTTTGTGTAGCAGTCGACCTCAGCGAATACAATCCGATAGATCTTTGTGGTACTGGTGGCGATGGAAAAGACACTTTCAATATTTCTACGCTTTCATCTTTTGTGGCTGCCGGGGCAGGAATCAAGGTGACCAAGCATGGTAATTATGGGGTTTCTTCAAAATGTGGCAGTTCTAATGTGATGGAACATTTAGGGATCAAATTCAGTAATGATAAAGATTTTTTGAAGCGTAGTATCGATGAGGCAGGCATTTGCGTCCTGCACGCTCCCCTGTTCCACCCTGCAATGAAAAATGTAGCTCCTATACGACGAGAATTGGGTGTTAAAACATTCTTTAATATGCTTGGGCCTATGGTAAATCCCGCTTTTCCTAAAAATCAAATCGTAGGGGTTTTTAACTTAGAATTAGCCCGAATGTATGGTTACTTATACCAAAATACTGATAAAAATTTTACTATCATTCATGCACTAGATGGTTATGACGAAATTTCGCTTACCGGAAGTACAAAAACTATTTCTAACACTACCGAAGGAATGTTAACTCCTATGGATTTTGGTGTTTCGGCTTTAAAACAAGAAGAAATTGTTGGTGGTGATTCGATTTCGGCATCTGCGGATATTTTTATGAATATCTTGGGAGGAAAAGGAACTGAAGCCCAAAACAATGTAGTTTGTGCTAACGCCGGTATGGCGATTGCGACAGTAGAAGGCTTACAGCCTAAAGAAGGATTTGAGAAAGCCAAAGAATCCTTGCTTTCTGGTAAGGGATTAGAAGCACTAAAAAAAGTGCAGGAATTGAGTAAAAATTAGAAAATCAGCATTATCATTCCAGCATAGACTGGAATCTTTATGCTTAACTAAAATTAAAAAGATTCCAGCCTACGCTGGAATGACAGATAATGAACATCTTAGACAAAATAATAGCTGATAAATACAAAGAGGTTGCGCTTAAGAAAAGTTTGATTCCGATAAAACAATTAGAAAATTCGGTATTGTTTGACCGCAAAACAAATTCGTTAGCCAAAGCACTTCAAGATAGTGATACTGGTATCATCGCCGAACATAAAAGAAGATCTCCTTCTAAATCTGTAATTAACCAAAGTGTAAGTGTACAAAACGTTGCTTTGGAATATGAAGCAGCAGGCGCTTGCGGAATGTCTGTGCTAACCGATGGAAAATACTTTGGAGGTTCACTTGATGATCTTTTGCTTGTTCGCGCCTCTGTACAATTTCCTTTACTACGTAAAGAATTCATTATTGATGAATATCAATTATTAGAAGCCAAAGCCCATGGTGCCGATGTTATTCTTTTAATTGCTGCAGTGCTAACCAAAGACAAGATTAAAACATTATCAGAGCTTGCCAAAAGTCTATCGTTAGATGTTTTGCTTGAAGTTCATAATCAAGAAGAATTAGAAAAATCTATCATGCCGTCTTTAGACGTGTTAGGGGTTAATAATCGGAATCTAAAAACTTTTGAGGTAAGTACTGATATCAGCAAAAATCTTAGTACTCAAATTCCCAATGATTTCGTAAAAGTTTCAGAGAGTGGAATTAGTAGTATCGAAGCCATCAAGGATTTGAAATCATACGGATATAAAGGCTTTCTAATTGGTGAAAACTTTATGAAAACAGAAAATCCCGGAGCTAGTGCCAAAGAATTTATAAATCAACTCAAATGAATACAATATTAATAACAGGAGTAACAGGAAACATAGGTTCACATGTATTATTTGAACTCTTATTCGATTTGTATTCAAAAAAAGAGAAAGCTACTATTTATGTTTTGATTCGTAAGCAAAGTGAAGCAATGGCTAAAGACCGTTTGTTAAACGAAGTTTTCACAAAACAGCTTATCCCTAACAAAATACTACCTTTTTACAAAAGATATTTAAAACATATTCATGTCATCGAGGGAGAAATAAATGATTTTTTACTTCCTGAGGCTGCGGGTAATAATTTGATTGTTTATCATCTGGCAGCTTCTGTAAATTTAAGTAATACCGAAAAAGCAAGAAACGAAATTGCACACGTAAATTATGCTAATACACAGGCATTTTTTGAAAACATCAAATCACGAACCAAAAAATTGGTTTTTGTAAGTACAGCCTTTTCAAGAGGTGAAATTGAAGGTGAAATTACAGATGATTACCATTCGGTCTCTAATTTTGAATTCAGAAACTTTTATGAGGCCTATAAAATGAAAGTTGAAAAACTCATTTTACAAATTGCAAAAGAAAACAACTTTAGTTGTACCGTTGCTCGACCAAGTGTAGTTTCTGGTAGATTAATCGATTATCCAAAATTTGTTAGTAGTCGATATATTGTGTTTTATGCGATCGGAGAATTCTTCAAAAAAATAAAAAAAACAAATGCCGACATAGGAAAAGTGAGAATGGCTTTGAACATGGAAGGGGGACTTAATATCGTTCCGGTAGATTACGTAGCCAAAGCAATAATTCGTGCAACCGATATTCAAGATGAACAACTAAACATAACATTGACAAAGAATGTCCCAACACAACATATTATTAAAAGTATTTTACAAAAATGTGAGGTAGAAATCGAACTGGTCGATGAAGAACCTAAAAACAAAACCATCATAGAAAAATTATTTTACAAAACCATAGGCAGTCAATTACTAAAATATTCAACGTCTAAAAAGCATAATTTCGAATCCAAACTAATACGAGAACTATTGAGCGATATAGAAGAGCCCAATATGCAGGATAATTTTAATCAGGTCTATAATTTTGCGCACGATATCAATTTTGACAATCGCAATATCACGTTACAAACAAGTTTATAAAATTGATCTATGAAAGTTAAAGTCTGCGGAATGAAATATCAAGAAAATATTGAAGCAGTAGCCCGGTTACAGCCAGATTATTTGGGCTTTATTTTCTATGATAAATCACCCAGAAACTTTGAGGGGAATATCCCCGATTTACCTCCAAAAATTAAGAAAACAGGCGTTTTTGTAGATGCCTCCATTGAGTTTATAATTAAAAAAGTAAAACAGTATGGTTTCAAGACGGTTCAGTTACACGGAAATGAATCTGAAGCATATTGCCAAGAATTGAGAGAAGATTTAAATAAAATCTCAACTACCATATTGAGCGAAGTCGAAATGTGGAAAGTATTCTCCGTCAAAAATGAATTCGATTTCGATGCTTTAAAACCATTTGAAAGTATTGTAGATGCATTTCTTTTTGATACCAAAGGCAAAGAAAAAGGCGGTAATGGATATACATTTGATTGGAGCGTTCTAGAAAATTATCCCTCGACTACCCCATTTATTTTAAGTGGAGGGATTGGACTAGATGAGATCAATTCTGTTTTATCGTTCTTGCGCAGGCCAGAATCCAAGTACTTATACGCTATCGATGTAAATAGTAAATTTGAGATTGAACCAGGACTAAAAAATATTGAAGAATTAGAAGAATTTAAAAAATTGTTGTTCGTTGATAATTGATTGATATTAGATCTTATTACTACACTATCAACTATCAATTAAAAACTGTAAATTAAAAGAAATGAGTTATCAAGTAAACGAAAAAGGATATTATGGAGATTTTGGAGGAGCATATATCCCCGAAATGCTATATCCAAATGTAGAAGAGTTACGCACCACATATCTCGATATCATGAATGATCCTTCTTTTAAAGAAGAATTCGATCAATTACTTAGAGACTATGTGGGCCGTCCTTCTCCTTTATATTTTGCAAAGCGACTTTCAGAAAAGTATAACACAAAAGTATATCTGAAGCGTGAGGACCTTAATCATACCGGGGCACATAAAGTGAACAATACGATCGGGCAAATACTTGTGGCCAAACGATTAGGTAAAAATAGAATCATTGCCGAAACGGGAGCAGGACAGCATGGTGTAGCGACAGCAACTGTTTGTGCCCTAATGGGTATTGAGTGTATCGTTTACATGGGAGAGATCGATATCAAACGGCAAGCACCCAATGTGGCAAGGATGAAAATGCTGGGAGCTGAAGTGAGACCTGCTAAATCAGGGAGTAAAACACTCAAAGATGCCACTAATGAAGCGATACGAGACTGGATCAATAATCCGGTAGATACACACTACATCATTGGTTCTGCAATAGGTCCTCATCCTTATCCTGATATGGTAACACGGTTTCAATCGATTATTTCAGAAGAGATTAAATGGCAACTTAAAGAAAAAGAAGGTAGAGAACATCCAGATTATGTAGTAGCGTGTATTGGTGGGGGTAGTAATGCTGCGGGTACTTACTATCATTTTCTAGACGAACCTAGTGTTGGCATCATTGCTGTAGAAGCAGCAGGAAAAGGCGTAAATTCTGGTGAAAGTGCGGCTACTTCTCAATTAGGTAAAGAAGGAATTATTCATGGTTGCAAAACATTATTAATGCAAACTCCAGATGGTCAAATTACTGAGCCCTACTCTATTTCTGCTGGTTTGGATTACCCAGGGGTAGGACCTTTACACTCGCATTTATATAAAACAGGGAGAGGGGAGTTTTATTCGGTTACCGATGACGATGCCATGACTGCAGGACTTGAATTGTCACAACTCGAAGGTATTATCCCGGCTATAGAAACATCACATGCCTTGGCGATATTTAATGATAAGACCTTTAAACCAGATGATATTGTGGTCATAGGCCTTTCTGGCCGAGGTGATAAAGACCTTAACACGTATATTGATTATTTTAAATTGTGAAAACTAGTATTAAGTATTTAGTACAAAGTATTGAGATTACTTATTACTTTGTACTCAATACTAAATACTCAATACTAAGACATGAACAGAATAAACCAGAAACTAGCAGAAGATAAAAAGTTGCTGTCGATATATTTTACGGCGGGATATCCATCACTTCATGACACTTCAAAAGTGATCAAAGATTTAGAAAAAAGTGGTGTTGATATGATCGAAATAGGATTACCATTCAGTGATCCGTTGGCCGATGGCCCAACGATACAAGAAAGCTCAACCGCAGCCCTTAAAAATGGAATGACCACAGCACTTCTTTTTGAGCAATTAAAAGATATTCGCCAATCTGTAAACATTCCTTTGATTATCATGGGGTACTTTAATCCAATGATGCAATACGGAATAGAGGAATTTTGTGAGAAGTGTCGAGAAATAGGAATTGATGGTTTGATCATTCCCGATTTACCGGTAGCTGAATATCATGAGCACTATCAGGAAACTTTTGAGAAATACGGATTGATCAATGTATTTTTAATCACTCCACAAACATCAGATGAACGTATCAGATGTATTGATGAGGTATCAAATGGTTTTATTTATATGGTAAGTTCTGCCAGTACCACCGGAGCCAAGAATACTTTTGGAAGTGAACAACAGCAGTATTTTGAGCGTATTGAAGCGTTACAACTTAAAAATCCACAAATAGTTGGTTTTGGTATTAGTAATAAAGAGACATTTTTACAAGCAACCAAAACCTCAAAAGGTGCCATCATTGGTTCTGCTTTTATCAAACACCTAACTCATAATGGTGTTGATAGTATTGAGGATTTTGTAATGACAATAAGATAAAGTAGTGTATAGATCCCAGCCTACGCTGGGATGACAACTAGAGTACCATTCAAACCCTGTAGAAATATTAGTCATTAAGTAGACTAGAATCAATAACGTAGAAAAGATGCTAAAAAACTATGCTTGATTAAAGTGAAAAATAGAATATAGATCTAATCACATTTCCTTTTCTCTAAACAAATCCTTACATTAGTAATTTATCTGTTTATATTTATTTTTTTAATGTCAGATAGCATCGCCAATAATCATTTAGGTTAGTATCAACTTATTTGTTATGGCTTATTTTATACCTAACCAATTGTTTAATCCCTACCGATTAAAATCGGAATCAAAATCTAATGTATGGGTAAAGGAGATAAAAAAACTCGCCGAGGTAAAATAAATATAGGAACCTTTGGTAGATTAAGACGTCGTAAAAAATCTAAAGGAGCTGTAACTACCACTGTAAAGCCCAAAGCAAAGAGCGAAACAAAAACCAAGGCGGCGGCAAAACCTAAAGCTCCGGCAAAGACCAAAACAGCTGCAAAAAAACCAGCAGAAAGTAAATCTGAAGAAGAATAAACTAGAAAAATGCTGCATACTGCATCACCCTGAAATCAATCGTATTGAATTTAGGGTTTTTGTTTTTCAGGTCTTTATACAATTGCATACTACCAATAGCTCTATTTGCCGATCCTGAAGGGGCTGTAAGGGATACTGTTTTAACTATCCTATCTGCTAGTTCGACCTTATGAATTCTTGGAATAGTATTAGAAATCACTTCTAATTTCTTGTCATATCGTTTAAGATGTCTTCTAAAAAAATATTCTGGTCCGTTTTTGCTATTCCCTCCTGTAAAAATAAGTGTAACAATG
The DNA here is from genome assembly GCF_042682765.1 of Aquimarina celericrescens. Lineage (NCBI taxonomy): Bacteria > Pseudomonadati > Bacteroidota > Flavobacteriia > Flavobacteriales > Flavobacteriaceae > Aquimarina > Aquimarina celericrescens. Next base: position 345,115 of record NZ_JBHUHY010000015.1, on the reverse strand, counting down.
TCAGGGTATTGTTTTAGATAAGAAACCAAATCTCTGAGCTTTATATTTTCCATTCCCAAATCAGAGGCATCAATTTTTCTACGTTCACAACTATCTACAATATCACAAACCCCGATTCCTCGTGAAATTAAAAAACTTCTTCGCTGTTCTGCTGCTTCTTGTGTGGTTTCGTATTTCAGGTTAAGATTAAAAATACGATCTAGAACCGGCCAAAGTAAACCATTACTACTTCCGTAGCAAAAATCTACATCTTTTTCATTAAGCTCACCAGTAGTAAAACGTGGTGGTGGCAAGGTGCCTACAATTAATTTTGTTGCGCCCTCTGGAAAAAACGGTTCGTATGGGTGGATGTGTTGAAACAAGTTTTGAATTATGAATTACAAAGCTAAAGGTATTGTACTATATCTAAAAGTAGTACTAAGCTTAAATTTCGAAAAATAGAGGTTAGAACTGGTTATATTCTATTGGTAATAGATTAATTTATCTTTAGGTCTGGTTATGTATTGGTTACTTATAGGTTTTCTATTTATTTTGGGTGGTTATGCATCTTTTACAAGTACTACCAAACCCTTTATAATAAGTTGCGATACCTATTCGAAGGAATCAATAACCTTTTACAAATGTTAAAAAACCACATACAAATATCAAAATACTATTTAGAAGAACTTGGGTAACCCGATTAAAACAATAATTACCCCATTAGTAAGGTTTCATAAGCACTTAGAATAGGTTCTGGATCAGGTAAAGGGAGGTTTATAACCTCCCCCTGCCTTAAAATATAAGCACAAAAAAACTGCAACGTGTTGCAGTTTTTTTTCCTCAAGACTTTATTAATGGCTATTCTTCTTCATCACTGTTTGTACTTACACTTGTAGTTTTATTGAACAGTACCTTCATATCTTCATACACAGGTTTTGCACCGGGCTCATTTTCTCCTGCCAAAAATCTCATCATACGATAAAAGCTTAACGCATTGGTATAGTTGTCATGGTCTAACAGGGTTTTGGTATCTAATAATTGTTGTGATAGATTGGTAAGCTGTTGTACACGGCTTTCTACTTGTTTTCGGGCCTGGTGATCTTTATCAAACTCGTCTTTGTCTAAAAATCGAGGTATCCACTGTGGGTGCTGCTCCATATAACTTTTGGCTTTATCTACAATAAGTTTGTTATGATTGCCAATACTACCATATTGTCTTCGTTGTGTAGGAGTAAGGTTAACCGTTTTACCTCTAAAAATCTTTTGAATCCCATCCATATGTTGATCCAACTCCATTAATTCTTCTTTGCTAAATGCAATACTAATTAGATTTTCTAATGCCATAAATAATGATATTTAATATTAAACTTTTTTATGGTACAAGAATACACCGCGACAGTTTCATTTTTTGAAACTGGGAGAAAAAAGATGATTTTTTTTATAAAAGCTGTTTTTCAGTAGTAGCTTTTTAAGCTATATTCTAAATAATTACATAAAATTATGGCAAAACCTTATAAATTTTATGGATAATTATCAATTTATCTTACTGGTTATCAATAATTTAATACAATTTTTATAGTCAAAATTTAGAAATCTGACGTTTTTTACTATAAAAGATGTTAAAAAAGGCGGTTTTTTCCGCTTTTTTCGGCTAAAAAAGGCGGCAAAAATACACTTTAATTAACAAATTTCCAGTAGTGCTGATTCTGAAAGATTGCACTATGTTTGTCTGTAAATCAATGATTTGTGACTTATGTTCGCAAACTTTAAAAAGTTATCAATTCTAAAAAAACTAATATTATGAGAAATGTCCCATTTTATTTAAAAGCTATTTTCTTATTTTTAACGGTCGCACTTTTTGCAAGTTGCGAATCAGAATCTGTTAATGAAGAAATAGGAATCAATGAACAAGAAACATTCGAAACGTATCAAATCGACAAAGAAGATGTGGTCCCTCCAGGAGATAGGGATTAGTAAATTTATTAATTTAATTATAATACTAGGTGTTATAGCAGGGGCTATAGCACCTTTTTTACATATTCTTTTCCCAAGAGAATCCTCTGAAAAAATATTTGGTTTTCCAAGTATGAGAGTTTTTTTATACTCAATTGGGTTGCCAATTTCATTATTTATATTATCTCTTTTTATAGCCTTTTTTGCTAATCTCATAGAATTAAAGGAGTACAGAAAGTCAATGAAGATCGGTAGCATGTGCTTTCTTTTTACTTCTTCTTATTTTATAATATGGACATTATGGTATCGAGGAGACTTTAATATTTATGCATATTATAGTGCTATGATATTGGCTTCTTTATTGGCAAGCTATGCAATATCGACGTTCCTTCGTTCGACAACGAAAAAAATAACCCAATTAAAATCTATTTCCGAAAAAATTCCCAGTTTAGACAAACGTATTAAAACGGTAAATGATATTGCTAATATAATGCCCGATGATAACGATGATCTGGTCACTTATAAAGCTATGGTAGATGTGACCGGTGACAATTTGGAGGAAACAATTACAGAAATCAAAAAAGATTTGAATTAATGGCGAGCAAGGAAAATCTTTCTAGAGAAGAACTTCTTAAAAAACTGAAAAATGAATTTGAAGAGTCTGAAACCTTACAGTGGTTTATTGAGGTTGAGATAAAAAGACTTACTTCGAAAGAAGAAGTGAGTTATGAAGAGTTAAAGAGACTTGCCAAACTTTCAGAAGAGCGCATATCAGAAACTGATAAGAAAAATAGGTAATAGACATTTAAAAGGCAAAAAAATCAATCTTCTGACTTATTCTTCTGCACATAGGCAAACATAGCTTCTATAAAACTCTTTTCACTAATTAAATTCAGCAACTTTTTTGAAGTAAAGGTGTTGATCTCTTTTCCGATTATGTATTTAAAAGCATCTTGTATTTCCTTGTCAACCGTAAGTAGGCGAATTATTTCGTCTTTAATAAAATCTTTTCGTTCTAAATTCTGAATAGTTTCTTCCTTATTCTTTACTAAAATATTACTGATTTTTTCTTCTCCCTTAATTAACCAATTAAGGTCTACTTCTGGGTATGTTTCTATAAATTTCATGATATTATCCTCAGTAATTCCGCTGTCACTGTCAAGAACACCACGTGTAATTCCTGTTTCTTGGTAAAACTTATACTTACTGATATTCCTTTCTGCAATAAATCGTAAGATTCTTTTCTTAATAGACGACATTTCTTGTGTATTAATTTGTTTTAAACAAAATAAATTGCATATATTTGCTTTTATAGACGAAATAAATTGTTCAAATATACAATTTTTTACGGTTAAACCGTAATTGTTTTTTCAATTTTTAACAATTATGAGCTAAAATAAAGGTAATAATCAAGTAATACGAAAAGAAAAGATGGGAACTATAAATTTATCAATTGGCACTTATGAGAAGAAGGTTTTTGATCTTGTAAAAATTAATCACATTCTTTTTGAAGAATGTATTAAGAAAAACATCTCTTATGCAATTCTACTTCGGGATTGGATTAAAGAGTGCCTTGATCAAAGAATTTCTGTTAATAAAGTAGCTATTAGCATAAACAAATCAGAGGTTTTGAGATATATTGAAGTAAGCTCAAAAATCAAGATTCTTACTTAAACCCTACATTCCTTACTTAACAAAAAATCATAATCGTCATATCAAATTAGTTTATTTAAGAGTATCTCACCCCTACCCGTTAACTCTTACAAATTCAATTTCTAAAAATGATATGCACAAATCTAATATTAGACAGCGAGTAGAACATTGGTTGTTAACCTATGGACACTTAATTAATAAAAATGCCTTAGAACGAGAGATCGGTGTTTCTAAAGGCATGATACAAAAATTCACAAAATATGGAAAAAGAATTAATGATGACCGAATAAAAGCACTATTCAAAGTACTCAAAAAAATGGGAAATATTTAATTGATTATGATAATAGATGATATTAATGAAGTACCCGCTGAAGTACTTTTTCGCACTCTTAGAGCTTTAGAAATAGATGTAGGTGATTTTATGTATAACCTAATAAATGAAAAACCTCATGAAATAATGATATATGCTAGAATATTCTTGTTATACCGGATTGTAAAGCAATATGAGTTTTTAGAAAACATGGATTGATCTATTGAAAAGAATGCAATTAAAATCGAATCCTCAATATCAAAAGATGAACAGAAAACAAAAAAAAATGGTTGAAAGGAAAATTGATGAATTTGTGGAATTTAAAACCCCTTTGGAAAAATCAAGGAAAATAGCACAAGAACTTTCAGTAGAGCTGTTTGGTATACAAAAAGCAATAAGCATAAAAGTCAATGTACCAATAAACTTTTGGAATAACATAAAAATTTTAATTATGAAAATAAAGGATAGCTTTTTAATAAGTTGATTTTGAGTAGCCCCCAAACCCCAAACCCATGAATACCTACTTATGTTTTTTAACATAATAATAACATTTTCAAAAACTTGAGTCCCGAAAAATGAAACTGGGATCGATTAATCTTGTGGAAGAACATCAAAACATTGCGCAATATAAAGGAGGAACCCAAAAATCCTGTAAAGAGTAAGGACTAACTTTAAAAACTAATTATTATGAATTAAGTGAAGAGTAAAAAAGTTACCTCTCAACTTTTGTACAAAATTAATCTACATCATCGTCATGATTCACACAATTAATTATTAATTTTAAATATTCTTTTTTATGAAAAATTCATTGAACCACATTGCATTTATTTTGATAGCTTTTTTAATGATAGGCTGTCAGAAAGACGAATTACCTAATATAGAGCAAAACCTAATTACGAATGCCAAGTCATGGTATGAAAACAATCATAGTGCTTTGTTAAACCAAAACGCTTTGTTTTATGGTGCACCAGATTGGAATAAAGTAATTAAGGTAGATAATGATTTGTATTTCCCGTTAACCAAAACGTTTGCTATTAGTAGCAACCAAAGAAATAACTCAAAAATCTCTAGGTTTGTAAAGTCTTTTTTGGTTTTGAGCGAAGTTGATTCTGGTTATGAAGAATCCTTAAAAGTATATATGAATAAAGACTCAGATGTTTTTGACTCTTTTGAGGAGACAAAGCAAAATGCTTTTGTTGAATTTGACAGTGGTAACGTAAAAATTGCATCATCTTTAGGACAGTCTAATAAAAGTGCAATTCCAGATTGGATTAATAATATGGGTGTCACTTTAGAAAAAGGACGAAGCTGTACCTCGTATAGTGTTATTAAAACTCTTTATTACGGGAATCAAGTTATAGGTGTTCAAGTGCTATATTCTTACCAAGTATGTACTGGTGGCGGTGGCTCTCAAGGTGGTGGCTCTCAGGGTGGCGATGGTCTTGGTGGTGGTGATGGCGGTGATGGCGGTGTGCTTCCAGAGAATGATCCTACTGTAGATCAATATACGCCCATAGAAACCCCTGATAGTCCTCCTAGTGCGGATGAACAAGACCCTGAAAGCGAGTGGGAATATATCCCTTCTCAAATTACGTTGCCAGATGGTAGACAAGTTACCATACACTTTGGTACGAGTGCAGATGGTGTTTCTGCAAACCAAAAAGTGCAGAAAAAAGTAATAGAAGCCATTAAAACAGTTTTGTATGAAGCTAACAAAAATCTTGCTGTGTATGAAAAAATTACGGCAATATATATAAAGTGTTCTACTAATGGTGTACATAGTGATACTAGTAATCACAAAAGAGGTGAAGCGATAGACCTCTCACGTATCAATGGTGTTAACGTAAAAACATTAGGAGCATTTAACCAACAAGTTATACGACTACAAGAAGCTTGGGATCAACTCCCTAATGTTCGTGAGAATTTTGGTCCTCATTTTAAACATAAATACGATAATGTTAGTGATACCTGGAACTATACTAACACAACTGTTCCAAAACATGATGACCACCTACATCTAACAGTAAGATAACAAACCTTAAATTATAATTAATATGAGATTTTTTAAAAATGTAATAGTCTTTTTGTTTTGTGGTTTTGCTTGTTTTTCGCAAGACGCGATAGAAGAAGAGTTAGTCACTGAAAGCGATGACTTGAAGTATGTCCTAACCTATACTTTTGATGACACTGTTGAAATGTATGAGGAACAACCAAAAGGGTATAAAGTGTTAAAAGTATTCCGTGTTTTTAATAATTACACCGTGGGCTTTGAGGATGACGGAAGGCAATATACAGAGTTTTACTATTTTGTTTCTCTTGATATGGGGGATACCTGGAGACATGCAGATTCAAAACTTTACAAAACTGAAAGACTTTTAGATTCTAAAGTTGAAGAAGTAACAGAGAGTGAGGATAAAAAATCTTGGTTAGTTAAAATCTCACATGTTCCGTTTACCCGTCGAATGAATGTGATTTCTGGGGTTAAACATGACTATGTGAAAGATTTAAGTGTAAGAGAAACGAAAGTTTATAAACTTAGTAAATATTAGATTTATTTCCCCCCAAACCTTAATTGATTAACTGTAATGGAATTGGTCTAACCAGTACCATTTAAAATAGACTTGGCGGGAAATTCCTACCAAGTCTTTTTAATATAAAAACATGGATTTAAAAAAGTTAATTGAACTATCTAACACCCCAAAATTTTATCAAGAAGCAAATTTCGGAATTACTCAAATAAGAACGGAGAGTGATAGGTATAGAAACGTCATTTTTGAGTTTATTAATGAGACAGAAGGTAATATGGAAAAGATTAAAATACAAAAATGGCGATTAACAGCACATAGATGTGAGAGTTTTCATAATATGTATCAAAAGTTTTTCATGCCATATATACAGTTGAAGTTGCACACAAACCATCCCTTACTATGGCAATATAAAAGTGACATATTGGAATGTGAGTTAATAAACTATCCAAAAAAAATAGATGTTTTTTTAGGCCAGATGTATAAAGCCTATGTGAGAATTTCTAACAATTGGATACAAGCGAGCAACAACTTTTTTGCTACCGAGTATGCTTATAAAAAAAAGGGCCGAACAATTATAAACATACCAGAAAATTTAAAAGAAGGTGTAGAAAAGGTATGTAATGATCAAGGTGTAATTTTTAAAGTAAAAAACATTAAAGAACAAGAAGATTATAATCTTAAAAATCTGAAAGTATTAATTTTTGGGAATGATTATATTTCCCCCGATGGTTTTAATATGGGACAACCCTATATTATAGCTCATGATTTTTTTGCCAACAAAATATATGGATAATGAAAAAAATTAGTGTAACATTTTTATTGGTCGCTTTCCAAATTACAATTGGGCAAAATATTAATGGTAATTGGGCTTTGATAGTTTCTAACAATAGTCCTGTTGGTATGGAAGTCCTGGTTCTAGAAATTGCAAATGAACAAATAAATACTTATGATTTTGATAGCTTACTGTTTTCAAATAAAGTAAGAATTGATACATTAAACAGGCTCGTTACACCTGCGATAGGAGAAAAGATCTCGGCATTTAAATATACTCTTAAGGATTCTCTTACTTTAACACAACATGTCAAATATCAATCTAATGAAATTGGAAATTGGAAAACCACATTCTGGGACTATGCTAAACTTTTACCAACACAAGTGAATTATTCCATAGATAGTGTTTTAACCAAAACTTACGAGAATATTTATCCAAAATCTCTTATATACCCATACAATAATATTAAATTTAAAGAGGTGCTCTGTAATGAGCAAACACAAGAGATAATTGGTTTAAATAACTGTCCTCGATACCGTATAAAGAAGATATTTTCAACTTATTTCATAGTCTACCTCTGGAAAAAAGACCAAAGAGAGTGGGCTATCCCCATCAAAGAAATCAACAAAGATCATTTACTGGTTTATGGCGTTGCTGGCAAAAAAGGGTTTGTAAAAGTTCATGAGATTAAAGAGGTAAAAAACGAATCCAAAGTGCATATTCCTGATGATTAATAGGGGATGAACACTATTACATCAATGAAAGTATAAAACATGAAAACATTAATTTTAAGTCTTAAAGAATATATGTAGCACAAAAAGATATAGTGAACAGCCCGATCGATTGGGACATTCAAATAAATCAGATACCCACGTACTCCAATACTCAAATTATAGAACATTTCTTAAAACTGAAAATAAATAAACGGTTGGAAATCGGCTGCATAGGTTTGATAACAAATAATTGCCACTGCCATTACTACCGCGGCTTTGATAACCATATTGCTTTTAATAAACAAGTCTTCGATCCAATCTTTGGTCTTATAAGGTAACCAATGGGTAATGTATCCAATGAGCATTACAATAAAAACAACCCGGTACTCCCACAGCACAGTAAGTGCATTTTGCCAATCCATATTGTTGGCGACCTGCTGGTAAAAACGATCGATATGATCCATACTGTTTCCGCGGAAATAAATACGAGTAAATGTAATAAACACAAAAGTTAATGCAATTCGCCAAAGTAACGCGTACCAAGCTTTTGAGTTTTCATACGGACTTATTTTACGCCAATATTTGTACGTTACAATTCCTACCCCATTAAGACCACCCCAGATTACAAATTTCCAGGATGCACCATGCCATAAACCCCCTACGAGCATAGTGATCATTATGTTTATATTTCTGTTAAAATGCCAAGCTATTCTAGAAGAAAAAAGTGTTATGATCAATAACAAGCCTATTCCTGCCGTAGTGATAATCGCAATTCCAAAATCTGCATAGGCAAAGGCTCCTAAAAATGCAAAGACCAAAATAAAAGTGTACGAGAAAATACTTCCGTTACGATTACCACCTATGGGGATATATAAATAGTCTTTAAGCCAGCTGGATAGGGAAATGTGCCATCGTTTCCAAAAATCACCGCAATGTATGGCTTTATATGGTGAATTGAAGTTCACAGGTAGTTTATACCCCATAAGCATCGCCAATCCTATAGCAATGTCGGTGTACCCCGAAAAATCACCATAAATCTGAAGTGAATAACCGAACATGGCCATAATATTGGTAAACCCAGAAAACATTTCAGGAACATCAAACACCCGATCCATAAAATTAGCAGCAATATAATCGGCAAAGAGCATTTTTTTGATCAGTCCCTTTAGAATCATATAGGTAGCCGCTCCAAATTGTTCTTTGGTGATATTGATATCTTTTCTAATCTGAGGTACAAAATCTGCAGCGCGTACAATTGGGCCTGCCACGAGTTGTGGAAAGAAACTCACAAAAAAACCAAAATCGATGATCGAATTGAGTGGTTTGATCTGCTTTCTATAGATATCAACACTATAACTAATCGTTTGAAAAGTATAAAATGAAATCCCCACAGGAAGAATGATTTTATCTACAGTAAAATAATCGACACTACTCCAGGTATTTGCCCAATGTCCCAGGTAGTTGAACACTTCATAATTTGTTTGAAAAAGGTAATTATAGGAATCTGTAAAGAAATAAGCATATTTAAAATAACATAATGTTCCCAGATTAATAATTACGCTAATCGCAACCAAAGTTTTTTGAAGTAAAACCGACCTACTATTATAGATCGCTTTACCGAGAAAAAAATCATTTACGGTACTAAAGATTAGAATCCCTATAAAAAACCCACTGGTTTTGTAATAGAAAAGTAGACTAATAGCAAAGAGATAGGCGCTACGCAAACTCTTTTTACTATAGACTATTGCATAAATGAAGTAGATAACTGCAAAAAATATCCAGAAATTTGCTTGTGTAAAGATTAATGGAAAATCCTCTGAAAAAGAAAATATGTCAAAGAGTCTATTCATTAATAATCTGATTCAAGACAGAATTTGGTGGTAATTCTAATTCATTTTCCCACGAATGCGCTAATGCCTGCAATAGTAAATCTGCTTTTATACGATATCCCATGACTGTAAAATGTATTCGATCCCGAGGCATCAACTTATTCTTGTACCAGCTTTGCGAAGAATTAAATCCACCCATAATTTCATAAAAATCCCAAACAGCCATTTTTTGTTCTTGGGCTACTTCATAAATTATCTTTCTTGCAATTCGTGTTCTTGGGTTTGGTATCTTCTTTTGATAATAAGAATCGTTAGGCACAGTAAGTAAGACAGCACAATCGGGATTTGCCTTTTGGATTAATTTGATCAACTCTGTATAATACTCTTTGTACTCTTTTGGATTAAAATCCGGATGGTATGCATCATTGGTCCCTACCGATACAATGAATAAATCTGGTTTATATAATAATAACTGATCATCAAAATAACGACAACGATCATAATAGGAAAAACTACCTCCATTTACTCCAATTGAAGTGTACTGAACCCCTTTGTTGTCATTCATTAACTCTATACCCATCATTAAAAATTCGGCATCCTTGACGTCCTCACTTCTATGAATGCAAAACTCTATTTCATCTACAGACCTATTCAACGTATATTCTATAAAATGTGCTTTTTTATTTTCCTTTATTTGGGCAACCAGAGAGTCTTGTTTAAAAGATATCTCATAATCATTACTCCAGTTATCATAAAAGATTCGCATTTTATTAAAATCATACATCTTTTCATGATAATTATTGCCATTCACTTTTATCTTCACATTTGCCATCGAGTCTTTAAAAACAGCAGTAACACCTGCCAGACCCCATGCAACACTATCTTTTCTTACTGAGCAGCGATATCCTGTCCACTCGCCATCATACTCTACTCTATAGTTTCCGGGGTTATTGGTCTGGGCGATACTAAAAGGGTAAATAAATCCACGTTGTCCTTTTGCTGTCGGACTCATAGTTTGGAGATAGGACCGTAAACGGTTTGAATAAATATCTGCCTGAATATGGGATCCACCTATATGAAATATGTGAAGATCTTCTTCTCCTCCCCTTGCTATGGTATCAAACTTATGAAACAGCTTTCTAAATGCTGGAGATTTATCTGCCATCTTAATGGTATTGGCTTTCCAGTTTACAAAAGGAAGTTTGTCCTGTATAGTGTCTAAAACGTAGGTCTGTGCCATTAATGGCACAGTTAAAAACCATACATACATAAATAATAGGTTATGCTTCATCATTATTAATAGGTTCTTTGAGGTCAAGGTATAGGGCTGTAAAAAATAGTTCAGAAATTATTTTGGTTCCTTTCCAGGTAAAATGCATATAATCTTTTGCGGTAAGCTTTTCTTCTACCCACAACTCCATGGATCCTTTTCCGCCCATAGCATCATACATACTCCAATACGCAACATTATTTTCAAGGCAGGTTTCCATGAGTCTGGTATTAAGATACGGTAACATTGGGTAGGTTTCCATTTTACCATTTACGGGAAGACACATATCTGTAGGACCAATAAATATAAAGCTGGTGTTCTTTGCACGTTTTCTTATCCAATTTATCTGGCTTGCCACTCTTTTGGTATACTTATCAATATCTGTAGAATCTTTAAGGTATGGCATAGTGTTACCTCCGTACTGCATGATCACCACTTTTGGTTTTAGTTGTCTTATCATTCTACTATAAGTAGCCCCGTTGGTGCTCGAGAAAATAGTTCCTGAAGCCCCACGCATGGCTACGTTATCAATTTGTACTCGAGAGCCTCCATCTAGCGTTAGTCCATAAAAATCGGCACTTACTTTGCCTTCAAATTGGATCTTTAAATCTGTAGGTGTTCTGAGTGTTCGAATTTTATATTGATGATATCGCCCATCGGTTATTAGACTGTCCTGCTGAATTAATTCTCCGTCATTGAATACCGATACTTTTACAGGATACTTACAATTACCATAGTGTAAACCAATGTTGGTAAACCTTCTGAACTTTGCATACGTTTTCTTTGACTTTCCAATGTTGACTGAAGCTTTTACTATCGGTAAAGAATCAAAAGCAGTACTATCTAAAAGAACCGGCTGATGCTCTGTAAATCTTGAAATTGACAAATATGCACCATACTTTTTATGAGAAAACTTTTTTTTGGTTGGATCAAAGAAAGCATAACGCTCCCAATGTTCACTAGGTTCAACCTTAGCACTTATCTGTCTATAAACAGGAAGTACAGGAATAAATCCCGGGCCACTACCCCCATACATATGTTGCAATCTGTTGCGTAAATAAGCAGTGATTCTATCTCCTTCTATTTGAGAGTCTCCATAATGAAGGATTCTACAGGATCGAGACGACAGTTTATCTCTTAACTCCTTTGCAAAATTGGGATTATCCTTCGGATACTTAATTCTAACAAGTTGGGTGGTGTCTATTTTAGAGAAATCTGGTAATTCTTTTATTTGCTGCATCTCTGCAATATCATTCTTACTGTCGATGGTTTCAATTTCTAATGGAGTAACGATTTCTGTTACTTTAATAATATCTTGTCGTGTAAGGGATGAATCTTCCTCTTTTTCAAGCCCTAAAAACGTGAGATACGTGGGGTATTTCACCGAAAAGCCTTCGTATGAAAATCCATCATCTTGTACTTGAGCCTCTTTCAAGCCTCCTTTTTGGCTCAAAAACATGAGTCCAAATAATGCTCCTATTACAAAAAGGATAAATACTGCTATTTCAATAGGCTTGATTCTCAAGGCTCCCGGGGATGTTTTTACTTTTTTAGTAAAAATAGAAAGATTTTGCGAACTACAAAGATCTTTAGCTTTTAGTTACTAGTGATTTAGATACAGTTTTCAATTATACTTTTTTCAAAAGTCCGTTAAGTTTATCGCAAAATCCTGAATAAAATGATAAGTTCTTGTGAGAACTTTAACGAACGTCTAACAAAAGCTAACATTTCTAAAATCTACATTAAGGTAAATATTATTAGCCTTTACATATAGTATCATGAAAAAAAAGAATTTAAGAAAGTTATCTTAGACAAAAATGTAATCTCCAATCTGAGTTTAGAAAAAATTAAAGGCGGTAGTATATCTGGTTTTCATATATGCGATCCTCCTTCTAGTGCTGATGGTAATTGTAATCTTGCGTGTGCCACAGATTAATCATTCAAAAATAATATCGTAAAAAATTCCAAGAATAAAAATCCTTGGAATTTTTTTTATGAATCGACCCTATCCAGATGACTTAATTTATTAAACTTTTAATCTAAGTTTAACAAGCACCTAAGAAAAACTGATTTTTTTAAGGTTTATCTTTATAATTATTATTAACCTTAAATATATATCATGAAAAAAAGAAATTTGAAAAAATTAGAATTTAACAAAAATGTGATTTCCACCTTAAGTTTACAAAAAATTACTGGAGGTAATCTGCCTAGCGTAAAAGGTTCTCCTATAGAATGTGAGTCTAGCCTTAATCATCAATGTAATTTTGCATGTCCAGATTGATTATCAAAAACTAATATTATTAAGTCGAAAAATGTAAACGAAGAGGTTTAAAAAACCTCTTCGTTTTTTTATTTCAAAATAACTACCAAATCATCAGCTTCTACCATAGTACCTGGTTTCAGTACTATTTTTTTGATTACAGCTTCTTCATTAGCCGTAATTGTAGTTTCCATCTTCATAGCTTCTATAATAAACAATGGTTCGTTCTTTTTTACTTCCTGTCCTGCTTTTACTAAAACGGAAGACAACGCACCTTGTAACGGTGCTCCAATCTGTTTGTTATCTGCTTTGTCTGCCTTGATGTGAACTACTTTATCTACTTTTATAGCACTATCTTGTACTACCACATTTCGAGTTTGACCATTAACCTTGAAGAATACAGTAACTTTACCTTCATCATTGGGATCTCCTATAGAAATCAACTGCACCAATACTGTTTTCCCCTGATCTAATTCTACAATAATTTCTTCTTCGGGATCCATTCCATAAAAGAAATTTTTGGTAGGGATATTCATCACATTATCAAACTTAAGATGATGATTATAAGCACCTGTAAACACTTTTGGATATAATTTGTAAGACAAGAAATCTGTAATATCCAGCTCTCTTCCCATTCCTTTTTTAAACACTTTTACAAACTCTTTAAATTCACTTTCAAAATCTACAGGCTCTAGATGTGCATTGGGACGATTCGTAAATGGTTTCTGATCCTTAAGTACCGATTTTTGCAACGCCTTTGGAAAACCTCCTACAGGTTGCCCTAATTCCCCTTTAAAAAAGCTCATCACCGACTGAGGAAAAGAAATAGTGTCTCCTCTCTCTTTTACATCCTCGATAGTCAGGTTATTACTTACCAGGTATTGCGCCATATCCCCTACAACTTTAGAGCTTGGAGTTACTTTCACAATATCCCCAAACAATTCATTCACCTCACTGTACATTCTTGTTATTTCATGAAATCGGTCAGACAGGCCTAATGCTTGAGCTTGTGGCTTTAGGTTAGAATATTGTCCTCCCGGAATCTCATGCTGATATACTTCACCTGTTCCCGCCTTAAGTCCAGACTCAAAAACATAATAATATTCTCGTACGGCTTCCCAATAATTAGAATATTCATTCAGTTTTGGTATATCAATCTTATTTTCACGTTCGTGAAACTTAAGCATCTCTACAACCGCGTTAAAATTAGGTTGTGCTGTTAACCCAGAGAGTCCTCCTAAGGCAACATCAACCACATCAACACCGGCTTCGATCGCTTTAAGATATGTTGCAGATTGCACAGATGAGGTATCGTGAGTATGTAAATGAATAGGAATATTAATTTCAGATTTCAATGCTGAAACCAGTTCGTAAGCGGCATAAGGTTTTAAAAGGCCTGCCATATCCTTAATCCCAAGAATATGTGCTCCGGCATTTTCTATATCTTTTGCGAGTTGTATATAATAATTTAAAGTGTATTTCGTGCGTTTCGGATCCAAAATATCTCCTGTATAACATAACGAACCTTCAGCGAGACCTTCTGTTCTTGTTCGCACATGTTCTATACAAGGAGCTATAGACTCCATCCAGTTAAGTGAATCAAATATTCTGAATACATCGACCCCATTCTCCCAAGATTGTTCCACAAATTTACCAATCAGATTATCAGGATAAGCTGTATACCCAACACCATTCGAACCTCTAATCAACATTTGTAATAAAAGATTTGGCATTGCTTTTCGTAATTCTCTAAGTCGTTCCCACGGATTCTCACGAAGAAATCGCAAGCAAACATCGAAAGTCGCACCGCCCCAAACTTCCATACTAAATACTTCAGGATGATTTTTGGCAAACCCTTCTGCTACCTTAAGCATATCATAAGTACGCATTCTGGTAGCCAAAAGGCTTTGATGTGCATCTCGCATGGTTGTATCTGTAAAATGTACTTTTTTTTCATTTTTTAACCATGTAGCAAACTTTTCAGGTCCTAACTCTGTTAATAGGTCTTTGGTTCCTTTAGGAAAAACACCATTTTCCTCGAATTCTGGTACTACAGGTGTTACAAAGGACTTTGTGGGGTCTATTTTCTTTACATCAGGGTTACCATTAACAATAACATCACCCAAAAAGTTTACTAATTTTGTGGCGCGATTTCGCGATTCTCTAATCCTAAACAGCTCTTTAGTATCTCTAATAAAATTAACCGTTACCGCTCCTTTTCTAAAAGTTTCGTGTTTTAGAATATTGTCTAGAAAGGGCATATTGGTCTTAACTCCTCGTATTCTAAATTCTGAAAGTGCTCTTCGCATTTTTCGACAAGCACCATCCAACGTTCTACTATTTGCAGAAACCTTTACTAACATCGAATCAAAAAATGGCGAAATAGTTACCCCCTGATACACACTACCTGCGTCTAATCGTATTCCGAATCCAGATGCGCTACGATACGTAGTTATAGTACCATAATCTGGTTTGAAATCATTCTCAGGATCTTCAGTCGTTATTCTACATTGTAATGCATAACCATTAGTTTTTATACTTTCCTGACTCTCTATCTTAATTTGTTGATCTGATAACTTATATCCTCCTGCTATAAAAATCTGTGCTTTAATAAGGTCAATTCCTGTAACAATTTCTGTTACGGTATGCTCTACTTGTACTCTTGGGTTAACTTCAATAAAATAGATACTCCCGTCGTCGTCTACCAAAAATTCAACAGTTCCGATATTATTATAATCCACTGCTTTACAAATCGAAAGCGCATATGCGTATAGATCATTAAGAATATTCTTAGAAACTCCAAAAGAAGGTGCATATTCGATCACTTTTTGGTAACGTCTTTGTACCGAACAGTCACGTTCAAAAAGATGCACCATATTACCATAGTGATCGGCTACAATCTGTATTTCGATATGTTTGGGATTTTCGACAAATTTCTCGAGAAATACAGTGTCGTCTCCAAAAGCATTGAGTGCTTCTCTTCGAGATTCTGGAAACGCTTTTTCCAACTCCTCAGCATTTCGAATCACTCGCATCCCACGACCTCCACCCCCCGAAGCCGCTTTAAGCATTACTGGAAATCCAATTCGTTTTGCTTCTTTCAGTGCTATTTTGATATCGGTAAGATCTTCTTTATTACTTTGGATAATTGGAATATCATTATCAATGGCAACTTTCTTGGCGGTTATTTTGTCCCCCAAAGAACGTAAAACCGATACTTTGGGGCCTATGAAGATAATATCATTTTCCAAACATTTTTGGGCAAAGTCTGCATTTTCAGAAAGAAAACCATAACCTGGGTGAATCGCATCGACGTTATTTTTCTTGGCAACCTTTATAATTGCATCTATATTCAAATAAGGTTTAAGTGGTTCATGATTTTGACCGATCTGATAAGCTTCATCTGCTTTGTATCTATGTAAAGAATATCTATCCTCATAAGTATAAATACCTACGGTTTGCAGTCCAATCTCGGTACAAGCTCTAAAAATTCTGATTGCGATTTCCCCACGGTTGGCGACTAAAACCTTTTTGATTTGCATAATATAAAATTTGAGTTTAGAACACTTTTAGCGAACATTCGCTACGAAGATATTGATTAGAAATATTCTTTGCAATAGTAAATTCAAAATATAAGTTTTAATAGCCTTTGATATGACTTACATTCAAACAAAACTCTATAAATTCTAACATAACCTTAACAAAAATTAACGTTATCAATTATATGATTTTTAATTTTACTTCCGTTGTAACAATACAAACAACAATTTTGAACACTATTTATTGACAATTTTAAAATTTTTAGTATGAAAAACAGAGTAATCGCTTTTCTAAGCTTCATACTTGTATCAAGCTCTTTTTTAGTTAGCTGTCAAGATGATGACAATGATCCTCAGATCCCAACCACTCAGGTTACCACGGCTGCACAGTTTAAGGATGTTGAAGCTGTTAATACCGAAATTAACACTTTGGTAGAGAATGTATTCAATAACGAATCTGGTTTTGTACCCACAACTCGTAGTTTAAATAACAAAATGGTTGATTGTGCTACAATAACTTCTGAATTTGCAGAAAATACACGTATCATTCTAATAGATTTTGGAGATGGATGTGAAATAAATGGTGAAATGATCTCAGGCAGCATTCGAATGAGTTTTGCCGTAACGCTTGATGCTGAAAACAAAGTTGAGATCAGCTACACTCTTGAAAACGTAGTTTACAAGAATATTACCATAAGTGGAAACGCTACAACGACGTTTACATTTAGAAATGATACCGGAAATAATTCATATACTTCAAATTTTGCTACGAACTCCAACTTCTCCTTTGCCTGGGAAGACGGTCTCACCGCAACCAGTGAAACAACTTTTACAAATGAAACTTTCTTTGGTCCCGACCCGAATAATCCTAATGAATTTGAATTCTATACGTTAAATTCTGGAAGTAGTATTACTGAATTTAGTAATGGTGATAGATACGCTGTAGAAATTACAACTCCTTTGCGTAACGAAAGAGGTTGTGTTTATACAGTGAGTGGTGTTATTGTTACTTCTCAAAACAGCGAAACTATAACTTTGGACTTTGGTGATGGAGAGTGCGATAATATAGCAACACAAACTGATACTGATGGTAATGAAACAACTATCGAACTATAGTTGAATAGAGTAAACACACCTTAACATTTGCAAAACCGTTTCAATATATTGGAGCGGTTTTTTTATTCTTTCTGAATCTTATTATAAAATGCTTTTTCGGTTACCTCTGACCATTTCGAGATTCTTTTTTGAAAATTAGAATAGCTTTCATAAACCTCCTTCGACAAAGGGTCATCTCCTATCATTTCCAATAAAGCTTCATCTGTATATACTCTCAATGCATCTAGAGTCTCTTTTGAAAATTCACGTAACTCGACTCCTTCTTCATTAATTAATTTATCCAGATAAATCCCATTTTGCTTATCAAATTCTGACAATACCCAAACTTGAGCCCGTTTGGATGCTGCTTGTAAAACTGCCTGCAAATGAGGTGGTAATCCATCATATAAATTTTTATTGATAAAAAACTCTAATTGTGAGCCTGTCTCATGCCAACCCGGAGTATAATAATATTTTGCAATTTTATGAAATCCCATCTTATAATCATGATACGGGCCAATCCACTCTGTGGCATCTATCACTCCTCTCTCTAAGCTAGTGTAGACTTCACTACCAGCGACTAATACTGCAGCTCCACCGGCTTTTTCGAGAACTTTGCCTCCTATACCTGGTAATCTCATTTTTAACCCCTTAAAATCCTCAATAGAATTAATTTCTCTATTAAACCATCCTCCCATTTGCACACCTGTATTTCCTCCCATAAAAGGAACAAGATTGAATTTAGCATATGTCTTTTTCCATAGTTCATATCCCCCTCCAACTTCTAGCCATGAAGTTATCTGCTGACTATTCATCCCAAAGGGTACTGCAGCAAAAAATTGTGCTGCCGGAGTTTTTCCTGCCCAATAATAAGCTGCGCCACATCCCATCTCTATACTACCTTGGGATACAGCATCAAAAGCTTCAAGTGGTGGTACTAATTCTCCACCTCCGTATACTTTAATTTTAATTTGTCCATTAGACAATTCATCAACCCACTTGGCATATTTCTCTGCTACCTCACCTACCACCGGAAAATTGGGAGGCCATGTGGTCGTCATTTTCCAATAAAATACTTTATCTGGCTTGGTTACATCATACGAAGATGTATTCATCATACTTGCCGGAGGATCCCCTAAACAGGAAACGATCGATGGAATCGCAAGAATTAGTATACAAATCCTGATTACCATCTGTTTTTTGATTCTGAAAAACTTCATAATTATGCTTATTTCGATATAAAAATAATCTCTGGAAAAAACACCACAATCCCAACAATAACCAACTGAATGATAATAAATGGAATGATCCCTTTATAAATCTGACTCGTTTTAACACTTTCTGGCGCTACACCTTTTAGATAAAACAGAGCAAACCCAAAGGGTGGAGTCAAAAATGATGTCTGTAAATTTAAAGCAATCAAAATCCCCACCCAAAGCATATCCATATCAAAAGCATTAAATATTGGTGTGACTACCGGAACTATTATAAATACAATTTCTATAAAATCTATAAAAAATCCTGCTATAAATATCACTATCATGACCAATAATAAAAATAATAACGGAGTAAGATTAGAGGACATGATTAACTCCTGTAGATACGAGTCTCCTCCTAATGTTCTAAACACCAAAGTAAATGTGGTAGCGCCCAAAAGAATAAAAAACACCATCGAGGTAAGTTTTGTGGTCTCCTGTGCAACTTCTTTTAGAATTTTGAATGAAAATTTCTTTTGGACAATGGTCAGTATGGTTGCACCAATTGCCCCAATCGCAGAAGCTTCAGTGGGTGAAGCTATCCCCGTAAAAATTGATCCTAATACCAGTACAATTAATAAAATTGGTAAAAAAAGTACTTTCAGAATCTTTGATGTAAAATTATCCCCTCTAAACTGCTTGATTTCTTCAGCAGGAATACTGGGTGCATCTTCTTTATGAATAAAAGATTTTATTAGGATGTAAATAATATACAAAATCACCAATATAATTCCGGGAAGCAAAGCTGCAGAAAACAATGCTCCAACATCAACAGACGCTGCTCCTCTGGATGAACTATTGATGGTATCTGCCAATAATACCAATACAATTGACGGAGGAATAATTTGTCCTAAAGTTCCCGCTGAGGCAATAACTCCTGTAGCAAGCTCGGTTTTATATCCTCGTTTAAGCATTGTTGGTAAACTTATCAATCCCATAGTCACAACGGTAGCTCCAACGATTCCTGTTGAAGCGGCAAGTAATGCGCCCACGATCACTACAGAAATTGCCAAGCCGCCACGAACACGACCAAACATCATTGCCATAGTTTCTAATAAACTTTGTGCCAATCCGGATTTTTCGAGCATGATTCCCATAAAAATAAATAGCGGTACGGCCATCAATACATAGTTATTTACTACACCCATGATCCTTGACGGAAGTAAATAAAATGTAGACATCTGAAAAACTTCAGGAGCAAAAATAGATACTCCAAAGGCAAAAGCTACCGAAATCCCTCCCAATGTGAATGCAACAGGATATCCTCTAAGGATAAGAATGAAAATAACTACAAATAATATTATTGCTAAATATTCCATACACTAATCCTTATTGAAAATAATTTGAATTGATTTGAGCATATGAGAGATACCTTGAAGCAAAAGAAAAGCGAATCCTATGGTGATAGAAAACTTAAGTACATATAATGCCGGTAATCCTCCTGCTTGGGGTGAGGCTTCTCTTATAATAAATGAAGAAAGACTGTAATACCAGGAAGAAACAATGACGACATAACACCAAGGAATCAATAAAAAAGCTCCTCCAATGAGATCTACCCAAGCCTTTCCCTTTTTAGAGAGTTTGTTATAAAAAATATCTACGCGCACATGTTTTCCATACTTGAATGTATATCCTGAAGCCAGAAGAAACATCATTCCGAATAGATAAATTTCTATTTCAATCATCCAGACATAGGTGAACTTAAAAATATAACGAATGATCACATCAACGCCTATGATTATGGCAAGTAGCACTGCGATCCAACTCACCAATCCGCCTAGTTTTTCACCAATCCAATCGAGAAAATCGATAATTTTTTGCATCTAATGATTTGTGTGTGTGTGTTTAACTAGGGTTGAAGATACTAAAATTAGATGCATATTTAAATATGACTAGTATCGATGAAACAATAGTCTGTATTTAATAATCATGGACGTACTCCTTCTAAAAGAAAATTGTTAAACTTTTCATCACTTTTGCCATACAGAACACTAACGTCCCCAGTGGTTTCCAGTACGACAGCACGCACTTCTTGTAATGACAGAACGTTCGCTTCTCTTAGTTTACCTCGTAATTCATCCATGGTAATTTTAGCCTGACTTATATTATCCTTTAAAAACTCTCCCTCTTTCATTAAAAGTAGTGGAGTATTATCTGTAAGATTTCTGAATTTTTTAGATTTAAATTGAAAATAGGTGATTGTAAAATTGATTAAGTATAGAATACCAATCAATAAAATACCTGTTAACAGCGTAGGGTTACTGGTTGCAACGCTCATCGCTAATAGATTACCTATGGCAATAGTATTTAAAAAATCAAAACCTGTCATTTTTGCAAAGCTTTTAAGGCCAAAAATTCTTGTAAATATCAAAATTGATACATATATCAATATAGTACCGATAAGTACGGCAGGAAGTTCATTTAAGTCTTTGGTAAAATATTCTTGAATCATAATTTTCTATTTTAGAATGTAGAAGTAATAATTTTCTAAATTCTAAAATAAACAACCGATCTTAGACCGTTATCAAATAAAATAATGATCGATCCGGCACAGCATATATAAGTCTAGTACTAATGCCCAAAAATCATTTTTATAAAAGAAGAAATGAGAATCGATTCATAAATTATTATCTTACAAAAACAGGTTCATTATCTTTAGCAGTATATTTTTCACTGAAACCGTACCCGTCATAATTAAATCCTTTAAGATCTTCAATGGTTTCGGCTCCGGTATCCATAATGTAACGTACCATCATTCCGCGAGCTTTTTTTGCATAGAAACTAATTACTTTGAGCTTGTCGTTTTTCCAATCTTTGAAAACTGGTGTGATTACAGGGACTTTTAAGTTTTTCTTGTCAACTGCACCAAAATATTCATTACTGGCTAAGTTAACGAACAATTCATCATCATCTAGTTCATTATTTAGAGATGCCGTAATTGTTTCTTTCCACAGTTCATATAGATCATCGTTTCTTTCTATAGCTAATTTTGTTCCCATCTCTAAACGATATGGCTGAATAAGATCGAGAGGCCTTAACAATCCATACATTCCCGATAAAATTCTCAAAGTATCCTGTAGTCTGTCGAGTTTATCTGTTGGTAGTGTATATGCATCAAGACCGGTATAAACATCACCATCAAAAGCATATATTGCCGGCCTGGAGTTCTTTTTGGTGTGATCTTCTTGAAAATCCTGGTATCGTGTATAATTTAAGTCGGCTAATTTATCACTTATACTCATCAAATCTCCAATTTCATTTTTGGACATTCGAGATAACTTTCGATTAATCTGAGCGGCAGTTTCTAAAAACTGTGGTTGAGTACCTCTGTCTGTAGGTAATTCATCTTTAAAGTTTAATGATTTCGCAGGAGATATTACTATTTTCATTGATCCGACATTTTATTTTATTCAAAAATACAATTGTGCTTTAACAAATAAAATCTGTATACAAATTTCTTATCTATCATTGTATTGGATAGGTTTATAGCAACCACGTTAATTTATTCTCCATCCTCCTCCCAAAGACTTATACAATTCTACCTCTGATTGTCTGATTGCTAAAAGAGTATTAAGCAACTCAATCTCTACTGCAAGTTTTTCATCGGTAGCTCTAAGAACCTCAAGATAGTTAGCATATCCATTGGCTAAAAGAGTATTCGAAAATTTTTCGGCATCCCCTAATGCAGCAACTTGTTCTTTACGTAGCTTAAATTTATTACCTTCTGCAAAGTAACTAATTAATGCATCACTTACTTCTTTCTGTGCTTGTATTACCGTTGATTTGAAATTGAGCAAGACACTTCTTTGTTCAGCTTGTTGAACTTCAAATTGCGTCTTAATTTCTCTTCTGTTAAAAATTGGTTGAGTCAATCCCGCTATAAGATTATTAAAAAATGAATCACTATTAAACCAATTATCAAAAGCCAAACTTTGAAATCCGGCCTCTGCAGTTAGTGTAATTCTTGGATAAAAGGAGGCCTGTGATGCGTTCGTTAATTGAAAAGTCTTGATTAATTCATATTCTGCCTGTATAATATCAGGTCGGTTTCGTAATAATTGTGAGGGAACTCCAATTTGCATACCTAATATCAAATTTGAATGATCAAGAGCATTTCTAGAAATTTCAGAAGGAGCTTTGCCAAGAAGAACACTAAGTGTATTTTCTAATAATCCAACTTGCTGTTCAACCTCTATAACCAGAATTTTGGCTGTTAGCAATTGAGACTCATTTTGTTTTACGGCTACCGCTGTTGTTTGGCCAGATTCTTTTAGTTGTTTTATGGTTTGCAAACTATTTTCTCTGGTCCTTACAGTTCTTTTAGCCAGTGCTAATTGTTCATCAAATATTTGTAATTGGTAGTACGAAAGAGCAATATCTGCCACTAATCTTGTTTGAATCGCCCTGTAAGAAGCATCTGCTTCTAAAAAAGAAGCATACTCAGCGTTTTTTAAACTTGTGATTCTTCCCCAAATATCAGCTTCCCAGCTTGCAGAAACGGTCGCATCGTATTGTTCAATTCTATTAGGTGTGTTACTACTTCCCTGATCTCCAATATTGGAAAACTGTTGCCCAATTGCGCTATTTCGCGCAAAATCTGAAGAAGTAACAGAAGCATTTAGACCTATGGCAGGTAAAAATCGTGCTTTTCCTCTTTTGTAAAGTGCTTCGGCTTTCAGGATGTTTTGATAAGCAATTCTTATATTAAAATTACTATCTAGTGCTTTTTGTATAAAAGAATGAAGGATTTCATCTTTGAAAAACTTTTTCCAAGGTATTTTACCAATGGTTAATGAATCTTTTGCATCAAATCCTCTATACGTCTCCTGTATTGATACATCAGGTTGAACATAATCTTTTGCCACAAAACAAGAATATAGTGTAAAAAATGGTAGTAGTATTAGTGATTTGAATAATGTAGTTTGTATTCTTTGCTTTATCTTACTAGTTTTCATCTTTTCCTCCTTCCGTATTTTCATTAGATGTTTTGGGAGCTCCAACAATTTTTTCATGTAGACTTTGAAAAACCATAAATAAAACAGGAACGAAGAATATGAGTAATAGGGTACCCACAAACAAGCCACCAGCTGCACCAGTCCCTATAGATTGATTTCCTTTTGCTCCAACTCCAGAGGCAATAATTAACGGCACCATACCGGCAATAAAAGCTGCTGAAGTCATTATTACAGGCCGGAGTCGTGTTTTTGCAGCTTCTAATCCTGCCTCTATAATGGACTTACCGGATCGTCGTTTTTGTAAACCAAACTCTACAATAAGTATTGCGTTCTTGGCTAATAAGCCTACTAACATTATCAAGGCTATCTGGAAATAAATATTATTTTGTAAACCGAAGATCCAACTAAATAAATAAGATCCTAGTAATCCCAAGGGCAAAGATAAAAGTACTGCGAAAGGAATTACATAACTTTCATACTGAGCGGCCAAAAAAAAGTAGATAAATATCAAACTAAGAATGAAAATAGTAGACAGTTGGCCTGCAGCTTCAAGTTGTTCTCTAGTGAGACTTCCAAAACCAAGACTAAAACCTCTTGGTAGGGAAAGCGCTAACTTATTAATCTCGGTAATAGCATCTCCAGAGCTAAAACCCGGTTTAACAGCCCCATTAACACCTACTGAAGTAAATAAATTAAAACGATTAACAGATTGAGGGCCATACATTCTTTCCAAAGTAAAATACTCGCTTATAGGAGAGGTTTCCCCGTTTTTGTTTCTTATGAAAATCTGATTAAAATCATCAATATTTGATCGATCCTGTGGTAAAGATTGAACATATACCCTATATTGTTTTCCGAATCGACTAAAATCGGCCGCATAAATTCCTCCTATATATCCTTGCAATGTTTCTAAAACCTGGTCAACCTGCATACCAGCAGTTTTAATCTTTGGTACATCTAATTTTAGCTGATATTGAGGAAACTGGGTACTAAATGAGCTTTGACTAAACTGAATAGGCTTTTGTTGCATGAGTTGTCTCATGAATTTTTGTGATACCTGATCTAATTCTTCCAGAGTGGCACCCTTTTCATTCAAAACATTAAAAGCAAAACCTCCTGCGTTACC
The DNA here is from genome assembly GCF_042682765.1 of Aquimarina celericrescens. NCBI lineage: Bacteria > Pseudomonadati > Bacteroidota > Flavobacteriia > Flavobacteriales > Flavobacteriaceae > Aquimarina > Aquimarina celericrescens. The sequence goes on along the minus strand of NZ_JBHUHY010000015.1, from coordinate 319,877 downwards.
AAATCCAGGTATTTGTGGAGGCTGAAAAAATACCATTTTAGCTCCCGGTATTGTAGCAGCGATTCCAAAAAGCTTATTTGTAATAGCGCTTACCGATAAAGAATCTGCTTCTCTTTTACTCCAATCCTCTAAAGGAATAAATCCAAGCGCATAAGATCCACCTGCACCTGCAAAAAAACTAGAACCTACAACCAATGATATAGACTTGATCCCTTTTACTTTGCTCGCTTTACTATAGAACTCTTCTGTAATCTCAAAAGTCCTGTCTAGTGAAGATCCAGGAGGTAAAGTAATATTAACAAATACGATGCTTCTATCCTCGGTGGGAACAAATCCTTTTGGTATTTGCTTATTTAGAAAATATATTATTGTAATAGCAGATAAGATAACAACAGCTGATATCCAACGATGCTTTCCTAAAAATAGTACTGAATTTCCATATCTCTTCTTCAAATGTTCAAATCCAGAATTAAAACCAGAAAAAAAACGCTGTAAAACATTCTTTTTTCCATTATCATCCTTGGGAGGTTTCAAAAATAACGCACTGAGTGCTGGACTCAAAGTCAAGGCATTTAATGAAGAAATCAATATTGCAATAATTAAAGTAACTCCAAATTGCTCAAAGAAAATTCCAATAGGCCCCACTAGAAATGTAACCGGAATAAAAACTGCTGCCATAACCAATGTGGTCGAAATAATAGCGCCCGCTATCTCATTCATGGCACTAATACTTGCCTTCTTAGCATTTTTTGCTCCCGATTCTAGTTTTGATTTTATGGCTTCTGTTACCACAATGGCATCATCCACAACAATACCAATAGCGAGAATTAGCGCAAAAAGCGTAAGAAGATTTATCGAATATCCTAAAAGATTCAGAAAGAAAAAAGTTCCTACAATTGATACGGGTACCGCAATTGCCGGAATAAGTGTGGTTCTTATATCCTGAAGAAATATGAAAACTACTATAAATACCAATAAAAAAGCAAGAATAAAGGTATTCAATAAATTATTGATAGAGGCTGAAAGAAAGTCATCTATATTATAGTTTACCTGATACTTCATTCCCTTAGGAAAATCAGTTTTTAAAGATTCGAGTTTATTTTTAACTTCAGTTATGACCTCGCTAGCATTGGATCCAGGAGATTGAAAAATCCCCATATTTACTGAAGGAACACCGTCTGTTCTGGATAGAGTGACATAGCTGGAAGCGTCCAACTCAATAGCCGCTACTTCTTTTAGTGTCAAAAAACGATTATTATCTAACGTTTTTAGTATAATATCTTCATATTCATCTACTTTGCTATATCGTCCTTTGTATTGAATTACATATTCAAAAGCCTGTCCCGAGTTTTGACCAATTGCTCCTGGGGCTGCTTCGACACTTTGTTCATTAAGCGCAAGAATTATATCGGCAGGTTCTAGACCATATGCTGCCATTTTATCAGGTTTTAGCCAAATTCTAATTGCATAAGTTTTATCACCAAATATAGTTACCTCACCTACTCCATTAATTCTTTGAATTACAGGGGTAACGTTGATATTCAAATAATTTTGTACAAACGTATCGCTAAATTTGTTGGTCGTACTCATAAATGATAAATACATTAGCGCACTATTTTCTCTTTTCTGAGTGACCACTCCTGTTCGCAAAACTTCTGCTGGCAGCAGAGGGTTCGCTCTTGCTACTCGATTTTGAACGTTAACTGCTGCAATATCGGGATCCTCCCCTTGATTAAAATAAACCGTTATTTCTGCACTGCCATCATTACTTGCCGTAGAAGTAATATAATCCATACCTTCTACTCCATTAATTTGTTCTTCTAGCGGAGTGATAACGCTTTCCAGAATAGTAGTAGCGCTTGCACCAGGAAAAGTAGTTCTAACTACCACTGTAGGGGGAGCAATTTGTGGATACTGTGTTACGGGAAGATTTTGTAATCCAAGAATACCCAGAATGACAATGATAATAGAAATTACTGTAGAAAAAACAGGTCTATCTATAAAAGTTTTCAGCATATCATTAATTTTTGAACACTGGGTTAATAGAATTCATGATACTATCCAGAGGAATTTCCCGAGGTTGTATTTTCATACCATCTCGAACCTGATTTATTCCTTCTGCTAATATTTTATCCCCTTCTTTTAATCCGGATTCAATGAGAATGTAATTATTAATTCTAGTTTCTACATTGATGTTTTTGCTCCGTAAAGTATCTCCTTCAGTAACTTTGAAAACGTAAGTTAATGTCTGTCTTTCATAACTAGATTGCTCTGGAATCACAAGGGTGTTTTTATAATTTTTTGGAATTAAAATCGTTCCGCTATTACCATTAGCCAGTAATCTTTCAGGATTAGGAAAAATAGCTCTAAATTGGATTGTACCTGTATCAGAATTTACATGGGCTGTTGTAGTTTGTATAACTCCTTGGTGTTGATAAGTAGAATCATCGGCAAGGCGTAGGGACACTTTGGAGAAATTATTGATTTTCTCTTGTAAGGATTGACCTTTGGTATTTCTCAAAAACGAAATATAATCTTTTTCATTTAAGGCAAAATATGCATATATCTTATCCAGTTTGCTTACCTCGGTAAGCGGAATTGGATCTGTTGCACTTACCAGAGCTCCCGGCTCATAAGGTATTCTTGCCACAACACCATCGACAGGACTTGTCACATTACTGTAGTTGACATTACGTTTTACACTTTTGTAGTTGTTTTTAGCTTGATCTAATTGAGCCTTAGCCGAATTTAGTTCAGAATAAGCTGATTTCAATTCAACATCGCTAATTATACCTTGTCGTACAAGAGGCTTTAGTTTATCTACTTCTATTTTTGCAGTATTTACTCTGGCCTGAACAGTTTTAATAGCATCTGCAGATGCCTGTGCTCTGGCATCCAACGACTGAGCTTCCAATTTAAACATGAGCTGCCCTTCTTTAACTTCCTCCCCTTCGTCTACGTATATTTCTTCTATAAACCCTTGTATTTTCGGTCTAATCTTTATGTTTTCAACCCCCTCAATACTCACTGGATATGATGAATATCCCACAATATCCTTTCTAACTACTTCTACAATTGGTAAAGCTTTAAGCCCTGTTTTTTGTTTTTGTTTTCCTTTACTGCAGGAAATAGTAATCAGCATGGATAAAATGATCAATTTGCTATTAATTCTCATAAACTATTTCTACTATTTTTTAAAAATAGATCATAAGTTTTGTGATAGTTACCTGTATCGCAAACAATTTTGTCTCATTTGAAATGAAAAAAATTAAACAAAAAAAAGCCTACTCATTTTGTGAGCAGGCTGTACTAAAAAAATTAATTCGTATATATTAAATCACTTTAACATTTACTGCGTTTAATCCTTTTTTACCTTCTTTAAGGTCAAACTCTACTTCATCTCCTTCACGAACTTCGTCGATTAATCCTGAGATGTGTACAAAGTGATCTTTGTTTGATCCTTCTTCTGTAATGAATCCAAATCCTTTGGAATCATTGAAAAATTTTACTGTTCCTTTATTCATTATAAAATATTAAAAGGCAAATGTACTATTTATTTGTTAAGGAATCTGTATTTATTTAAAAATAAAGTTTCTAATAACCTTAATTTAATATTGAAAAAAGTAGTGAAAATAGATGGTTTTCGTACCAATTGAATTAGTTATTGATCGGTCAATTGATTCTTGGCATAGTTTCTCCACCGTTCAACACATTGCTGTATATCTTCAGGAATTCTGCTTTCAAAGTGCATTTTCTCTCCAGTAACGGGATGCTCGAAACCCAGAGTCCGTGCATGTAATGCTTGTCTTGGTAGTATTTTGAAACAGTTTTCTACAAACTGTTTGTATTTAGTAAACGTAGTTCCTTTCAATATTTTTTCACCCCCATAACGCTCATCATTAAAAAGCGTGTGACCAATATGCTTCATATGAACCCTAATTTGATGTGTTCTACCAGTTTCCAATTTACAAGATACCAGAGTTACATATCCCAAACGTTCGATAACTTTATAATGAGTTACCGCCGGTTTACCTTTTTCTGCATCTTCTCCTTCAAAAACAGTGTTCTGAAGCCTGTTTTTTGGATGACGCCCAATATTACCTTCTATTGTCCCCTCATCTTCTTCAATATTCCCCCAAACAAGGGCTACATATTCACGCTCACTGGTTTTATCAAAAAACTGCTTGGCCAGGTGTGTCATCGCTTCTTCAGTCTTGGCGATTACTAAAAGTCCACTGGTATCCTTATCAATACGATGTACTAAACCCGGACGATCACTACTATTATTGGGAAGGTTATCAAAATGATAAATCAATGCATTGATCAAAGTACCAGAGTAATTACCGTGACCAGGATGAACTACCATTCCTGCAGGTTTATTTACCACCAACAGCACCTCATCCTCGTATACAATATCTAACGGAATATCCTCGGGTGTCAGTAGATTCTCATAAGGCGGGTGAGAGAAAAGCACTCTAACTACGTCGTTAGGTTTTACCTTGTGATTAGATTTTACTGGGATATCGTTAACAAACACACTACCATTTTTAGCAGCTTGTTGTATCTTATTACGAGTAGCATTTTCAACAAAATTCATCAGGAATTTATCCACACGTAATGGGACTTGGCCAGCTCCTGCCACAAAACGATAATGCTCATAGAGATCATCCTCGGCACCATCAAAATCTCCTGTATCTACATTTTCTTCCAAAACTTTTCGTATTAATTGGAAAGATTTAACTTCAATCCTTTGCCATCACCAACTACTAAATCAATTGTAGAGGTTTTCATTAACATTGTTCCCGGCTCTAATTTTTTTCCTTTATGTCTCAGTTCAAGAACCTGATCAGACATATTAGGTTTATAAGTAACTGTACCTATTTTAAATCCAATAGCTATTAATTTAGGTTCTGCTTGTCTACGCGTTTGTAGCACCACATCAGGAACTTCAATTTTTCGATATCCTGAAGGATTTAAGGTAACATATATTTTTCTATTCTCCTTTACTTCACTACCGGCAACCGGATTTTGTTCTATAACAGAATATCGAGGATAATCGGGATTAAAACTAGCAGAATCCTGGACTTCATAACGCAAGTCTTTCTCTGTAAGGATCTTCTCTACCTCATCTAAATTCTTTTTACTCAAACTAGGAACTACAATACGTTGGTGATGATTTGTAGTACTTTCTAACCACTCTAAAGCAACATATGACAGTATTGCAAGCATCGCAATAGCAATAACTACTTGTATTAAGAATATTTTACTATAGATAAATTTAAAAAGTCCTTTGAAGAAATCGACAACTTTATTCATAAATATGTGCATAATTTGGACAAATATATAAAAACGGAAAGTTTTAAGCTTTTCTTATAAGATAAATGATATTTTTGTTTTTAAAAGTACTTGAATGAAGAAAAATATTGCCATTTTAATGGGGGGATATTCTAGCGAATTCGAAATATCTATACAAAGTGGGAATGTTGTATACAAACATTTGGATCCAGAGAAATATGTTGCCTATCGAATTCATATTACTACAGATGGTTGGTATTATGTAGATGACAGAGATCAAAAACATCCTATAGATAAAAATGATTTCTCTCTCTCATTAAATGGTTCTAAAATTATTTTTGATGCTGCTTTTAACATTATTCATGGTACTCCTGGTGAGGACGGTTTGATTCAGGCATACTTTGAACTGATTGGAATACCGCAAACTGCTTGTGATTTTTATCCTGCTGCCCTTACTTTTAACAAAAGAGATTGTATAAGCGCCTTAAAACCATATGGAATACCAACAGCGACTAATTATTTTCTGAATAAAGGAGACAAAATAGACTCAAATGAAATTTTAGATACAGTTGGCTTACCCTGTTTTGTGAAAGCGAACAAAGCTGGTAGCAGCTATGGGGTTTCTAAAGTAAAAACCGAAGCTGAGCTTCTTCCGGCTATTGATTTGGCCTATAAAGAAGATGATGAGATTATTATTGAATCTTTTTTAAGCGGAACCGAAGTATCTGTTGGAGTAATTACCTACAAAGGCAAAGACACCGTGCTCCCAATCACAGAAATCGTATCAGAGAATGAATTTTTTGATTATGAAGCTAAGTATTTAGGGAAATCTCAAGAAATCACTCCAGCCCGACTATCAGAAAAAGATATGAAAAAAGTTCAAGATCTGGCACTACGAGTATATCAGATATTAAAAATGAAGGGGTTTTCGCGTAGTGAATATATTTTTCATAATGGAGAACCTCATTTTATTGAAATGAATACTACTCCCGGATTTAGTGAGGCCAGTATTTTACCTCAACAAGTATTGGCCGCAGGAATTAGTATAAAAGATTTATTAACTAACACGATTGAGGAAGCCATTCAATAGTTATTATTTTAATAAACAGATTATGAATTAAAAATCTCGCTAAAAAGGAAACGTTACTTAAAATCTAGAATCGTTATTATTACATCTTAAATTCATTTATATCTTTGTAATCACACCAATCCATCGTCACTCATGAGAAGAGCTGTTTTTCCAGGATCATTTGACCCTATCACTTTAGGACATTATGACATTATAGAAAGAGGATTAACTCTTTTTGATGAAATTATCATTGCTATAGGGATCAATGCTGATAAAAAATATATGTTCTCTCTAGAGGAAAGAAAGCGATTTATACAAGAAGCCTTTAAAGGTGAATCTAAAATAAAGGTCATGACCTACAAAGGGTTAACTGTTGATTTTTGCAAGCAACAAGATGCTAATTTTATACTTAGAGGGCTAAGAAACCCAGCGGATTTTGAATTTGAAAAAGCGATAGCACATACCAACCGAAAGATGTCTGAAATAGAAACAGTGTTTTTATTAACCTCATCGGGTAAAAGTTATATATCTTCTTCAATCGTACGCGATGTTATTAGAAATGGTGGAAACGTTTCGGGGTTAGTTCCAGATACTGTAAAAGTAAAGTAACGATAGATGCAACGTAAAATTGGAGCAATCACTTTAGTGGTAAAAGATTATGACGAGGCCATTCAATTTTATATCGAAAAACTTAATTTCATACTTGTAGAAGACATAAAACTTGATGATGCAAAACGATGGGTATTAATTACCCCATCACTTGATAGCGATACAAATATTTTACTTGCCAGAGCAACAACTCAACCCCAAGAAGAAGCCATAGGAAACCAAACTGGAGGGCGAGTTTTTTTGTTTTTATATACCAATGATTTCTGGAAGGATTACAATCATATGAAATCAAAAGGAGTTTCTTTTCTAGAACAACCAAGAGATGAAATCTATGGTACCGTGGTTGTTTTTGAAGATCTTTATGGCAACAAATGGGATTTGATTGAAATTAAAAAAAATATATCTACAAGTTAAACCATTTGTATAATCCATAGTCTTACAGATAAATACTGGGACTATGAATACTTCTTTGTCAGACAAACAAATACAACACCTCTATTGGCGCACGGGTTTCGGAATTACCTCTAATGAATTAAAAACTACTAGAAAATTTACAAAAAACCAGATCATCGATCGATTATTCTTAGAAAGCCAAAAAGCCTCTCCGCTACATATGAATTTTGGAGCCCTAAACAAAAGCCCCAAGAATCTTTCTAGAGAAGAAAGAAAAGAAGCACGTAAACTTCGCATACAAAAAATGAACGAATTGAATTTCCTTTGGTTTTCTCGTTTATTAAATACTGACCAAATCCTTCGTGAAAAAATGACCTTGTTTTTCCATGATCATTTTGCAGTTCGTCTCAGAACACCTAGAGCTTGTATTCATCTGAATAATGTGATTAGAAAACATGCACTGGGAAACTTTGGTGACATGCTTGTAGAAGTATCCAAATCCCCAGCTATGCTACTATTCTTAAATAATCGACAAAACCGAAAAGATCACCCTAATGAAAACTTTGCAAGAGAATTGATGGAGTTATTCACCTTGGGAAGAGATAATGAGTATAATGAAAACGATATTAAAGAAGCAGCTCGAGCTTTTACAGGTTGGACTTTTAACAAAGAAGGTCAATTTATTTTAAGAAAAAATCACCATGATTATGGAGAAAAAACATTTTTAGGAAGAACCGGAAACTTTACTGGTGAAGATATTCTCAAAATACTTTTAAAAGAAAAGCAAACGGCTCTTTATATAACCCAAAAATTATATTCTTATTTGGTTAATGAAACTATAAATAAGAATCGTGTTGAAAAACTGGCAATGGTTTTTTATGATTCTAACTATAATCTTGAAATTTTACTTAGAGAAATACTAAGTAGCAAGTGGTTTTATGATTCTCAAAACATTGGAAATAAAATAAAATCACCAATCGAATTAATGGTCGGACTTAGTAGAACTTTTCATATTCAATATGAAGATCCAAAGGTGTTACTTTATCTTCAGCGTAAATTAAATCAAATATTATTCTTTCCGCCTAACGTTGCGGGCTGGACCGGTGGAAAAGCCTGGATAGACAATTCGACACTTATGCTACGTTTGAAGCTAGCTTCGGTTACACTAAATAGCGGAGTTATTGAGTGGCAAGATGAAAACGATAATCCTGAAAATAAAATGATGAGACAAGAGATAAATAAGGCCGTAAAATCTAAACTTCAAAAAAAAGTAAAAGCTACTCCTGACTGGAAAAGTTTTTTAACATCTTTAGAACAAAAAGGTAAATCAAACCTTATCTCCTTTATCCTCCAACCCGAATTATCTGAAATGGCAAGAGGAGTAGTATCACGATTAAATCAAAACGATACCAAGCATTTTATAATCGAATTGTTGAGTTTACCCGAATATCAACTTTGCTAAAACCAAATACTTATGGAACGAAGAGACTTTTTAAAACAATCGGTTTTTGCATCAGGAATAGCACTTATCCCCTCTTTCATAAAAGGAATGGAGTTTTTATCCCCAGAGCAATTATCAGGGTATAGAAATGTTATTATTATTCAGCTTTCTGGCGGTAATGATGGATTAAACACTATAATTCCTATAAGTAATGATATTTATCACAACTCAAGGCCTTCCATTGCAAAAAAAGAAGCGCAAACATTAAAAATAACAAATGATTTAGCTTTCAATGACCATCTAAAAGCTATTAAGGAATTATATGATCTAGGCGAAGTATCTATCATAAATAATGTAGGATACCCAAATCCCAGTCGATCGCATTTTAGAAGTACGGACATCTGGCAAACGGCTAGTGATACGAATGAGTATCTATCAACAGGTTGGGTAGGCCGGTACCTGGATGCCAATTGCCAGCATCCGTACCAAGCTATCGAGGTAGACAATTCTTTATCTTTAGCAATGAAAGGTAATCTTATGAATGGTATTGCGGTTCCTGACCCAAGCCAGTTACATAAAACTACCCGAGAACCTTTCTTTAAAAATCTGGTTGCAAATACCCAAAAAGAAATGTTAGATGAAGATAATCAGGGGTATTTATACAAAACCATGTTAGAAACTTATTCTTCTGCTTCTTACATTTATGAAACCTCTAAGATTTATACTACTAATACGGAGTATCCTCGCAATCCATTTGCAAAAAACCTGAAAACTATTGCAAATTTCATTATTTCTGGCTTAAAAACAAGAGTTTATTATAGTTCTCTAGGTGGTTTTGATAGTCACGTAAATCAACTAAATAGTCAGGATCGATTATTAAAAATGTATTCAGAATCCATTGGTGCTTTGGTCAAAGACTTAAAGAAAAATAATCGATTTAAAGACACTTTAATTCTTACTTTTTCTGAATTTGGCCGTAGAGTAAGACAGAACGGAAGCCGAGGGACTGATCATGGTGCAGCAAACAACGTAATGATCATCGGAGGTTCTTTAAAAAATGCCGGAATTTATAATGAACTCCCAAATCTAAATGATCTTGATGATAACGGGGATATCAAATACACGATAGATTTTAGAAATATATATGCTACAATTCTTAATAATTGGCTAGAGATTAATGATCAAAATATTCTAAATACTAATTTTAAGAAGCTTGGATTTATATAATTTCATAGAAAGCTAAAAAAAACCTCAAAGTAAGCTACTCGGGGCAAGCCCACTAGGCATCGGTTGAAAATTAATTTTGATTTTACGGCAAGCCAGAGAACATTTTAATCTCGATTATTGAGTAAAGTCGATGAATTACTACTGACATACCCTTGTCATAACACCCTTCTATTTTTGGAATAGTATTCATCCTAAAAACCAAAAATATGACAACAGAGAAATTTGAAAGCTTTTACATTATTGGGCTTTCTGTACGTACACGCAATGAAGATCAACATCTCACAAATGACATTTATAATCTATGGGATGTTTTTATGAAAAAAGAGACAATACATAGAATTCCTAATAAACTAGAAAATACCCTGTACGGCGTTTATACAGATTATGAAAATAGAGATTCTGGTTATTATACTGCAATAGTAGGTTGTAAAGTGAGCACTTTAGATACAATTCCGGATGGTATGATAGGTATAACCATCAATAATGGTACTTATTCTAAATTCATCGCTAAAGGAGACGTGACTAAGAATGCAATCCCAGATACATGGGCAAAAATATGGAAGTCCAATCTTAATAGGACATTTTCTACCGATTTTGAGGTTTACGATAAAAGAGCTATGAATCCAGTTAATGCCGAAGTAGATATTTTTGTAGGTGTAAACGAACTGTAAACACCTACATATTAATCTGAATATAATCTGCCTGGTTTCGAAATCAGGCAGGTTTATTCATTTTTTGTAAAATGGGCTTTTACACGTATCTTGAAGTTCATTAAAAACAATGAATGAACGAATTACGGCAATACATAAAAACATATTTCGGAGTCACCAATGAAGATATGGATTCGATTTCTCATTTGTTCAAAGAAAATACACTTCAAAAAGGAGAATTCTTTACAGAAAAAGATAACTATTGTCATCAATTAAGTTTTGTTCGCTCAGGATACCTAAGGATTTTTTCAGAAACGGAACACAAAGAGGTTACACAATGGATTTCTACACAAGGATATTTTGTAACTGATCTTTCTAGTTTAATTTTTAACACTCCTTCTCGTTTTAACATCCAGGCGTTAACCGATTGTAATTTATATAGCATTGAAAAATCAGATTATCTCAATCTTGGCGAGCATGTATCCAAATGGGACAAACTCGAAAAATTATTTATTGCCAAATGCTTTGTTACCTTAGAGAATCGTGTTTTTAATCACTTATCCAAATCGGCAGAAGAACGTTATCTTGATCTTTTTGCAGAAAACCCTGCCCTTTTTAATCAAATCCCGTTACAATATCTGGCTTCGATGTTGGGAATGACTCCAGAAACTTTAAGCCGAATCCGAAAGAAAAAAATTTCTTGATATAGATCAAGCAAAACCAAATGTTGTTAGTTGAAATTTGTGATAGTCAACTTAAAAAAACTATCATAATGGAAATTAGAACTGAAATCAACATCAACGCAACCACTCAAAAAGCATGGCAAATACTAATTGATTTTGATAATTATCCTAACTGGAATCCTTTCATAAAAACAATATCAGGAAAACCAGAAATAGGCAACACCATAAAAGTAGTTCTCCCAGAGATGACCTTTACACCCAAAATAACAGCTTTTAAAACCAATAAAGAGTTGAGATGGCTTGGGCATTTTTTGTTCAAAGGCTTGTTTGATGGAGAACATATTTTTAGGATTCATGACAATGCAGATGGAACTATTACCTTTAATCATTCAGAAAAGTTTAGTGGTATTTTAGTCCCTTTGTTCAAGAAAAAATTACTTTCTGAAACCAAACAAGGTTTTGAAGCAATGAATATAAAATTAAAAGAAGTTGCAGAACAGGTATAAACCCGGTTTAACTCATAAAGTTAACTTAAAACTTAAGTGACAAGATCTAAAATAAATATTAAACCTATTTTTATTTAATAATTTTAATCAATAATTGAATAATAGTTTATTTATGCAAATCCACGAGACCGCTTTTGTAGTATCTACCTATAGGTCACATCATGAAGACATTAGTAAAGACACATATGCCAAATTATGGAACAACCCTGCTACTGATGCTATAATCCCTGATATTTTCGAACGAGTTTCAAAGTATGAGGCTATTTTACACAGCCTGAGAAATCGCTTTTTTTATGAACGAATGAATACTTTTTTCAAAAAGAATAATGGTGGAACATTGATCAACTTTGGTTCAGGCTTTAGTATGTATCAATTTTCATTTGGTGATCATGTTGCTACCATCGAAATCGATAAAAAAGACATTATTGACTATAAAAAAGATAAAATAGACCATTGGACAAAAGAAGGAAAACTTCCATTTCGTAATATAACGTATTCTGCTATTGACTTCAATAAAAACACCCCTACCGAGATTATTGCATCTCTTAGACCATTAATTCAAAAAGAACCTACATTCATCCTATTAGAAGGAGTATTATTCTTTCTTGACAGAAAGACTACTAATACATTATTTGAAGTATTCAAAAAATTACAAGAACCAGGAGACCTAGTTGGCGTTGTAACATATCTGCCAGAAGTTGAAAACACCCAAGTATATAAACGTTTATTACATTATTTTGATAGTCATAACGACACTAACGATTCCTTTATGCATCAAACAATTCCGGAGGCTTATTTTCGTAACATAGACGGATACAAGGTAATAGAAAACACTGATGAATTTGAGTTATCAACGATCTATGCGCCTGAACACGGTATAAAAGATAAAACAACTATTCTGAATGAAACCATTTTTCTTTTGGAAAGGATTTAGAACCCGGTTAATAGTATACCACAGATTCCTAATCCTACAACCAAGTATATTCCTGCAAGAATAAAAAAGACTTTACCGGCTTTACGATAATTATTATAAAATAATATAAGCCCGATAATAGCAAGAAATATAGGCGGCCCCAAAAGTATTGCAAGAATTAAATAAATTATACCGTCTAGATTGCCTGGCTCAAATACAATTGAATTAAGTATCATACACTTTCATTTCTAAGTTGTTCTAAATATTCTTGTTTATCATCCCTGTAAAACAAATTCATGGTTTCAAAAGGAATGATTTTATAATCTTTATTTACGATATGAACGCAAGATTTTTTGATAGCACGTACGTCAAAATTATAAGCATCAATAAACTGCATAATAATAATTCTGAATAGATTATCATATCCCAAATCAGGTGCGTCAATCTCTGGGAGACAACACATAATTGATTTCAAATTCTCTGATGCGGTTTCTACCGAATTACCAGTACTGAACAATTCCAAAACTTTACCATGCAATTCCTCATCCTGTTCATAAACGATAGTATTTTTACCATTATCTAATAAATCTGCGGGATTTATATATCGCGTAAGTGGTAAAATACCTTCTTCGTTTTTTAACGCATACCCCATAACCAAAGCATCGGGGTTGCAAGGCACCGGAATAAGATCATTGGGTTCAAAAACCGGAAATTGTTCTAATATTTTCCTTCGTACTTCTGTGAGTGTAATCCTGTCGGTTTGTGCATCAAAATCTTCTAAGCGTCCTGCTATTTGTGTAGGTTGAAAAGTGACCCCACGAACACATTTTTGTTGTGTAGCAAATGCAATAATCTCTCCTATTTCATTATCGTTAAGTCCTTTTTCTAGTGTGACTACTAAGGTAGTAGAAAGATTAAATTCATTAAGATTGGTTATGGCTTGCTTTCGAGTTTTGGTTAGATCTTCACCTCTCAACTTTTGCAATGCTTCAACTTGCAGCGAATCAAACTGTAAATAAATTTCAAAATCGGGCATGTAGCTTGCTAACCGTTGTGTGAATTTGATGTCTTTTGCTATACGAACTCCGTTGGTGTTTACCATGAGATGTCGAATAGGTAATTTTTTGGCATACTCTAAAATCTCAAAAAACTGGGGATGAACCGTAGGTTCTCCTCCACTGATTTGCACAACATCGGGTTCTTTTTCATTTTCAACAATGGCATCCAACATTTTTTTAATTTCCTCTAATGTACGATGACGGCCGTAGTTTGGAGAAGAAGAAGCATAGCAGGTAGGACAGGTTAAATTGCAGCGGTCTGTAACTTCAATAATAGTCAGACAAGAATGCTGCTCATGGTCCGGACATAATCCACAATCATAAGGACAACCATAATCTGTAGTCGTGTTGAATTTATGTGGGAATTCTGATGGTTTATTATAATTTCTTATATTTTTATAATACTCGATATCATCAGCAATTAAAACTTTAGATCTGCCATGTTCTGGGCAGCGTTTAAGCATAAATACTTTATCATCCTCAAAAACAATTTTTGCATCTACTCTTTTAAGACAATTTGGACATAAACTTAATGTAAAATCGTAATAGGTATAATTTCTAGTTGGCATAAAAAAGTTTTCGAATCGTTTTATAATAATAAATCCAGCATAAGATACATAAATACTGGATACTGCTTAGTCCCAAGATCAAAAATGTATTCGGTTTCAAGAATTCTATCATAAAACGAAACGAGAAATAAGAAATCATAAAGTACTGAAATAACAATCCGCTCTGGAGGGTTTTTTCTTTTTGAAGATACTTAAGAAAAATCCATAAAATAATGAGAAAAACAACTTCGTATAATGCAATTGGATATCTTTGTAGACCGTCTCCAAGATCCATTCCCAAAAAAGAGGAGGTTTCTTTGCCGTAAGTAAACTCGTTAACTCCAGCTAAAAAGCAACCCACTCGACCTACTAGAATACCCAAAATAATTGGAAAGGTAAATAAATCCCCCGATGACTTCTTTTCATTGATCATTTTTTTTGCCAATTCTACTCCCAGAAGTCCTCCAAAGAGTCCTCCCATAATTGTTTTGGCGTTAAGTAATGAGAGAAAATATTCAGGTCCAGATGAAATAATAGGATTTTCTAAAAATCCAACAATTCTGGAGCCAAAAAAGGCACCAAATACTGCACCTATAATGATAGACAATCTACGAGTATTGGTTATTGGATCTTGCGTGTTTTTCTTAAGGTATACGTAATATCGAAATCCTATGAAGAAGGCTGCATATTCTAAAATCAAATGGATATTCAATTTAACACCAAAAACAACAGGTTCAAAAGGAATCTCCATTTACTAATTCGTTCGATTTACTGTCGAAATATACATTTTTATTCCATAACCTTCGCCATGACATGATACCTTGGATCGTCTACATCATGTTCGATAACATTGGCCAATCGCGGCGAAGCTTTGATCATTAAGGCTTGGCATTCTTCGCTAAGATGTTTTATTTTCACTTTCTTACCGGCTTCTTCATATTTTCCTACTAAAGCCCATATAGCTTCCAAAGCTGAGTGATCACTCACGCGAGATTCAATAAAATCAATTTCTACATTTTCTGGATCATTTGCTACATCAAACTTACTGTTGAATGCTTGTATACTTCCGAAGAAAAGAGGTCCCCAAATCTCATATACTTTGGTTCCGTCCTCCTTGATATGTTTTCGTGCCCGAATTTTTTTGGCATTTTCCCACGCAAACGCTAGAGCCGACATAATTACACCTGCAATTACTGCCACAGCCAAATCAAAAAATACTGTGAGTAATGAGACCGCAACCAAGACGATAGCATCTGTTAACGGAATTTTATTGATAATCCTGAAACTTGACCAAGCAAAAGTTCCTATAACTACCATAAACATTACTCCAACTAACGCAGCAATAGGCACTTGCTCTATTAATCCTGAGGCAAATAAAATAAATAAAAGTAAAGTAACTGCAGCTACTATACCCGAAAGCCTGGTACGTCCACCTCCCTTAATATTAATAATGGATTGCCCAATCATAGCACAGCCACCCATTCCGCCAAACAACCCTGTAACAATATTTGCTCCTCCCTGAGCCAAACATTCTCTGTTTGAATTTCCTCTGGTTTCAGTTAATTCGTCAATAAGATTTAGAGTCATCAAAGATTCTATTAACCCAATGGCGGCTAATATCAGTGCATAAGGACCAATAAATTTAAAGGTTTCCCAATTCAGGGGTACTTTATTAAAAATATCAAATTGAAACTGTGGTAATCCACCTTTTAGACCTTCTCCACCTCCATCTTTAATAAAACTCCCTACGGTTGCTACATCAAGTTTTCCAAGTATCACAATTGCAGATACGACTAAAATCCCAATCAAAGCTTCAGGTAATTTTGATGTTGCTTTTAATTTTGGTAATCCCCACATAATGAACATTGTGAGTAGTACTAACCCTAGCATCAGCCATAATTCGATACCTTGCATCCATACTTTTTCTCCATTCACGAACTCTTTGAACATTCCCAATTGAGAAAGAAAGATCACGATTGCCAAACCATTTACAAACCCCATCATTACAGGATGTGGTATTAAACGCACAAACTTTCCTAGTTTTAAGACTCCAGCCAGCATTTGTATGATTCCCATCAAAATCACCGTGGCAAAAAGATAATAAAGTCCTAACTCTTCTCCTGGAGCTCCCATTGCATTTCCCTCGGCAACCAAACTTACCATAACTACCGCTAAAGCGCCAGTTGCACCAGAGATCATCCCGGGGCGACCACCAAAAGTAGAGGTAATCAATCCAATCATAAAGGCTGCGTACAATCCTACTAAAGGATCAACTCCTGCAACAAAGGCAAAAGCTACAGCCTCGGGAACCAATGCAAGCGCTACAGTTAGCCCAGATAAAATATCATTTTTGGCATTAGCCACTCTTTTTCTTACAAACTCGGTCATAGTTGTGATATTTGAGGGGGCAAAAATACGTTTATTTTGTAGTACGGCAAGTAAAAACAAGAGGGATCTTTTTACTAGACCATACTAAAATGTTATAGAAGATTTTTAATTTGTAAAACTTACTATATTTGACCCTCATATTCATCAATCATGCAAAGAATCTTACTTACTGCCTGTACTTTACTGCTTATTTCTTGTTCTACTTCAAAAAAAAAGGATAAAGAGAATATTGACTTCACAACTACTTTTGAGAAAAGTAATGGAACTGAAACGGCAACATATCCCGAGGTAATTTCTTATTATCAAAACTTAGCGGATATCTACCCAGAAATTAACATTCAAGAAATAGGAATTACTGATAGTGGTAAACCACTGCACATTGTGACTCTAAATCCTGATCGGGAATTTGATTTCGAAAATATTCGTCGAAATAAAAGGGTTTTGTTGATTAATAATGGTATTCACCCCGGAGAAAGTGATGGTATAGATGCGACTATGATGCTGTTTAGAGACATTGTTCAGGGAAATATTCAATCCCTAAAAAATACTGTTCTTGTTACTATACCTGTCTACAATATCGGGGGAGCACTAAATCGAAACTCTGGCACCAGAACCAACCAAAATGGCCCGAAGGAGTATGGTTTTAGGGGAAATGCCCGTAATTATGATTTAAATCGAGATTTCATCAAAAATGATACTAAGAATGCCAAAAGTTTTGCAGAAATATTTCATTTAGTACAACCCGATGTTTTTATAGACAATCATGTTAGTAATGGGGCCGATTATCAATATACCTTAACACACCTTTTTACTCAGCATAATAAACTTGGAAGTATCTTGGGTAATTATTTGCATACCGAAATGCAACCTCAGCTAGAAAATTTGCTTGCTTCGAAAAAATGGGACATTACTCCCTATGTAAATGTCTGGGGAAGTATGCCAGATAAAGGTTGGTCACAATTTATGGACTCCCCGAGATATTCTACAGGTTATACTACACTTTGGAACACCTTAGGAATGATGGTAGAAACCCATATGCTAAAACCGTACAAGCAAAGGGTTGAAGGAACCTATGAACTAATAAAATCGATGACTGAAATTACAGAAAAAGATGGGATAAAAATTCGTGAGCTAAGAGAACAAACTTTTGCAGAACAATCCGAACAAAAAACATACACAGTGAATTGGAAAGTAGACACAACCCAAGCCACAAAATTCATTTTTAAAGGGTACGAAGGAGCCTTTATTGATAGTGAAATTACTAGAGCAAAACGTTTAAAATATGATCAAGACAAACCTTACTCTAAAGAAATCAATTATCAAAACTATTTTATTCCAACCACCAAAATTGAAGTTCCTAAAGCATATGTTATACAAAAAGGCTGGTGGAACTTGATTGATTTGCTAAAGCTAAATCAGATCAAATTTAAAACATTAGAAAACGATAGTACGATCACAGTTGAAACCTACCACATTGCTGATTATGAAACTCGAAAAAATCCTTACGAAGGACATTATCTACATTATGGAACCTATGTTACAAAAAGTAACGCAACAATTACTTTTAAAAAAGGAGATATAATCATCCCTACAAATCAAAAAGGGTTTAGATATCTTCTGGAAACCTTGGAGCCCGAAGCACCAGACTCGTTCTTTAACTGGAACTTTTTCGATACTATTTTACAACAAAAAGAAGGATTTTCACCTTATGTATGGGAAGATAAAGCCAAAGAATTACTAGAGAACAATGAAGAATTACGGGTCAGGTTTGAAACCAAGAAAAAAGATACGGCCTTTGCCAATAATTGGTACGCACAATTAGATTGGTTGCATAAACAATCGAAAAATTATGAAAAGGCACATTTAAGGTATCCGGTGTATAGAATATTAAGATAAATAATCATGAGAAAAAAGCTTTTTAATATTTGCATAAGAATCAGTTAAAGCCTTCTTGGCCTGTTTCTTATTTTTCCATTTTACCTTAGTAATTCCTTCATTTTTTTGAGGTATCAGTTCTCCGTCAAATTCGGTTTTCATCTCGAACCAATACGTGACCTTCAATCGGAACTCCCCATTTCTTTTAAACACATGATAGGTTTTATATAAAAATTTTGTGATTTCAAGACCTGTCACTCCGGTTTCCTCTTCTACTTCTCTTATTGCAGCGGTTTCAATATGTTCTTTCTTTTCTATTTTTCCTTTTGGCAAATCCCATTTCCCATTACGTTTGATAAAAAGAATATCCATGTTTGCATTATATACTTTTCCCCCTCCTGCTACCACTACAGGGAGTTTGGAATATAGATGATCTATCAACTTATCTTCACTCTTATGATAAAAATGATATTTTGCTTCTTCACCTACAGCTTCTTTACTTAAAATATCTCTTATAACTGTTGGAAAATTCACCTCTTTTATGGCAATTGTTTTGTATCCCTTAATAGACTTTTTGGTAGACAGAATAATAGGTGTATTATTCACAAAAACTTTATACATTTGCAACTATGATTTTTGATAAAGATACAGCAAAAAAAACTGCTGAATTACTACTGCAAATTAATGCAATAAAATTACAACCGCAAGAACCTTTTACGTGGGCATCGGGTTGGAAGTCTCCAATTTACTGCGATAATCGAATTACACTTTCTTATCCTAAGATACGTCAGTACTTAAAAGAGAACCTTGCCAGATTCATTAAAGATGAATATGGTAAACCTGATGTAATTGCAGGAGTGGCCACTGGTGCTATCGGCATAGGAATGCTAGTTGCAGAGGAGCTTGATCTTCCCTTTATTTATGTACGGCCAGAAGCGAAAAAACATGGCAGAAAAAATCAAATTGAAGGAATTGTACCCAAAGGAAAAAGTGTTGTAGTGGTAGAAGATCTTATCAGTACGGGTAAAAGTAGTCTAAATGCGGTAAACGCATTAAAAGAAGTAAATGCCGATGTAAAAGGAATGGTAGCTATCTTCAATTATGGATTTGATATTGCCGTTAAAAATTTCAAAGATGCAGCATTAGCTTTGCATACTTTAAGCAATTATGAAAATCTTTTAGAGCAGGCTCTGGATACGGATTACATCACAAAAGAACAACAAGCAACACTACAAAACTGGAGAACCAATCCTGCCGAGTGGAGTATATAATAATCAAATAATAATATGAATCTAGAAAGCCCTACGGTAACTGTAAATAAAACTGCCGAAGAAGTATTTGAATTTTTAACAAAAGTTGAAAATTTTGAACAACTTATGCCAGAAAGTAAACAAAAGTTTGAAAAAATATCCGATTCCCGATTTCTTTTTCAATTGAAAGGAATGCCAGAATTGGTTCTTGATCAAAAAGAAAGCACTCCGTCAAGCCAGGTAGTATTAGGCGCTGCGAGTGATAAACTTCCTTTTACCTTGACAGCTGATATCAATAACACCGAAGATGGTAAAACTACCACAAAACTTACGTTTAATGGTGAGTTTAATGCTATGATGTCAATGATGATCAAAAATCCTATTCAGAATTTCATAAATACACTTAGTGAAAACATCGGAAAGCTGTGAGTATGTGAGTTTTTTAGTGGATAGTGAGCCTCTTTGAGTAGGATTTTTTACGGTATTCTTTTTTCACTGTACTATGAGACTTTCAAAGGGTACCGTGAATTTTTGATTTATATATCCTGAGTTTCTGATTAATCTTAAAGTCTCACATACTCAAAAACACACCCACTAATACAATAATTTAATCTCTTTCAGATCAAAAACAGAAACAACCTCATCTTCTAATAGAACTTGAAGTTTTCCCTGATTCGTAACAGATTGAATAATCCCTACAAAAGAATTTCCCTCTGCATCCAAGAATGTAGAGGGTTTATTTTTTCTAAAAAGTAAACGCTCATACTCTTTCTTTAAGATATCAAAATTTGAAGTTTCTAAATTCAGAAACCTATTCTCTAATTTTAATAATAGGGAATGTAATACTTCTTCGATATTAAAATTTCTACCTGAAATTTGTTTTAATGAACCGGCTTGAGGAAGATTATCAAATTTGGTTTGATTAATATTCATACCGATTCCGATGATCGCACCAATCAAACTGCCATTTTTAACAATATTTTCTATTAGAATACCACATATTTTTTGTCGATCTGACAGAATGTCGTTAGGCCATTTTATAGATAATTTTGTAACCAAGAGATCATTAAGCGTATCGCAAACTGCCAGAGAAGTGGCTATTGATATATAAAACTGCTCTGCTAACTTAAGACCGTCTATCTTCATAAACACACTACATGTAAGGTTTTTCCCCGGTTCACTTTGCCAAACCGTGCCCATTTGGCCTTTACCGGCAAGTTGTTCTCTTGCCATTACGCAAACAGGTGCTACAAATGTTTTCTCTCGATTTAGTTCTCTAAGAAAACGGTTTGTGGAGTCAATGGCATCAACTTTGATTATATTCATGTAAAAGGTGTAAAAGTTTCATAAATGTCGGTATGATACAAACATTAAAATGATAAAAAGTAATAACTTTACACAAATTAAAAAAATGCATGACTAAAAAAGAAATCGGTACTGATCAATTAATCACTCAAATAATAAAAGGTATTGAAGAAGTAAAAGGTAATGATATCAATATTCTGGATTTAAGAGATATCGAAAATACGGTATGTAATTACTTCGTAATCTGCAACGGAACTTCTAATACTCAAGTAAATGCAATTGTTAATTCCATCCAAAAAATTGTAAGTAAAGAACTTAAAGACAAACCTTGGCATGTAGAGGGCAGTGAAAATGCAGAATGGGTACTAATTGATTATGTTAATGTGGTAGTACATGTCTTCCAGAAACACATTAGAGAATTCTATGATATTGAAGGACTTTGGGGAGATGCAAAAACCACAGTTATCGAAACAAATTATTAAAAGAAAACCGTAAATGGCTAAAGAAAATAAAAAAACAGAACCTAATAAAAAACCAAAATTTAGTGCATACTGGATTTATGCAGTGATCATCGTTGGTTTTTTAGTATTAAATTTTATGGGTGGGAACGGTTTAGGATCTGCTCCTACTACCTCCCCATCAGAATTTCAAGAGTACTTGAGTAATGGCGAAGTCGAAAAAGTTGTAATCATTAATCGTCGACAGGCTAAAGTTTTTCTTACTCGAGAAGCAAAGTCGCTTGAAAAACATCAAAACAAGAAAGGTAATTCAATATTACCAGCAAGTCCGAATGATCCTGATTATCAATTTGAATTTGGAGATTTGCAAAATTTTGAAAATAAAATCGCCCAGATTAAAAAAGAAAACAATCTTGAAACACAGGTTAACTACGACACTGAAAGTAATGTTTGGGGAGAAATCTTCATTACCCTGCTACCTTTTGCCTTAATTATTGGCGTATGGATATTCATTATGCGAAGAATGAGCGGTGGTTCTGGTGGCGGTGCCGGGGGACAGATTTTTAACATTGGAAAATCAAAAGCTAAACTTTTTGATCAAAATACCGAAGTAAAAGTCTCTTTTGAAAATGTTGCTGGTCTTGAAGGTGCCAAAGAGGAAATTCAAGAAATTGTAGATTTTCTAAAAAATCCAGAAAAATATACTTCATTAGGAGGTAAAATACCTAAGGGAGCTTTATTGGTAGGACCTCCGGGAACTGGTAAAACACTTCTTGCAAAAGCGGTTGCCGGTGAAGCCAAAGTGCCTTTCTTCTCACTTTCAGGATCTGATTTCGTTGAAATGTTTGTAGGTGTAGGAGCATCGCGAGTAAGAGATTTATTTAAACAAGCTAAAGAGAAGTCTCCTGCTATCATATTTATTGATGAAATTGATGCCATTGGTAGAGCTAGAGGCAAAAGTAATTTCTCTGGTTCTAACGATGAAAGAGAAAACACTTTAAATCAATTACTTACCGAAATGGATGGCTTTGGAACCAACACTAATGTAATTGTTATTGCAGCCACAAACAGAGCCGATGTATTAGACAAAGCATTGATGAGGGCAGGTAGATTTGATAGACAAATCTATGTGGATTTACCAGATATAAGAGAGCGTAAAGAAATTTTTGAGGTTCATCTGAAACCTTTGAAAAAAGTTGAAAATGAACTGGATACAGAATTTTTGGCCAAGCAAACCCCAGGATTTTCGGGTGCAGATATTGCTAATGTATGTAACGAAGCTGCTTTGATAGCAGCCAGAAAAGGAAATAAAGCGGTGGGTAAGCAAGATTTTCTTGATGCTGTAGACAGAATTGTTGGTGGATTAGAGAAAAAAAATAAGATTATTACCCCTGCAGAAAAACGTGCTATTGCTTTTCACGAAGCTGGTCATGCAACTGTAAGCTGGATGTTAGAACATGCTGCTCCCCTCGTAAAAGTTACAATCGTACCAAGAGGGCAATCCCTAGGAGCTGCATGGTATTTGCCAGAAGAAAGGCTAATAGTAAGACCAAATCAAATGCTTGATGAAATGTGTGCCGCCTTAGGAGGTCGTGCCGCAGAAAAGGTTATTTTTAATGAAATTTCTACAGGAGCACTTAGTGATCTGGAAAAAGTTACAAAACAAGCCAGAGCAATGGTAACTATATATGGTTTGAATGATAAAGTTGGAAATCTAACATATTATGATTCTTCAGGACAGAGTGAATATAATTTCACCAAACCATATAGTGAGCAAACCAGCGAACTTATTGATCAAGAAATTTCTAACATCATAGAAGAGCAATATCAACGTGCTATTAAATTGCTGGAAAAGAACAAAGATAAATTAACCGAATTAGCTGAAGTACTCCTTGAAAAAGAAGTTATTTTTAAAGATAATCTCGAGAAGATCTTTGGAGAAAGACCTTTCGGTAAAAAAGAAGAAATCATAACAGAGCCTTCTTAAATAAAACATTTGTACAAGTAAATTGAAAAATCTTAACCTAATGAGAATATTAGGTTAAGATTTTTTTTATCTTTGAGTGTATAGTAAAATTGTAATTCCCCAATCATAATCCAAAAAATGAGTCTATTTAGAAGATTATTTTTTTCAAAATCTAAATCAGACCAAAAGAGTAAGGAACGCCACATAGAGGATCGCAGTAAGTATATGCCCGAAATCGATCTACCAATCGATGAAAGCTTTATGATGAATTTCAAAAGAAATGGAGGTAAATTTCTTTATTGCGACCAAGATGAGGAGGTTTTAGATTCTTTTGATAAGATACTTCTAGAAAATGATTGGTATGAAAAAAATGTATGTTGTTTTGACATTGGTTTAGAACATAAATTTTCTGGTTTTAATTTAAACTTTGTAAAACAATCTTCAGCCTCTTTCTTTTTTGCTACTTGCGAATATTTAATAGCAGATAGCGGTGCTATATTGGTCTCCTCTAATCAGCTCAGAGAAAAAAAGCTTACCGAATTACCCGACAACTTTGTCATCTTAGCATCTACCAGTCAATTAGTTAAAAGCATTGGAGAAGGATTAAAAGGTATAAAAAACAAAAATAGAAATTCTATTCCTTCAAATATCACCACAATAAAAGACTTCGAACCACAAAAAGAAAAGGATTTCTTAAGCTATGGAAGTAGTTCAAAAAATCTATATTTGCTCCTGTTGGAAGATTTATAATATGAAGGAACTGCTTACAAGATCTTTATCGGGCTTTTTATATGTCTCTATACTGCTCGTATCGATATTCATTTCTAAATATACTTTTCTAGGGATTTTTCTGGTGTTCGGAATGATTTCTATTTATGAATTTCAAAAGTTAATTCACTTAAGAAATAAACGATTGTATCTTATATTTTTTGTACTTTTCGCAACACTAAATATATTTCAGGAGCTACTTTATATTACTATTCCGTTTTTAGTGCTAACTATTATCACAGAATTATTTTTGGTTAAAGATCTGGTTACTATTCGCATCATCCCGATGTTTGAACAACGAAAATACCGAACGAGTATTTTTTATCTTACAACCTGTATCATTTTCCTAACGCTTGTACCCAATTATTCGGGAGAGTATGAACCATTAATCATTGCAGGAGCTTTTTTAATCACCTGGGCAAACGATACTTTTGCATATTTGGTAGGAAAAAACTTTGGAAAACATAAATTATTAGAAAGAATATCCCCAAAAAAAACTATAGAAGGTTTTGTAGGAGGTTTTATATTTTCGCTTCTAACAGGATATCTCATTGCCGCTCTATCTCATACGTTATCTATTACAATTTGGTTGATTATAAGCATAATTATGAGTATTTTTGGCACACTGGGAGACTTAATTCAATCTAAGTTTAAAAGACAGGCAGGAGTTAAGGATAGCGGTACTATAATGCCTGGCCACGGCGGAATATATGATCGATTGGACAGTATTATATTTGCCAGCCCATTTTTATATGCATTTTTACAAATTTTGAACTATGTTTCATAAAGAAGGATATAGAATAATATCAATAGCGATAGTATTGTTTTTAGGAATCAATGTTGCATCATATGTCTCCATTCAAATTAAAGAGTGGCAAATAGCAATATTTACGTTAACATTGGTTTTCTTTATTCTAATATTACAATTTTTCAGAAATCCTAAAAGAAAAACTATTGTAGATGATAATACTGTTGTTGCACCAGTCGATGGAAAAGTAGTAGTCATTGAAGAAGTATTTGAAAAAGAACATTTCAACGACAACAGAATACAGGTTTCTATATTTATGTCTCCTGTTAATGTGCACGTAACCAGACATCCCATTACCGGTGAAGTCGTCTTGAGCAAATATCACCCTGGGAAATACCTTGTAGCCTGGCATCCGAAGGCTTCAGAAGAAAATGAAAGAACTACTGTTGTAGTAAAAAACAGCCTTGTAGAAATATTATACCGACAAATAGCCGGAGCACTTGCAAAAAGAATTGTAAATTATGCTAAAGAAGGAGAAAATGTGGTGCAAGGTTCTGATAGTGGGTTTATAAAATTTGGTTCCAGAGTCGATGTGTTTCTACCTTTAGGAACTAAAGTAAATGTTACATTAAACCAAAAAGTAAAAGGAGGAGAAAGTGTTATCGCTTCATTATAAATAAAAAGTAAGAGACCGTTCCCGCTCTTCAGTGGGATTAGTTCAACCAGCTTTTCAAATATCCATTTATAGATAGAATATTTAAAAGTAGTTTCACTAACATGACCGAGGAAGAATTAAATATTGCTTTTAACAAAGCGTACGAACGCGCTTGTAACACCAAAATATTGTTACCCCCTGATGTTATGCTTCATTTTTATGCTCATTATAAACAGGCTACTCATGCTGATGGCTTTTATACTCCATCTGGAAAAAGTGAACTCAGAAACGCTTTTAAGCTAAATGCTCTTTTTCAAGTAAAGGATCTCACACAAAAAGAGGCAAAAATTAAGTATATCGAATTGGTAAACAAATACATAATTGACTAAAAATAATTTAAAAAACACCTCTCCAATAGAAACAAGGGAATCCATATACTATTAGTCGCAGATAGTCAAATTTCTTCAAAATTATAATATGAAGTACTAACAGAAGTCTAATGCCTTAATAATACAGCCTTTCTACTTTTGATACGTAGATACCGACACTAATTTTGTAAACTTGCTAAACTCGATTTTAGCGTAGCAATTTTTGCTTCTGCATCCGCTTGTTTTTTACGTTCATTTGCTATGACCTGCTCAGGAGCATTATTTACGAAACGCTCATTTTGCAATTTTTTCTGCACCGATTTCAAAAAACCTTCAGTGTAAGACAACTCTTCGGTGAGCTTTTTTAATTCCTCATCAATATCTATTGTACCAGAAACAGGGATAAAATATTCATTGGACCTCACTCTAAACGATAGAGCTCCTTCTACCTTCTCATCAACATATTTAAGAGAAGACAGATTCCCTAATTTGTGAATAACCGAGTCAAAGGTAGCATTAAGTTTTTCACTATTGAGAACAGATAAGGCAATTGTTTCCTTAAAGGATATGTTTTTTTGTTTACGTATCGTTCTAATACCTGAAATAACATCTGCAGCAATTTCAAATCCCTTTATCAAATGCTCATTAATCGGCGCTGTTTCAGGCCAGCTTGTTATGACTAAAGCTTCCGCTTTGCTTCTTTTTGTTATTTGTTGCCATATTTCTTCAGAAATAAAAGGAACGAAGGGATGAAGAATCTTCAAATTATCTTCTAGAATCAAAATTATTTCCTGATACGTTTTGCTATCGATAGGACTACCGTACGCTGGTTTAATCATCTCTAACAACCAGCTACAGAAATCGTCCCAAACTAATTTATAAGTAGTCATTAGAGCATCGCTAATGCGATATTTACTATAATGGTCTTCTAATTCTAATAATGCTTGTTGAAATCTGGACTTGTACCAGTTTATAGAAACTATGGAAGATTCTGGTTGTTCTATTGTAGTATCCACTTCCCAGCCAAGAATCAACCTAGAAGCATTGAATATTTTATTAACAAAAGCACTACCCTGTTTACATAAATCTTCATCAAACATCAAATCATTTCCTGCAGGCGAACTAAGCAACATTCCTACTCGTATCCCATCGGCACCATATTGATCAATTAAATCTAAGGGGTCTGGAGAATTACCCAATGATTTTGACATTTTACGTCTTTGTTTATCTCTTACAATTCCTGTGAGATATACATTGGTAAATGGTTTTTCTCCTCTGTATTCATATCCTGCGATAATCATTCTAGCGACCCAGAAAAATAATATTTCTGGTGCAGTAACCAAATCATTTGTTGGATAATAATAGTTTATTTCCTTGTTATCCGGCTCCAAAATACCATTAAAAACACTTATGGGCCACAACCAAGAAGAGAACCAAGTGTCTAAGGCGTCTTCATCCTGAGTAAGGTCTTGGTCTGTTAAATAATCATTATTTGTTTTTTTCTTTGCCAATACGAGAGCTTCTGCTCGGCTCTCGGCCACAACAAAATCTTCTTTTCCGTCACCATAGAAATAGGCCGGAATTTGATGCCCCCACCAAAGTTGACGAGATATATTCCAATCTCTCACATTCTCCATCCAATGACGATAGGTATTTATAAATTTTTCTGGAACCAGATGTACTTCTTTTTTTAAAACTGCATCTAAAGCTGGTTTAGCAAGGTCTTTCATCTTCAAAAACCATTGATCACTCAATTTTGGTTCGATGATAGCTTTAGTGCGCTCACTAGTACCTACCTTATTAAGATGTGTTTCTATTTTATCAAGAGCTCCCAAAGACTCTAATTCTTTTACAATCTCTTTTCGTACGACAAATCGGTCTTTTCCCTCATAATGAAGTCCAAAACTATTTAAAGTAGCATCATCATTGAAAATATCAACTACTTCTAAATTATGTTTATCACCTAGTTCTTTATCATTTGGATCATGAGCAGGGGTAACTTTTAGACACCCGGTACCAAATTCTATGTCAACATATTCATCTTCAATTATGGGTATTACTCGACCTGCAATCGGTACAATAGCCTTTTTCCCTTTAAGATGAGTAAATCTATCGTCGTTGGGGTTTATACATATAGCTGTATCCCCCATTATCGTTTCGGGGCGCGTTGTAGCAATTGTTAATGTATCGTCATTACCCTCAATTTTATATTTCAAATAATATAAATTGCCTTGTTTTTCTTCGTAGATTACCTCTTCATCAGACAATGTCGTTTTTGCCTCAGGATCCCAATTTACCATTCTATACCCACGATAAATAAGACCCTTGTTATATAAATCCACAAAAACTTTGATTACAGATGAAGACAAATTGTCATCCATCGTAAAAGCTGTTCTTTCCCAATCACATGATGCTCCTAACTTTTTAAGCTGTTCCAGAATGATCCCTCCGTGTTTATGAGTCCATTCCCAGGCATGCTCTAAAAATTCTTCCCTGGTTAGATCTTTTTTATCAATTCCCTCTTCCTTAAGTTTGGCAACTACTTTTGCTTCTGTAGCAATAGAGGCATGATCAGTTCCTGGTACCCAGCATGCATTATACCCTTTAAGCCTAGCTCTACGTATCAATACATCTTGAATCGTATTATTAAGCATGTGTCCCATGTGCAAAACTCCAGTAACATTAGGTGGCGGAATAACGATTGTATACGATTCTCTTTCATCTACTTCGGAATGAAAATAATTATTCTTCATCCAGTAGTCATACCATTTTTTCTCTACTGATTTTGCATCATATTTTGCAGCTAAAGCCATACTTTGGTCCGATTTTTGGAAATTGAAATGCAAAAGTAATTATTAAAGTACGAAGTACGAAGTATGGATGTTAGAAATTACGATATTGGATATCAAAAACTAAAAAAACTCAATTGAGAATCGTATAATTTATTAGAAAATTGAAGTTTATATTACTAAATTTTCTAATTTCACATACTCAACTTCTTATCTCGCTTTTTGGTTGCAATTTTGAAGTTAGATAAAAAATAGTACTTTTACAAACAACAAAAACCTACGTTATGAAAAAAATGATGATAATTTTGTTTGTTGGATTTTTGGGTGCAACGTTAAATGCCCAGAGTGCCAAAATAGAATTTAAAACCGAAGTTATCGATTATGGTGAGATCACCAAAGGTAGTGATGGCGTGCGTCAGTTCGAATTTACAAATACAGGAGATGCTCCTTTGATTATTTCCAGAGTGTATTCTAGCTGTGGATGTACAATTCCCAAAAAACCCGAAAATCCTATTGCACCGGGAGAAACAGGAGTAATAGAAGTCAAATATGACACGAAAAGGGTTGGACCTATTCGTAAAACTATTACCGTCTATTCTAATGCTGAACAAGCAACTAAAGCTATAAAAATTAAAGGTACTGTATTAGATAAGAGTGTTTTAGAAAAGAAGAATTAAAAACTATTTAAGTTCAATATTAAAAAAGGGATTGTGATGTAGCAATCCCTTTTTTAATACTAAATTACCTTCTTTAAGAAAAAAGTATATTTTAATTCTACCCCTAATCGATCTATTTTCATCTTAATTCTTTTTCCTTCTTCAAAGTAAAATAAATCATTAAGTTGTGATAGTTTGTACTGGTATGCTTTTTTACCATTGACTTCTAGAATAACATCACCTCGCTTCAATCCGACTATATCTGCAGGGGAATCTGGCCTCACATCTGAAATCTCATATTTAGGACGCAGTACAAAATTGTTTGATAATTGTAATGTCTTTTCATTTACTACTCGGTTTAAACCTAAATAAACTCTATTTTTTTCTCTGGGCTTACTTGTTTGATAAGGGAGCACCGGAGTCTTGGTTTTTTCTCGTACAACGGCATTGAAACCTACATGTTGTATGGTTAATCCACTCATATTATAATGAAATGGCTTTTGAAAAAAGTTATTCTTCTTGAAAGAGATTTTTTGATTAGGATAATCTATTATAAGATTAAATCGTCTCAAGACGTTACCCCCCAAAGAGCCTTCTCTTTTATCCAAAGATATTCCTTGTATATATTGTGAATCAGGAAACGCTGCAGTTACATCTTTCAATACAAAATCACCTATATGTAATTCGCCTACTTTTGATCTTTGTCCATAAATATCACCGTTAAATCCTTTTCCCAAAAAATCAGTAAAAGATTTGTCTGGCACTTTAATACCCTTTTCAGAGCTTTCAAACAGCCATAGCGAAGAACCTGAACCAGAATCTAATAAAAGTCTTATGTCTAATAAGCCATTTTTAGTTTTATATTTAGCACTAACCAAGGGTCTTTTATTTTGTTTACCAAAATCAATCGGAGTTTGATAGCATTTATCGCATTTCTTATAGACATATCGATTAGGCGTGTTTATTCTAATGTATTTTTTGACATAATCAATTTCAAAGATAAAATCCTTGAAAAAATCATATCCTATGATTCCATGTACTGGGAAACCCATTCTTGGAGAAAAATTTATTGATTCGTCGAAAACTAAAAAAACAGTATGGTTAGTACTAGTAGCGTCTCCAATTTGCAAGACGTTATCCAGAGATTTGATAGCCTCTACAGATTGATCTTCTCCTAAACCTCTTAAATAAATTTTTGAGGCATTTTTCAATTCAAGAGATTCTTTATTATCTGCACTAAAAATTATGGTAGATCCCACTCCTGTATCTAGAATAAAAGAAAGCTCTACACCATTAAGTACTACCGGAATGATGATAAGATTATTTGCTAATTCAAACCTAATTTTATCGCTTTTTTTGCCATGAGGCAATCTAAAATTGGATTGCGGAAAAATAGTGAAATTAGCAAACAACAATAAAACAAAAATATTCTTCTTGAGAAAATGAAAAAAATCTTGTATTAAAACTTTCATTACTTTAAATATAGAAAAATAGTTGAAAAATCATTCTAATAATACATCAATTTCTTAAATATTTTAAGAAATTTACCGCTATTTATCTTTCTAATTTATAAAATATGCCAGTAGTATCAAGCAAAGGTAGGGCGATGCCCGAATCTCCAATTCGAAAGTTAGCACCCTTTGCAGAAAAAGCGATAAAAGAAGGTAAACACATATATCGTCTGAACATAGGCCAACCAGATATTAAAACTCCGGTTGAAGCCATTAATGCTGTACGAAACAACAAATTAGAGATTTTGGCATATAGCCACTCTGCTGGATTCGAAAGTTTCAGAAAAAAACTCGCAGGATACTATGCAAAGCACGACATTACAATATCCTCAGAGGATATCTTGGTGACTACAGGAGGCAGTGAAGCCTTGATTTTTACAATGGGCAGTATTACTGATCCAGGTGATGAAATTATAGTTCCTGAACCTTTTTATGCAAACTATTATAGTTTTTCGACACAATCTAACATAAAAGTTGTTCCTGTAATTTCTAAAATAGCAAATAATTTTGCCCTACCAGCCATAGAAGAGTTTGAAAAACTCATAACCTCTAAAACCAAAGCAATCTTAATTTGCAATCCGGGAAACCCAACAGGATATCTTTATAGTAAAGACGAAGTAAAGCAATTAGCTGCATTGGCAATTAAGTATGATTTATTCCTAATTTCTGATGAAGTATATCGAGAGTTTGTGTATGAGGAGTCGGAACATTACTCAATTTTACAAGAAAAAGAGCTTAACGAGCATGCCATTGTTGTGGATTCTGTATCCAAACGGTATAGTATGTGTGGTGCCCGTATAGGATGTATGGTAAGCAAAAATAAAAGCGTGATACAAACTGCCATGAAATTTGCACAAGCCAGGTTAAGCCCTCCTACCTTGGCACAAATTGCAAGTGAAGCTGCATTAGAGGCCCCAGAGTCATATTATAGGGATACTGTTGCCAAATATAAATTAAGAAGAGATACTTTGGTATCGGGACTTAAAGAAATTCCGGGTGTAAAAGTTGCCATTCCAAAGGGTGCCTTTTATTGTATTGCCGAATTACCTATAAAAAATGCAGATCATTTTGCAGAATGGTTATTAGATAAATTTGATTTGGATAATGAAACTGTTATGTTAGCACCGGCTTCTGGTTTTTATTCAAGTGCAAATGAAGGATTAAACCAAGTCAGGATTGCGTATGTGTTAAACCGAAGAGATCTTAGAAAAGCAGTCAATATCCTAAAGTTTGCATTAGAAAAATACAAAGATCAATGAAAATCGAATATAACAAATCCTTAAAAAAATATAATACTTTCGGGATAGACGTATTAGCTACTGAATTTATTGAAATTACAAGCGAATCAGAACTTGAAAAAATTCTTTTAAAAAAAGAAGAAAAAGAATTATTTGTTATAAGTGGCGGTAGTAATATGCTATTAACTCAAAATATCGATGCATTGGTACTGCACATAGCTATAAGCGGAATCACAATCCAGGAAGAATCAGATGACTTTGTTATCATTTCTGCAAGTGCTGGTGAAAACTGGCATGATTTTGTTCAGTATTGTATACAAAATGATTATGGTGGACTAGAAAATTTGTCTCTCATACCCGGATATGTAGGTAGTGCACCTATTCAAAATATAGGCGCTTATGGAGTAGAACTTAAAGATACCTTTGTGAGTTGTGAAGCTATTAACATTGCTTCAGGAAAAAAACAAATCTTTTCAAATACCGATTGTAAATTTGGATATCGAAACTCCATTTTTAAAAATGAAGTAAAGGGTAAATTTATCATTACTAAGGTAACTTTCAAACTTAGTAAAAAGAATCATGCTCTCAACACCAGTTATGGTGCTATCGAAAATGCTTTAGTTGACAAAGGAATTATATCTCCAACGATTAAAGATATCTCTGAAGCAGTGATTCAAATTCGGAAAAGTAAACTACCTGATCCCTCTGAGATTGGTAATAGTGGTAGTTTCTTTAAAAATCCGATAATATCCCTCGATCATTTCTCCAAAATTCAAAACTTGCATGCTAATATCCCCTTTTACAAAATCGACAATCAAAACATTAAGGTACCCGCTGGTTGGCTTATCGAACAAAGTGGTTTTAAGGGAAAACGCTGGGGAGATGCCGGGGTTCACGAAAAACAAGCCTTAGTTTTGGTAAATTATAATAATGCCACAGGTAAAGAAATACTTGATCTGTCTAAAAGAATTCAAAAGAAGATCAAAGATGAATTTGATATATATTTAGAAACTGAAGTCAATATCATATAGCTGTATTGATAAAAAAATTATGGTATTCTTTTTTAGAAACTATGTTATGATATAAGATCTTATAAAAAAAAGCTAATATTATACTTAATTTTCTGTTTAGCATCTAGATAGCCATACATTCTTTGTATCTTTGCAACTAATTTTGATTGTACTCTAGTATTATGAAACTTTTATTACTTACAGTAGGTTTATTACTCCTGGCTTTTGGCGGAATAGCTATTAAATTATGGGCCAAAAAAGACGGGAAATTTGCAGGTACTTGTGCTAGCCAAAGCCCTTTTCTTAATAAAGAAGGTGAATCTTGCTCTTTATGTGGTAAAACCCCAGATCAGTATTCTAATTGTAATGAAAAAGAACATTCAAAATAAATTACTGAAGACATTCTATTCAAAAAGAATTCATTGAAAAAAGGACATCCTACTCGATTAGAAGATCACATTAGTAAAGCAAAAGATGGGAATCAAGCATCTTTTAACTATCTTCTTGATACATTTTGGAATGAAGTCTATAACTTTCAATTGAAGAGGACACGGGATGAATATGAAGCTGAAGATATTACGATACAAAGTTTTTCAAGAGCTTTTGATAAAATAGATACTTTTAAAGAGGAGTATAATTTCAAAACATGGCTAATCCAGATCTCTAAGAATATTCATATAGATCTATTAAGAAAGAAAAAAGCTTCGATACATTCACAAACAACTACTCAAGTAGATGATTCTGTTTACAGAATTATTGATGATAATCCAACACCTGAAGACAAATTGATTACCGAGCAAAACCTGGCTCAACTACTTCTTTACATCAAGCAATTAAAGCCACCTTACCAGAAGGTAATTAATCTTCGTTATTTCCAGGAGCTTAGTTATAAGGAAATTGCCGATAATCTAGACGAATCAATAAATAATGTGAAAGTAAAGCTGCTAAGAGCTAAAAAATTGTTATCAGAAATAATTAATGCGGCCAAAGGAAAAGAATAATGATACGCGCTTAATAAAAGAAAAAATCTAAGACCTTAAATTAAACGTTGTGAATCTCTTGATTACAACATACAAAGGCTCTATCCACTTATCGTTTATTTTTTTATCATATTTCACAAATTTCTGAACCAGACCTTTGGGAGCAGATATCTCCTTTTCTATTGCAGTAATATTAATATACTGCTGATTTTTAAGTAGCCATTTCTCTACACGCTTTCGATTGTTTTGCCTTATTTTAGGACTCATCAATTCTTCATGCATGATTTTTCCTCTTTTTTATAGAGAGATAACTTTCAAAATCTAAAAAAATTTTATCTTAACTTAATTTTAACCTGATGTTAAACAGTTTGTAAGAATTTCATTTTTCAATTCAAAAACATGAATAATCTACTATCAAACAGATATTTATTTGATATTTTTTCGTCCCGGACATTTTAAAGAAGATAAGTTAAAAGTACTATAGAATAAACAAATTCTTACATAAGTAACAAGTTATAAGATAACTCTCCCTAATCAAAGCTTTCTTTGTACTTTTGTTAAAAATAGTGCTTGTATGAACAATGATGTTACAACAATAGCTCCTCCGAAAGGAAAACCAAAATGGTTGAGAGTTAAACTACCTACAGGTAAGAAATATACAGAACTACGTGGTTTAGTAGATAAATACAATTTACATACTATTTGTACTTCTGGAAGTTGTCCTAACATGGGAGAATGCTGGAGTGAAGGCACAGCCACTTTCATGATTCTGGGTAACATATGTACTCGTTCTTGCGGATTTTGCGGAGTAAAAACTGGAAGACCAGAGACTGTGGACTGGGAAGAACCAGAAAAAGTTGCACGTTCTATTAAAATAATGAATATAAAACATGCCGTGATTACGTCGGTAGACAGAGATGATCTTGCAGATGGTGGGTCGATTATATGGGCAGAAACGATTCAAGCTATCAGAAGAATGAATCCAAACACTACATTAGAAACTCTTATCCCTGATTTTCAGGGAAAAACTAAAAACATTGATAGAATCATTGCAGTAAAACCCGAGGTTGTTTCACATAACATGGAAACGGTTAAGAGGTTAACTCGAGAGGTTCGCATCCAGGCAAAATATGAGCAAAGCTTACAGGTACTTAAATATCTAAAAGATAGCGGTATTAATCGTACCAAAAGTGGGATCATGCTTGGCCTTGGAGAAAAAGAAGAAGAAGTTATTCAAACACTCAGAGATCTTAGAGATGTAAATTTGGATATTGTAACCATAGGTCAATATCTGCAACCCAGCAAAAAACATCTTCCTGTAAAAGAGTTTATTACTCCTGATCAATTCAAAAAATACGAAGAAATAGGATTGGATATGGGATTCAGACATGTTGAAAGTGGAGCTTTGGTAAGATCATCATACAAAGCACAAAAGCATTTAAAATAATCCCTAAATTATTAATAGGATTTAATGAATACACCAGTAAGAATTGCTATTAATGGTTTTGGAAGAATAGGCCGAAACCTTTTTAGATTATTGATAGATCATCCGAGCATTCAGGTTATAGCAATCAATGATCTCGCTGATACCAAAACTTTAAGTCATCTTTTAAAATACGATAGTATCCATGGTGTATTACCTTTTGAAGTGTCTCATGATGCAAATCATATTATCGTCAAAGGCCATTCAGTTACTTTGATCAATCAAAAAGATCCTGAAAATTGTAATTGGGAGGATTATAATATCGATATCGTTATTGAAGCTACTGGAAAATTTAAAACCAAAGCGCTCGCCGAAAAACACTTAAGAGCTGGTGCTAAAAAAGTCATCCTATCAGCACCTCCTGAAGAAGACAGCATAAAAACCATTGTTTTAGGAGTAAATGATAGCCTCATAGATGGATCGGAGTCAATACTATCTAATGCTTCATGCACAACCAACAATGCTGCACCAATGATCAAGGTGATTGATGAATTATGTGGAATTGAGCAAGCTTACATTACTACAATACATAGTTATACAACAGATCAAAGCTTACACGATCAACCTCACAGAGATCTAAGGCGTGCAAGAGCGGCAAGCCAGTCTATTGTACCTACTACAACGGGTGCCGCAAAGGCTTTAACGAAGGTCTTTCCAGAATTAAGCGATGTTATTGGAGGATGTGGTATACGAGTTCCTGTTCCAGACGGATCACTTACAGATATTACCCTTAACGTAAAAAGAGAAACTTCTATCCAAGAGATCAATCAGGCTTTTCAAAATGCATCCAACACTTATTTAAAGGGTATTTTGGATTATACTGAAGATCCTATAGTGTCTGTAGATATTATCGGTAACCCCCACTCTTGCGTATTTGATTCTTTAATGACATCGGTAATAGGAAAAATGGTCAAAATAATTGGATGGTACGATAATGAAATTGGGTATAGTAACAGAATAATTGATTTAATTATTAACATTTGTAAGAAATAACTATATTAGTTGAGATTTTAAAGGAAAAATGCCAACCCCAATTAGACAGTTTATAACTATACTTTTACTTATTTGTTGTTTTTTTGCTTATTCCCAATCGGAAGGAGTGCCTATAAAAGACAGTCAAATCAAGGATTCTATTGAACATTATTTAATAACAGCTTCTCGATCTATAGACAAAGCCAAATTAGAACAAGCTCTTTATAATGCAACAATTGCCAAAGAAATAGCCTTACAAAACCAAAACCTATCCTATCGCGCTCAAACCAATATGGTATTGGCAAAACTTTATCGCGAACTAGGCGATCTTAAAAAAGCTGAAGAACAGATTCTTGACGCTATTGAAATCCAACAAAAAGAGAATGACGAATCTATGCTTGCTCATTCTTATATAATTTACGGTTCAATCGCAACCAAATTAGGCAAATTTGATACAGCTAATGAAGTTTTAGAATCAGCCTTGGTCCTTACAAAAAAGAAGGATATGAAAGGTTTTGAAGGTTCTGTAAAATTAAATTATGGACTTTTAGCACTTGCAAAGAATCAACCAGAACTTGCAATAAAACATTTTAATAGTGGCCTTCCAATAATTGACTCTTACGGTCAATCATATAATAAAGCAAAACTCTACACAAATAAGGCCAGAGCTCAATTAGCCTTAAACCAACCAGAAGAAGCAAAAAAAACCAATGATCTGGCAATGCAGATAGGTAAAGAAAAAGGATATTCCGAAATACGATCTGAATGCTATAAACTTTACAGCCAGATTTTTGAGCAAAAAAGGGAATACCTCACTTCTCTGGAGAATCTTAAAATTCACCAAAGAATTAAGGACTCCTTATTTAGTGTTAATAAAGAAATTATTGCACAAGAAGCTGGAGCCAAATTAAATCTCAATGAGAATAATGTTCTCATAGAAGAACTTACTGAAGAAAATATTCA
Source organism: Aquimarina celericrescens (assembly GCF_042682765.1). Lineage (NCBI taxonomy): Bacteria > Pseudomonadati > Bacteroidota > Flavobacteriia > Flavobacteriales > Flavobacteriaceae > Aquimarina > Aquimarina celericrescens. The sequence continues at coordinate 282,102 of NZ_JBHUHY010000015.1, read as the reverse complement.
ACAACTTAAATCACTAAAACTGGGTAGACTTACAACAATTCTAAGTATTGCGCTAATTACTATCCTATCATTACTCACACTTTCGCTATATAAGAATAATAATTTAAGGGCGCGAGCTAATGAGTTATTACAAAACAAAAATACCGAGCTTATTCTTGCAAAAGAGAATGCAGAAAGAGCTAGTGAAGCCAAAGTTCAATTTCTTTCTACAATTACCCATGAGTTAAGAACTCCTTTATATGCAGTAACTGGTTTAACTCATCTTTTGTTAGAAGAAAGCCCTACTCCTAATCAAAAAGAACACTTAAATTCACTTAAATTCTCTGGAGAATATTTGCTTTCATTAATCAACAACATATTAGACCTCAATAAACTAGAAGCCAACAAAGTAGAGTTAGAAAATACTTCTTTTAACCTAAAGAAAAGAATTAATGATGTATTAATTGCTCTAGGGAAATCTGCAAAGGACAGAAAGAATAAACTACATTACGAATTTGATGATTCTATTCCCGATAAGTTAAAGGGAGATCCTTTAAAAGTGTCTCAAATTTTGATTAATCTTATTGGTAATTCGATAAAATTTACTCAAAATGGAGATATTTGGATACGCGTAAAACAAATTAATAGGATCGAGAATAAAATATTCCTCAATTTTGAAATTGAAGATAACGGTGTTGGTATTTCAGAAAAGAAACAACAAACTATATTCGAAAACTTTACCCAAGGATCTGTACAAATTAATAGAAAATTTGGTGGTACCGGATTAGGGCTATCCATTGTTAAAAATCTACTATCGATAATGGATAGTGAGATAAAACTGGAAAGTACCTTAGGAAAAGGGTCAAAGTTTTTCTTCAATCTGAAATTCGAAATATTTGAAGACAAAAGCACTAATTATCTTACAGAATCCAAAAATATAGACTATAACATATTAGTCGACAAACACATATTGGTAGTTGAAGATAATAAGATTAATCAGCTAATTACCAGAAAAATATTAGAAAAAAGCAAGATAATTTGTGACGTTGCTGATAATGGGGACATTGCTGTTAATAAAGTTAAAGAAAACTCTTTTGACTTAATTCTTATGGATATTCACATGCCAGGAATAAGTGGAATTGAGGCCACAAAACAAATACGAGAATTTGATAAAGATATTCCGATTATAGCACTTACTGCTGTTACTCTAGACGATAATTTGGATGAGTTTTACGATAATGGTTTTAACGATATCATTCCTAAACCCTATAAAACTGAAGAGTTCTTTACAAAATTGCATAAAGCCTTGGCAAAAAAACAGACTACCTCATAGTATTTTGGCATAACTATTGGAGCCAATCAATACTGTTTACCTGTTTTCAGGACATTTGAGTTAGCCAAAATGATTATAGAATGAGGTTTATCTTTCTAAACCTCATTTTTTATGTATTCAAGTATCTTCTTATCAAAAGAGCTCTTACCCTCTAGAAACTTCATTTCAATAGGCTGATACCATAACTTTTCTTTAGAAATATAGCCAGATAAACGCACATAATCCTTCTCTGTAGTTATGATACACTCTTGATCTTTTAGTATTTCTAATTCTTTATTCGAGAAGTTATGATGATCAGGAAAACCCATATGGTCAAATTCTAACCCCAAAGAACGATAATATTCTATTAATGCTTTTGGATTTGCAATACCAGTAACTAAAACAAAACGTGTCTTTCTAAATAATTCTATGGATTTTTTATCAGATGCCCTTCTAAGTTCTTTCGCGTAATCGATAGTTGCAAAAAATAAATATTGATTGGGTTTTACCTTCAGTTTTACACCTATTTTCTCTCTTTCCTGATAAGAGATATTTTTTGGACATTTGGTAACCACAATAATGTCTGCACGATCTGCTCCTTTTCTAGACTCTCTTAAATTACCCGTAGGTAATAAAATATCATTACAGTATAAATCATAATATGCGGTAAGTAATATATAAAATCCTGCTTTTACTTTTCTGTGTTGATATGCATCATCTAATAATATCAATTCTGGTGGCGGATTCAATGCTCGAAGATTAGCAATACCATTACGTCGATTCCCATCAACCGCCACAAAAATATCGGGAAATTTTGTTTTAAATTGAAGAGGCTCATCACCCACTTCTTTTGCCGTTGAAAAAGACTCAACCAATCGAAAGCCTTCGGTTTCTCTTTTATATCCTCTGCTAAGAGTAGCTATGATTATTGAATCTTGAAGGAGTTTTATCAGGTACTCTACCATTGGGGATTTACCCGTTCCTCCTACACTTAAGTTTCCGACAGCAATCACAGGGAAATCATAACTCATTGATTTTTTTATTCCCAGATCATACATTTTATTTCGCAACCAGGTTACCAAATAATAGAACGGAACAATCGGTAGAAGTATCTTTCGCAATAAGTTCATGATGACAAAAGTATAAAACGTAACTTTGATTATCTCAAAAAGTTTTTTACATTCATTTTTTACTCAAAAATACAAGATAATGCAAATAAAAGAGGTTATACAACACCTTGAGTCTTTAGCTCCAATGACCTATGCTGAAGATTTTGATAATGTTGGTCTGCTAGTTGGAGACCCTACCACAACAGTAACTGGGGTTTTGGTTACTCTTGATACTTTAGAAATCATCGTAGATGAAGCTATCGAAAACAATTGTAATCTTATTGTGAGCTTTCATCCTATTGTATTTAAAGGTATAAAAAAGTTTAATGGCAGTACTTATGTAGAACGTGTCGTTATGAAAGCTATAAAACATGATATTGCGATCTTTGCCATTCATACCGCTCTCGATAATGCATGGCAAGGCGTAAATGATATGATGTGTGAGCAATTAGGTGTAATCAATCGTAAAATCTTGATACCGCAAAGCGGAAATATAAAAAAACTAACCACGTTTGTTCCCTTTGCTGAAGCAGAAAAACTGAGATCAAAACTTTTTGAAGCAGGAGCAGGAACTATTGGCAATTATGATCATTGTAGTTTCTCATCAGAAGGAATAGGAACGTTTAGAGCCTTAGAAGAGGCAAATCCATCGATTGGCAAAATTGGAAAAACACATCATGAAAAAGAAACTCAAATTCAAGTAACCTATCCAAAGCATAAAGAGAAAGATATTTTAAAGGCACTTTTTAAAAATCATTCTTATGAAGAAATAGCTTATGAAACCATTACTTTAGAAAATAAAAACCAGCACATAGGGATGGGAATGATAGGTGAGTTAGCCGATCCTGTTGGCGAATTGGATTTTTTAAAAAATTTAAAGAAGGTTTTTAAAACCGGTTGTGTGCGACATTCTGAATTGTTAGGAAAACCCATCAAAAGAGTAGCTGTACTGGGGGGCAGCGGTAGTTTTGCGATAAAACATGCACAACAAGCTGGTGCTGATATTTTAATCACCGCTGATTTGAAATATCATCAGTTTTATGAAGCAGAAAAAGAGCTAATTCTAGCCGATATTGGCCATTATGAAAGCGAACAATACACAAAAAATCTAATTGTTAGCTATCTTCGAAAAAAAATCAGTAATTTTGCAATCATTTTATCGGATAAAAACACCAATCCTATTCAATATCTTTAAAATATGGCAAAGAAAGAAGTTACTGTTGAGCAAAAATTAAGAGCATTATATGATTTGCAATTAATTGACTCTAGAGTTGATGAGATTAGAAATGTACGTGGAGAATTACCTCTGGAAGTTGAAGATCTCGAAGACGAAGTAGCCGGATTAAATAAAAGATTAGATAAGCTGAATAACGACCTTGAAGCTATTGACGAAGGTATCAAGAGTAAGAAAAATCTTATTGAAGAGGCTAAAGCACTAATCAAAAAATACGGAGAACAACAAAAAAATGTTCGTAATAATCGAGAATACAACTCTTTAAGTAAAGAAATTGAATTTCAGGAGTTAGAAATTCAATTAGCAGAAAAGCATATCAAGGAGCACAAAGCTCAGATAGTTCAGAAAAATGAAATTATTGCTCAAACTAAGGAAAAGTTGGCCGAGCGTAACGCACACCTTACTCACAAAAAAGGAGAGCTTGATGCAATTTTAGCCGAAACCGAAAAAGAAGAGCAAGCATTAATTGCTAAATCTGAGGATTATCAAAAGCAAATTGAAGAACGTTTGATCAGTGCTTATAAAAGAATTAGGAGTAATGTAAAAAACGGTCTTGCCGTTGTTCCCATCGAGCGCGGAGCATCTGGAGGGTCCTTTTTTACAATTCCACCACAGGTACAGATGGAAATAGCTTCTCGTAAAAAGATTATTACCGATGAGCATAGCGGTAGGATTTTGGTAGACCAGGAGTTAGCCAAAGAACAAAAAGAAAAAATGGAAGCTCTTTTTGCTAAACTTTAGCAAGAGATATCATTAAAATATACAGCCTCAGTCTTACTGGGGCTTTTTTGATTCTAAAGTAAATAACATGAATCACATTCTAATTATTGGTTTTGTATGGCCCGAACCCAATTCAACTGCTGCTGGAACCAGAATGCTACAGCTTATAAAATTATTTCTTTCCCAGAATTGGAAAGTGACTTTTGCTAGTCCCGCTGCAAATAGCGAATATATGATCGATTTTGATGATCTGGGGATTTCAAAGATTAAAATTGAAATCAATGATCCTAGTTTTGATCATTTCATTAAGCAATTACAACCCAATATAATACTGTTTGATCGATTCATGATCGAAGAGCAATTTGGATGGAGAGTATCAAAATATTGTCCAAAAGCCCTAAAAATATTAAATACTGAAGATCTACATAGTCTTCGAAAAACAAGACAAGCATCTTTCAAAAATAATAAAAAATTCAAAATAAAAGATCTTTTGGAAAGCGATTTCACCAAAAGAGAAATTGCCAGTATTTATCGTTGTGATCTTACATTGATCATTTCAGATTTTGAAATGACATTGCTGAAAGATACTTTTAAAATTTCTGAGGATTTGTTGTGTTATTTACCATTCTTATTTGATACTATTACTCCCGAAATAAGAAACGAATGGCTGGATTATGAAGAAAGAAATCATTTCATGACTATTGGCAACTTTCGCCATGAACCCAATTGGAACAGCGTTTTATATCTTAAGCAAACTATCTGGCCATTAATTAGACAAGAACTTCCAGAAACAGAACTTCATATTTATGGCGCTTATCCCACACCAAAGGCAATTCAGTTACACAACGAAAAAGAGGGGTTTCTTATTAAAGGCCATGCCAAGAATACTAAAGAAGTAATATCGCAAGCCCGAATTTGCCTAGCTCCTATAAGATTTGGTGCAGGAATCAAAGGAAAACTTGTAGACGCTATGCTTTATGGCACTCCAAGCGTAACAACTTCTATCGGTATCGAAGGTATGTTCGATGAAGATACAGATTGGAACGGTTTTGTTGCAGACGACCCTTCAATATTTGCCAAAGCAGCTATAAAACTATATAACGACAACAATCTTTGGCGACAATCTCAACAAAATGGAATAGAAATCATTAATACACGCTTTCAAAAAGAAAGATTTGCTCCTTTGCTTATTGACATGATCAATATAAGATTATCGAATCTTGAAAAGTACCGCACTCAAAATTTTATAGGAAATATGCTTCAATATCATACCTTGAGAAGTACCGAATTTATGTCGAGATGGATTGAAGAGAAAACGAAGACTAATGCCCCAAAAGATTAACAAAGATTTGTTCAACACCAAAAATTATACCTATAATTAAAGCAACAATAAGTGCTGTTTTCCATTTTTCCATGATCACAAAAGTAGTTGGTTCTTTTTTTACATAGGTAAGGCTCTGAATTGCTTTTTTTAATTTGTCTTTATTGAAATATAAAATAAGAAGCAACAAAAGAAAATATAGGATCGCACTGGCTAGGGCTCCATATTTATCAAAAAAAATCATATCAAAAACAATGATGTTAGTCAAAATAGGTATTAAAATAAGGACTCCCAAAAGTTTAGTTTTTTCAAAAAGCAACAGAAATGCCCCTAGAAGCTGTGAAATTCCTATAAATAAAATGTATCCGTAAGAATAGCCCATGAAACTCCAGGCCAGATCAAAACCACTCAATTCAATTAAAGGAGTATTAGCAATTTCGTCTGGCAAATGTCCTCTACGATAAAATTGACCTCCCAGCAGTTTACCAGATCCATAGATAAACAATAGGAAGAAAACGTGCCATCTTGCTGCTAGTTCTAAGTAATGAGAAATTTTCTTGTTCATTTCACCTATAATTTTACTTTAGGACGAAAGAACTAAGGTTTTGGTTACACCAATGCTGTGATAAATTTCATTTTTATAAAACAAAAAAAGCTCTTCCATAAATGGAAAAGCTTATATATATCGTAAAGAACTGCTACTTATTTATAAAGCGGCTACGTGCTTAGCTAACTGAGATTTAAGGTTAGCAGCTTTATTCTTATGAATAACGTTATTCTTTGCTAACTTATCAAGCATAGAAACAACAGTTGGAAACAGAGTTTCTGCTTCTTTCTTATCAGCTTCACGCAACTTTTTAATAGCATTACGTGTAGTTTTATGCTGGTATCTGTTTCTAAGACGCTTTGTCTCGTTACTTCTAATTCTTTTTAATGCTGACTTATGATTTGCCATCTCTCTACTATTAAATTTCTTACTATAACATTTGTAGCCCGTAGGGGAATCGAACCCCTCTTACCAGGATGAAAACCTGGCGTCCTAGCCGATAGACGAACGGGCCATTTTTTCCTTTTCAAGGATTGCAAATTTATAGCTTTCACTTTAAATGTGCAACCAATTATCAATATTCGTAGCCCGTAGGGGAATCGAACCCCTCTTACCAGGATGAAAACCTGGCGTCCTAGCCGATAGACGAACGGGCCATAGTTATTTGTCTAATTGCGGATGCAAAAATACAACTATTTTTTAATGGCGCAAGTGTTATTTTATTTTTTTCTAAACTTAATATGCCTTAGCAAATAATACGCGAATTTTTGAAGGCTTTCCACTATAAACACAGCTCCCTTCCTCCTCTTTTGCATCAAAAGGAATACATCGTATCGTTGCTTTGGTAAGTTCTTTTATTTTCTGTTCTGTTTCCTCGGTTCCATCCCAATGCGCAGAGATAAATCCTCCTTTGCCTTCTAACACTTCTTTAAACTCATCGAAGGTATTTACTTCTGTTATATGTTCATCTCTAAATTGCTTAGCTTTTTGATATAAACTCTCTTGAATTTCTTTTAACAAAGATTCAATGGTTTCGACTACATCATTCTTTGCTACAAATTGTTTTGTTAAGGTGTCCCTACGAGCTAATTCTACAGTTCCTTTTTCTAAATCTTTAGGACCAATTGCAATTCGCAAAGGAACTCCCTGCAATTCATATTGGGCAAACTTAGCTCCCGGTCTATGCGTATCGCGATTGTCATACTTTACAGAAATACCTTTCTTTCTTAAATCTGCAACCAGTTCTTGAGCTACTTCAGATATTTGATTTAATTGATCTTCTCCTTTGTATATAGGTACAATGACTACTTGTATAGGTGCCAAATTTGGAGGCAAAACTAATCCGTTATCATCACTATGGGTCATAATTAAAGCCCCCATAAGTCTTGTCGAAACCCCCCACGAAGTTGCCCATACATAGTCTAATTTCCCTTCTTTAGAAGTGAACTTTACATCGAAAGCTTTAGCAAAGTTTTGACCTAAGAAATGTGATGTCCCTGCTTGCAAGGCTTTTCCATCTTGCATCAGAGCTTCAATACAATAGGTATCTTCTGCACCTGCAAATCGTTCGCTCTCTGTTTTTCTACCCTTTATAACAGGTATAGCCATAAAATTCTCAACAAAATCTGCGTAAATATTATTCATCTGTTCAGTTTCGGCTATTGCTTCTGCTCTGGTCTCATGCGCTGTATGACCTTCTTGCCATAGAAATTCAGCCGTTCTAAGAAATAATCGAGTTCTCATTTCCCATCGCACCACATTTGCCCATTGATTCACCAAAATTGGTAAATCCCGGTATGACTGGATCCAACCTTTATAGGTATTCCAAATAATTGCTTCAGAAGTTGGACGAACAATAAGTTCTTCTTCTAATCTAGCGTTTGGATCAACAATCAACTTTGAAGCATCTTCAGGATCTGTTTTTAATCTATAGTGAGTGACTACAGCACACTCTTTCGCAAATCCTTCAGCATTTTTCTCCTCTGCCTCAAAAAGACTTTTGGGAACAAACAAAGGAAAATATGCGTTCTGATGACCGGTTTCCTTAAACTTTCTGTCTAATTCTGCTTGAATTTTTTCCCAAATAGCATATCCGTAAGGTTTAATGACCATACAACCTCTAACTGCCGAATTCTCAGCAAGATCGGCTTTAACGACTAATTCATTATACCATTTTGAATAATCTTCACTACGTTTTGTTAAATTCTTACTCATAAATTGCTATTTGGCACAAATGTTGTGACTTTGTTAAATATAATTTTGTTAGCGCAAAACTAACTAAATTTGTAATGTTCAACAATAAAATAAGAAGATATGCGTCCTAAAAATTATTTTCAAAGAAACGGTGTCGCCATAGTTTTACTTATGGTTAGTGCACTACTGTTGACGTCTTGTAGTTCATATGAATATGTACCTTATAATGATGGTATTTATGGCCAACAAACAACTGGTCAAAGAAATATTGAAAGACAACCTGATAACAATAATACCCAGAAAAAAACTAATTATTATTCAAGTTACTTTTCTGAAAAATCATCACAAATAGACAATGTAATCGAGCAAAATGAAGTTTTTACTGATGTAGATTCTTATGCCAGTGAAGATTATGATAGTGCAGATACCACAGCAGTAGCCTTAAACTATGAAGTTGGGCAACCAACATGGGGAAGCAATCCTACTGAGGTTAATGTAAATATATTTGACAACGGCTGGAATAACTGGGGTCCAGGATGGGGACTCGGCTGGGGTTGGAATGCCGGATGGGGATGGAATGGATGGTATGGTCCAGGATGGGGACTTGGCTGGGGCTGGAATGGATGGTATGGCCCTGGATGGGGACTTGGCTGGGGTTGGAATGCAGGCTGGGGTTGGAACGCAGGCTGGGGATGGGGTAATCCATGGTTTGGTAGAGGTTTTTATGGTCATCACTATGGATTTAACCGAGGTTATCGAGGTTATTATGGCAGAAATAGATATGTTGCCTATAATGGTGGAAGAAACTCTTATGCTGCAAGAAGTCGAAACGGAGCTTACAACAATTCAAGATATAATACAAGATCTCGTAGTTCTACATATTCTGGGAATAGACAAGGATATACAAATCGCCGAAGAATATCAGCAGACGGAAGCAGAAGCAGAAGTTCTGGCTACTCAGACGGTTCCTACAATTCAAGGTCCAGATCCTCTTCTGCAAGCAGAAGTGGCTCTAACAGGTATTCTGGCCCTGCTACAAGAGCAAGAAGTGGCTCTTCAAGTCGAAGCCGAGGATATTCTCCTAGCTCCTCTTCCAGAAGCAGAGGGTCTTCAGGTTATTCGAGGGGAAGTTCATCTCGTAGTAGCGGGTATTCACGTTCTGGCGGAAGATCATCATCAAGAAGCAGTGGCAGTAGAGGCGGTAGCAGAGGAAGAGGCAGAGGATAAACCAAAACCTGATAATTATCAGCTAACTTTCTCGAATATCTTTCTAACTTTAATGATATTCTGTAATTCTAAAGTTTAAATACTTAATGGAATTAACATGATTAAAATAATCATTATTTCTCAAGGACAATGATTATTTTAATCATGTTAGGTTCTATAGATTAAAAAACAAATCAAACACATGAAAAAGCTATTCTTAGTCATAGGTGTATTATCTATGCCTTTTTTGAACGCTCAAGATATTACAGATGCCTTGCGCTATTCACAACAAGACATTATGGGAACTGCAAGATTTCGAGGAATGAGCGGTGCTTTTGGAGCACTTGGAGGTGATTTATCAGCGTTACAAATTAACCCCGCAGGATCAGCTGTTTTTTTAAATTCTTATGGTTCTATGACGCTTTCCTCAACCTCTATTGATAATGACTCAAATTACAATGATGACATTTTTTTCAATGGATTTAATAATAACAGTTCGTCAAATTTAAATTTTAATCAATTTGGTGCTATTTTTATATATGATTACTTCAACGAAGAATCTTCAGGAATTAATAGAATATCACTTGGTCTGACTTATGATCAGACCGCAGACAATGCAGATGAACTATTATCTTTTGGACAAAGCAGAAACTCAATCGATAGTTTTTTTCTTGAGGAAGCCCAAGGAGTTCCGTTAAATTTGATAACTAGAAGAGCTGGCGAAAGTGTAAATGAGCTATATACATTTTTGGGCGAAACAGAAGGATATGATGCGCAACAAGTTTTTTTGGGTCATGAAACATTTATAATAGAAGCCGATGATTTGGACAACCCTAATAATACTTCTTATTTTTCGAATATCGCACCCGGTAGATTTGATCAAGAATATTACTACGAAAGTACAGGTATTAATGGAAAGTTTACCCTTAATTTAGGTGCCCAAATAAATCAGGATTTTTACTTCGGATTTAATCTCAACTCTCACTTCATAAGTTATGACAGAGTTACTGAATTCTTTGAAGAAAACAATAATACCGGAAGCAACATAAACCAAGTTCTATTTACCAATAGACTATCTACAAGTGGAGCAGGATTTTCTGCACAAGTTGGTGGTATTGCCAAAGTATCTCAAATGCTTCGTCTGGGAGCTTCTTATGAATCTCCAACCTGGCACTATATCGAAGAAGAAACCACACAGCGACTGGAAACATTCAGCAATGCAGATGGGAGAGCAATTGTAAACCCTAACGTTATAAACATTTTCCCTGAATACGAATTACGAACCCCTGCTAGCTATACAGGGAGTATAGCTATTCTATTTAGCCAACGTGGATTGATAAGCCTAGACTATTCATATAAAGACTACTCATCTATCAAACTTAGTTCTGATTTTGGAAACGATTTCTCTGATCTAAACGCAGATATTGACACTAATTTACATGGAGCGTCAGTTGTGCGAATTGGTAGTGAATGGAGAAATGGAAACTGGAGTGTTCGGGGAGGATATAGTTTTGAAGAAAGTCCTTATAAAAATGATTTTATTCTTGGTGATAAAAATGGCTTCTCTGTAGGAGCTGGTTATAGTTTTGAAAAATTCAGATTTGATGTTGCCTATGATTATGTTGAGCAACGACGTGTAGAGCGCTTTTTTCCTAACTCGAGTTTTAACAATTTCGCTGTGGTTGATTCGTACAGAGATACCCTAACATTTACACTAGGAATGAACTTTTAACACGAATTGTATAAAAGAGACTGTTTAAGAAAGAGGACTCAAAAAACCTCATTACTTAAATTTGATATATTACTTCGCTATGATGGGAATTACAACTTTTTCAGAAAGCTTCTTTTTTATTTTATTTTTCTTTTGATTATCTAATAAGTGAAAAACTACCGGCAAAAACCCTTCTTCTCATATTAGGATCTCTAGGTTCATTAAATTCAACTCTAAACCAGTAATCAGAAGAAGGCATATTTCTTCCGTTGTAAGTACCATCCCAACCAGCACCTCCCGGTCTTAATTGCTTTAATAATTTACCATATCGATCAAAGATATAAATCAAAGCAGTAGGTTGATCTTCAATATTAATCAAACTCCAGGTATCATGAAACCCATCTCCATTTGGAGTAAAATACTTTGGATAACCCAATATCATAAAAATTTCTGAGGTTCTCTCACTTGCGGGACAATCTCTATATCGAGATACAATGCGATAATCTCCAGGAGGGACATTATCAAATACCGGTGAAGACTGATAAGGTCTGTACTCAATAAATCCATTACCCAAATCTCTTTCTAATCTGTGTTCGAAATCAGTAAATCCTAATGCCTGAATATCTATAGGAGTTGTGGCAATTTCGGCAGCGACTGTATAGCTTCCCGCAAAGGATTCTTCTGCAATATTAGGGGTGATTGCGATTTCAATAGCAGACACATCTACCACGTTTAAATCATCCCTTCCAACTTCTACTGTTCCTGCGGTATCCGAATAACCAATTAATTCATAAACGCCTTGTACACCTACTTCCAGAACCGGTGTATCAGTTTGACCTCCTATATTGGTAAAACTGTTAGGGTCAGATCCTAAAGATCTTGTCCTCCATTGATATGTGATCGCACCAGGAAAACGCCCCTCTATCGAAACAGGAAATTCGCCACAAGTAGCAATATCCTGCCCTACTCCAGGCTCTAAAATGCTACAATCGGTAGTACCTGCATTATCCTCCTCCAAATTGGTTTGTTGTAATTGTATTACACCAGCTTCATCAGAAAAGTTAGTGATTAAAATGAAATAATATTCTCCTGATTGAGCATTAGGTATAGTAAAGGTTTCTATAAAAATATTCTCTTCAGGAGTTCTTGCAAAACTACAATCTACAATAGCTGTATTGTCAAGGCCTAGTGGGCCTGTAGTATAAAAATCTGGATCGTCTACATTATTTACACATTCTTCAGGCCGAAGATTTTCTCCGTCGCCATTAAGATCACAACCTCGGGGCAAGTCGTCTTCACAATTAATAAAAGAAGTCGTAAAGGGTCCCCAAGCAATAAAATCAACATCCAATTGCCGCTCCCCTCTATCTAAATTGCTATTGCCATTTCCATCAACCCACTGCTGAATATCAAAGATTAATTCTCCTGCTTCATCAATCCTTAGAAAATACCATGAAGAATTACGTGTACTATCTAAACAACCCAAACCTTGAAAACTTATGTCTTCACCAGTAATATTCGGAAATGTTAATTCTTGTGCTGCATCAGAACAGAAGGGTTGTGAAGTCCTACAAGCTACATCAAAGTCTAACTGAGCAAACATCGAAGTTGAGCTGATGCACATGAGAAACAAGAATAATGAAATCTGAGGAAGTATTTTTGCCATTTTCATATAACGTTAAAATTTATATTTTTCTTGTGTAGGTCTAGATTAGGGCTCTAAATATACAGAACTTCTTTAAGAAAACAGATATATCCAATTGTTTAACATTGCTTTTACCAAGTAAAACAACAAAATCGTATCTTTGCAACCCATATAACGAGAGTATTATATAATTATTTCTCGTTATAATCCAAAAAGGAAGTAGAGTGAGATAAATTTAAAACCATTTTTTTAGATTCATCTCACTTTATTATTCTTCTTGGGATTTTGATTAATTATAAAAAATTGAAGTGTGAAAATTGACAAGGCCCTTGAAGCTATTGAAGCGCTAGGTGATAATCATGTAGCAACTAGCGCTACCACTCCTCTTAGAGAAGATGCCTTTAAACTTAGTGATAAAGAAAAAATTGCTTTGATTAAAGAAGACGTAAAGCATATTATGGAAACCCTAGGGTTGGATCTTACAGATGACAGCTTAAAGGGAACCCCACAACGCGTTGCAAAAATGTTTGTGAACGAAATCTTTTCTGGTCTTCATCCGCAACGAAAACCAGATGCATCAACTTTCAAGAATCACTATAAATACGGTGAAATGCTGGTAGAGAAAAACATTACGGTTTATTCTACTTGTGAGCATCATTTACTTCCAATTGTTGGGAGAGCACACGTTGCATATATCTCTAATGGTACTGTGGTAGGATTATCGAAAATGAATCGTATTGTTGATTATTATGCAAAAAGACCACAAGTACAGGAACGTATGACGATGCAAATTGTTCAAGATCTTCAAGTAGTCCTGGGGACAAAGGATGTTGCTTGTGTAATAGATGCAAAACATTTGTGCGTAAATTCAAGAGGGATTAGAGATATAGAAAGCAGCACAGTTACCAGTGAATTTGGAGGAAAATTTAAAGAAAAGTCTGTAAGAAGAGAATTCCTGGATTATATTAAATTAGACACTACATTTTAATCCGATTTTTATACATTACTTAGCATTAATTAAAATTATGACCACAGCTCCTTTGTACAAAACTCAAGAACTAAAAATTTATAATTCGCTTTCAGGAGAAAAAGAGACGTTCAAACCTATTACCGAAGGAAACATAGGAATGTATGTCTGTGGCCCTACTGTATACAGTAATGTACACTTAGGAAACTGCCGAACATTTATTTCTTTCGATATGGTATTTAGGTATTTAAAACATCTGGGATACAAAGTGAGGTATGTAAGGAATATTACAGATGCCGGGCACCTGGAGAATGATGCAGATGAAGGAGAAGACAAGGTGGCAAAGAAAGCTCGTCTGGAACAACTCGAACCGATGGAAATTGTACAACGCTATACCTTAGATTTCCATAGTGTAATGTCTAAGTTTAATGCAATTTCGCCGAGTATAGAACCCACAGCTACGGGCCACATTGTAGAGCAGATCGAAATCATAAAAACCATCATTGACAATGGTTTTGCCTATATATCCAATGGGTCAGTTTATTTTGATGTTCAAAAATTTAATGAAACCAATCATTATGGCAAGCTAAGTGGTCGTAACCTGGAGGATATGATTGCCAATACCAGAGAACTTACGGCGCAGAGTGATAAGAAAAATCCACAAGATTTTGCACTGTGGAAAAAAGCAGAACCCCAGCACATTATGCGATGGCCATCACCTTGGAGCGATGGTTTCCCGGGCTGGCATTTAGAATGTACTGTAATGAGTACAAAATACCTTGGTGAACAATTTGATATTCATGGAGGCGGTATGGATTTAAAATTCCCTCATCACGAGTGTGAAATTGCTCAAGGAGAAGCTGCCTGTGGTCAAACTCCTGTTAACTATTGGATGCATGCAAATATGCTTACTTTGAATGGAAAGAAAATGTCTAAATCTACAGGAAATACTATATCGCCAATGGAGCTATTTACTGGAGATAATGAATTTCTAGGAAAACCTTTTGATGCCACGATCGTCCGTTTTTTCATGATGCAAGCTCACTACAGAAGCATCTTAGACTTTTCTAATGATGCGCTAGAAGCTTCAGAAAAAGGATTCTATAGATTAATGGATGCGATGCAAACCGTAGAACTCTTAAAAACAGATCAAAAAACCGAAGGTTTTGATGTTCAAAAATGGAAATCAGAATGTTATCATGCTATGAATGATGATTTTAATACACCAATTTTGATTGCCAAGCTTTTTGAAGCTGTTAAATTCATTAATACGGTAAAAGAACAAAAAGCATCTATTTCTAACAAAGATTTAGAGGAACTTCGTCATACTATGTATGGTTTTGTTTTTGATGTTTTAGGACTAGTAAATATTAATGAAGCTGCTTCTGATACAAGTGATAAACTTTCAGGAACGGTGGAACTATTAATTAAACTTAGAACAGAAGCCAGAGCCAACAAGGATTTTGCAACAAGCGATAAAATTAGAGACGAACTTCTTGCCATGGGCATACAATTAAAAGACAGCCGTGAAGGCACTACTTTTTCTT
Source organism: Aquimarina celericrescens (assembly GCF_042682765.1). NCBI lineage: Bacteria > Pseudomonadati > Bacteroidota > Flavobacteriia > Flavobacteriales > Flavobacteriaceae > Aquimarina > Aquimarina celericrescens. Next base: position 266,611 of record NZ_JBHUHY010000015.1, on the reverse strand, counting down.
TGAATTAATATATTTTGACTTTTAGATCAAGCATAAGGCGAGTATTGATATTTCCATTTATCGTTTTGGTAAAACTATATCAGAACTTGATTTCGCCGTTAACACCAGCAACGTGCAGATATCAACCCACCTGCTCACATTATACGATTGAGGCATTGCAAAAACATGGATTGTTCAAAGGGGGTATGCTTTCTGTAAAAAGAATTTTTAGTTGCCACCCATGGGGTGGTAGTGGTTATGACCCTGTTCCTGGAAAAGAAAATGAAAAAATGAATTAAGTAAGACAACTAAATAAATATTTGAGTTAAATCGTGATTCAGCTTTCCATGAGCTCGTTTCTGATATAAATACCTATATTTACCTTCGAAAAATAAAACTCATTCATGATATTCTCAAAAATAATCTGGAACCCTATTGAAGGGATTGATCTTGGCTTTTTTGTTATTCGTTTCTACAGTTTAATGTTTGTGGTTGCCTTCTCCTTAGGTTGGTATCTAATGAAAAAAATCTACATCCGTGAGAATATATCCATGGAAAAACTGGATTCAATTTTTATTTATGCTGTGGTTGCAACACTTATTGGAGCTCGTTTGGGCCATGTTTTCTTTTATGATTGGGATTATTATAAAAACAATCTTTTGGAAATTATCTTGCCCATTAGATTTAGTCCAAAATTTGAGTTCATTGGTTTTCAGGGACTCGCAAGTCACGGTGCCGCTATCGGAGTCATTGTAGCCATGTATTACTACTCTAAAAATGTAATCAATAAACACATTCTTTGGGTATTGGATAGGATTGTGATTCCTGTTGCCTTTGGAGCAATTTTTGTAAGGTTAGGGAACTTTTTTAATTCTGAAATTATTGGAAATGAATCGGGAGATTCTCCTTTTGGGGTCAAATTTGTTAGAGATGGATTGCGAAAATCTGAAGTTGTAAAAGAAACCGGAATAAGTAATGTAAATGATGCTTATGCCGCAATAGTAGAAAACCCCCAGTTTTCTAATCTGTTAGACTCTGTACCTTATAGACACCCTGCACAACTATATGAAGCATTTGGATATATTTTTGTTGCTGTCATTTTATGGCTGATCTATTGGAAAACAGATAAAAGAAAAAATCGAGGTTTTTTATTTGGAGCCTTTTTAATTCTACTTTGGACAGTGAGATTTATCGTAGAATATGTAAAGAAAAGCCAAGGTGGTTTTGAGGATTCTCTGGGCGATATTCTTTCTACCGGTCAATGGCTTAGTATCCCTTTCATTCTTGCCGGAATTTACTTTGTTGTTAGGTCTTATAAGCGTAAAGAGATTTCTTAAACCAACCAATTACATAAATTTCATTAAAGTGTTAAAACCAATCATTTTCTTAGAAAATGAAGGAATTTGCTATTTTCTAAAAAAAATTCCGAAAAATTAAAACAACACTTAACAAATGCCGTCTCTTAAATTGCAAAGTAAATTTCTCTTTGTGCTCTATTGATTTCATTATTGACTGTAAAGAAAAAATTATGCTTACATTTTTTTAAATTTTAAGAAAAATTGATAACAATTATAAGTATGATAAGTATTCTATAACTACATGTTAACGATTTTTCCTGTTCATATTTAATACTTTCGATGTTATAATCATTTTTAAAAACAGAACAACTATGAGATTACAACAATCTATACTTGCAGTTTTGCTTTTATGTTTCACTTTAGGGACATATGCACAAAAAGACGTAAAAGAAGAAAAAGATCTTCATGAAAGAGCAATGAAGGTAAAACAAAAAATGATCGAAAAAGATCCAACTCTAGTAACATTATTTGATACTGCTAAGGGTTATGCAATTTTTCCATCTATCGGTGAGGGAGGGTTCATCATAGGAGGTGCATCTGGTAACGGTGTGGTTTATGATAATAATACTTATATTGGAACAGCTAACTTAAAACAGATAGATGTTGGATTGCAAGCGGGAGGAAAAACATACGGGGAAGTAATCTTCTTCGAAAGTGAAGATGCTTTAGAAAAATTTAAAAATAATAAATTTAAATTGTCAGCAGAAATATCTGCTACCTTAATCAAAAAAGGCACTGCTAAAAAGACAAAATTTAAAAACGATATTTTGGTTTTTGTCTTACCGAAAAAAGGACTTATGGCAGACGCTTCGATTGGCGCACAACGGTTTACTTTTGAAAAAAAATCAGACACTAGAGTAAGTGATTTTTAAAAAAAAACGTAAAAAAACCGAATCAAGATTTGATTCGGTTTTTTTGTTGAAAATTTATGAGGCATCAAAACACCTCGTTAGATTCTTTTAGTTTTTCGGTATTTTCTACTAACTGAAGTTCATCAATGATCTTTTGAATATCGCCATCGATGATATTACTCAAATCATATAACGTAAGGCCAATTCTATGATCTGTAACACGTCCTTGCGGGTAGTTATAGGTTCTAATTTTAGCAGAACGGTCTCCAGATGACACCATACTTTTCCGTTTCTCGGAATCGGCAGCTTGTTTTTTAGCCAGTTCTAGTTCGTATAATCTAGAACGCAACACTTTTAATGCTTTTTCAAGGTTTTTATGTGATGATTTCTGATCTTGACAACTTACAATCATTCCGGTAGGCTCGTGGTGTAGCTTTATCGCAGAATACGTCGTATTTACCGATTGTCCTCCAGGACCGGTAGAAGTGGTTCTTTCTATCCTTACCTCTGCCATATCGAGTTCTACGTCAAACTCTTCGGCTTCGGGTAAAACCATTACTGTCGCTGCACTGGTATGTACTCGACCCTGTGTTTCAGTTTGTGGTACGCGTTGTACGCGATGTACACCCGCTTCAAACTTCATCGTTCCATAAGCATCTTCACCATTAACCTCAAAGATAATTTCCTTGTATCCTCCACTAGTACCCTCATTAAGATCCACCACACTTGTACTCCATCCTTTACTTTCGCAATATTTTGTGTACATTCTAAACAGATCTCCTGCAAAAATACTTGCTTCATCCCCACCGGTACCAGCACGTATTTCTACCACGCAATTCTTAGCATCTTCAGGATCTTTAGGCACCAGCATAAAGCGAATCTTTTCTTCGAGATCTGGCAGCTCTTCTTTTGCTTCTTCAAGTTGCATCTTGGCCATTTCTACCATTTCGGCATCACTCCCATCGGCTATAATCTCTTCTGCTTCTTTTAAATTATTTGTAATCTCTATGTAACGATCCCGCTCATCCATAATGGCTCTGAGATCCTTGTACTCCTTATTAAGCTTAATGTATTTTTTTTGATCAGCAATGATGTCAGGCTGGATGATCAAATCGCTCACCTCGTCAAATCGTTGCTTCACAATATTTAATTTATCAATCATAGTAGTATCCTTCCTAATCTGTAGAATTTACAAAAGTACGCTTTTTTGTCCAAAGCTCATACCGCTTATCCGCATTCTACGTTTCATTTTTTAGAATAAAAAGCATAAGCATTATTTTTCCGAAGCCATAACTATGTGTTAGGAAAGCATAGTCATGGATATCCAAAACTCGACTTGATTAGACAGAAATGGGCCAGAATTATGACATAATTCTAATGATAGGTATAAGTCCCAAATTCACTTTTGATCGTAAGCTTTTTTTCTTTAGAGGCCTCTACTCTACCCACGATCTGTGCATCTACATCAAAACTTTTTGAAATTGTAATAATCTCATCGGCAATTTTCGGAGAAACATATAATTCCATTCGATGACCCATATTAAAAACCTGATACATTTCTTTCCAATTTGTGCCAGAGTTTTCCTGAATTAGTTTAAATAAGGGTGGTACATCAAATAAATTATCTTTTATAATATGTAAACTATCTATAAAATGCAAAATTTTGGTTTGTGCGCCTCCACTGCAATGCACCATGCCATGAATAGTTTTACTATCATATTTGGATAAAATCTTTTTAATAATAGGGGCATAAGTTCTTGTAGGTGACAGCACCAATTTACCGGCATCTATTGGAGCACCTTTTACAGCATCGGTAAGTTTTGTCTTACCAGAATACACAAGATCTGAAGGAACTGATGGGTCAAAACTTTCTGGATATTTCTCTGCCAAAATTTTACTGAATACATCGTGACGCGCAGACGTTAAACCATTACTTCCCATCCCACCATTGTATTCTTTTTCGTAGCTGGCTTGACCAAAAGATGCTAATCCTACAATTACATCACCCGGTTGTATGTTTGCATTATCGATGACATCCTTTCTTTTCATGCGGGCGATCACTGTAGAATCTACAATGATTGTGCGTACCAAATCGCCAACATCTGCAGTTTCACCCCCCGTTGAATGAATTTGAACTCCAAAAGATTTCAATTCTTCAAGTAATTCTTCGGTACCATTTATGATCGCCGAAATTACTTCGCCAGGGAGAAGATTTTTATTTCTCCCGATGGTTGAAGACAACATTATGTTATCTGTAGCCCCGACGCACAATAAATCATCAATATTCATGATCAAGGCATCTTGTGCGATTCCTTTCCATACAGAAATATCTCCTGTTTCTTTCCAGTACATATATGCCAAAGAAGATTTTGTTCCCGCACCATCGGCGTGCATAATGAGACAATACTCTTCATCATTAGTAAGGTAGTCAGGAACAATTTTGCAAAACGCTTTCGGAAAAAGCCCTTTATCTATATTCTTTATTGCGCTATGCACATCCTCTTTGGATGCAGAAACCCCACGTTGCGCATAACGTTTACTTACTTCTTGACTCATTGTAAATGGAAATTAAAGTGCAAAGATAGTCGAAATTCAGAATTTCGAATTCAGAATTTCAAATTATTCTTACTCCCAGTCGGGCATCATAGCATTCTCTAGCAATCCTACTCTCTCTTGTAAATCGGAAAGTAAAACTGTTTGAATGTTTCTGGGTGAAATTTCATCATTAGAAGTATTTACATAAATAATACTTGCCTCGTTAGGAGCAAAACGTGCGTCTAAATCATTGGTTCCTGATGGTTTATTCACCGAGATATCTACAGTAGGATCTCCACTAAAATTATGAATAAACATGTGAGAATCTAACCTGCGGTAGGTAGTATTCTCGGATCCCGAAACATCTCGAGTATATAATAATTGAGAGCCATCTACAGATAAGTTAATACCCCCTGCAGCACCAGCTACTCCAGATAAGATAATATTTTGAACAACGCCCGAGGTATTGATTGTGAATATTTCTACAGAGTATCCATCTAGATCATTTGTTTTTATGGCAATGATTCCGGTATTCTCGTTCTTATCTACTTCGGTGATCAGATTGCCATTGGTAGTTTGATATACCAGACTTAAACCGCTTCCGGTTGTATTTATTGAATATAATTTATCCTGATTAGGAAATAACAATTTAGATCCGTTAGCATCCCAAGAAAAATCAACTTCTTCTAAATTAAATCCAGACACTCCAACTTGAGAAGTAACTTGCCTAACATCTGACCCATCTTCGTTCATTGTAAATAAATGCGTTTGCGAACCGACCGATTGTAAAAATGCAATCTTTCCTGTGGTTGGATTTCTCCTTGGTCTAAAACTATTTTTTGAAATAGAAGTTAGGGCTATCTCTGTCCCTCCACTCTCGTCTGCAGAATAAATGACACTATTCCCCTCTACTAATCGGGTAAAAACAATTCTATTATTAGGAGGGTTGGTTGTTGTAAATGCAAAAGTTGTACTATTAACTGGATCATTAATCTCATCGTTTGAACTTACTTGCCAAAAATATTTTGTTCTATATGAAAGACCAGTAATGGTAAAGGTTGTATCGGCTATGTTCTCAAATACTTCTACAGTAGCATTATCCTCATTTCTTAAACTAACCGTAAATAAAAGTGTATCGTCATCGGGATCATCTGCGCTCCAAACCAATTGCAAATCTACCGGAAGATCTTCTGTATTATCTGCTGGTGAAAGAAGCGTGGCCGCATCTGGAGGTCGATTACCAGCACTTTCTATATCCATTTCAAAAACTACTTCTAATTCGATATCTGCAATAATGGTTATACCTTCAAAAACCGCCAGTAGTCCTTCTTTTTGTGCAGATAATGAATAATCACCAGCGGGTACATTTTCTAAGAGATAAAACCCTTCGGCATTCGTAAAAACTGTACTAGATCCTGGATTGGTCGATATTTTTACGTTTTCTAAAGGCTCATTAGTCCCTACCTGTACCACTCTTCCTTTTACAGATCCCAAACCTTCTAAATCAATAGTATCCTCACTACAAGAAATTGTAACTAACACTGTTAAAACACTTACTACTTTAATGATAAATCCTTTCATTTATTTATGCATATTTTTTTTAAAGTCATACTTCGACATAGCGCTATACAAGAATTGAATTTGCCTAAAACAATTTTGATCAGATCCACTTCATTACGGCTTATTTGCCACGTTTTAATTTTAGTTCCCGCTTTATAAACGGAATAAATTCGATTATACCCAAATATCTTAGGCCATCCTAATTCTATATTACCCTCTTGGTTTTAAATTTTCTTTTCTAATTTTTCGATTTCTCTCCCTAAGTTCTTTAAGCTTTACACCGTCCTCCTTCTTTTTCTTTCTTTCTTTTTTGTTCATTTTAATTGGATTGTCGAAATACCAATTAAGTCCAAAAGAAAAATTAAAATACTGATCATCTCTCTTTCCTTGCGATATGTTATCTAATTTATCGCCCAAAATGACACTGTGAGTAGCATTAATTGATAGTCCGATATTATTAGAAACCAAATACTCCAGCCCTCCGCCATACTGAAATTTAAAAAATGTTCTATCAAAATCATCGGTATTTACATTTCCCATTCCACCAAAAAAGAATGGTGACAATTTTTCAAAAGGTAAAAGTGTTACTTCTGCATTGAGATCAATAGCATTAAACCCTTCTGAAAATGCATTTTGATTAGTAAGCTCAAATTTATTAATGCTGGCATTAACATTTAGAAAAGGATTAAAATAATATCTAGCTCCTGCTCTTACAGAATATGATAATTCAGGACTATTGTAATCTCCGTTAATTAATGCTGTTCCTCCTTTAATAAAAATAGATTTTTTACCTCTTCTTTCCTTAAAATAGCGTTCGTATAATGCCGTATTATGAGCTTCGTCTTGTTCTGCCTTATAATTTGTAATTATGTCATTTACAGTTTGCGTATCTGAATTTGCTGCCCATAATTTATCTTCGATCCCTTCTATAATTAAAGATTCTACTGCTTTCTCTATAGCTTCTGATACTGCCATTTGAGTGGGTTCATTCTTTGTAAATCCGGTTTCAGCCTCGAGTAACCTCCTGAAAGTAACATATCTAAAGAAATTGGCATCAAGTGCTTGTGATAGTATAGTTTTAGACACATAAACAGTCTTTAGAATCTTACCACTTGATGTTGATACGGCTCTTAAATAAACCGTAATTCTGTCTTGCCTATATTGAGTTGATGCTCCTACTCCAAAGTATCTTGCGCCTAAACCTCCTGTAATTATATTCGTGTCATAAGATACAATCCCTCCTTCAAGAATAATTCCTGCATATAGCAAAGGTGGTAATTGTGGTTCATCAGGGTTTTTATTTTTTCTATATTCTTTTCTGGTGGAACGGATAATGTTACGTTCATTAAGCAGGTTACTCAAATTTTCTCTTTCGATTGGCACAAACCATTTTGAGTCTTCTAAGGCTTTAATCAGGATTGTTGTAGCCCCTTGGGTAACTGCCGTGCTAAATGTGCTACCGGTTTCTGTGGGTTTATATTGACCTGTTTGATCTCGAAATTTATACACTCCTACTACCACTGGCTCTATCGGGTTTGGAAAATCTCTCAAGGTTTTGGTAACTTTTGTACTCTCGCCCATTCTTGCATTTTCTATAACAATTGGCTGATTGAAGTATGCTCCACATCCTGATAATAAAAGTGCGCAAGAAATTATTGCAATTACTTTATAAAATTTATAGTGCATTAAAAATTAATTAGGAATTATTACTTGGGATTGATCTCCTGTACTTGTATCCAAAATATTGATGACTAAGCCTTCTCCCGAGGGAAAGATTTCTATAAATAAAGTACCAAAACTAAAAGTTCCTTCGGTAAGACCATCTTGTCCAAATTGTTCATTAAATAAGGATCTTGATATCTGATTAAGTAATTGATTATTGAGGTTTTCAGTGAACCTCTCCAAATCCGATTGCTGGTTTCTGCCAGCATCTTCATCATCTGTAAAGGTATTCTGAGCTTCTGCAGAACTCAAAAGCCACTGATAGTTAAAAGTATCACCTCCAAACGCTGGATTTACCGGTCGGTATACTAAATCTTGCCCGAAAGAAAAGGTACAGATCGAGAAGGTGAAAAATAGTGGTATAAGTATAGATTTCATTCTTATGATTCTTAATATTGGAAAATATCGTTTTTCTGCTTTTTAAGATCCTTAAAATATTTAAACACTTTCCTTACTGCAATTTTCGACATTTGTTCTAAATATTCCAAATCGGGTTTGCTAATAAATTGATGAATAACAATGTCTTCTATCTTGACTTGAAGTATAGTGGTGCGTCCAAAACTTAATGTCTCATATACACCAACTATTTTGTTGCCGTTTATTTGATTAAGAGAATAAGAATTATAAAAAAACTCATAAAAATCTCTGCCAGGTTTTGTTTTCGTTTCTTCTATAACAATACCTTTCAACTCTACACCATCATCAGATGTATCTTCTGCCTCAACTTTTTCTGCTTCTCTTTGTACTTCTTCGTTAAATGCAAAACGGTCTTTTGCTATTATTTTATCGTCCTCGTAAATAAGTAAGAGCACCACAATTTTGTTGGGGTCGTTGCTACTCATGGTTCCACTGGAAAGCTCTTTCGTTTCATTTGCCTCTAGAGTAAATCTTTCTTCTTGACTATTTTTTGAAATATTATTTTGAGCATCTGTTCTGAAAACGGTTAGTATATACCTTAAACTCTTATAGACTTCTGTAGTATTGGTAGCAGTGGCAACCGCGGTAATGGTTTCATCTACCATTTCTGTTTTAATCTTCGCTATTACCTCAGTATTTGTGTGCTGGGCAATTGAAACCTGAAAAACCAGTAAAAGAAGTATTAAAAGTTTTGGTTTCATTAGTTCATTTTATAGTTTTCAATTGTAAGATAGTTTTAATAGTATCGAAACACTATTGAATATTTTTCTTTAAAATATTAAAAACTCCTAACAATTATAGTTCGAGCTTCACCTGTCATTTTGAATTTTAAATTTTTTGAAAGCTCATTAGTTCCAAAACGTTCAAAAATCAAATTATCTCCTTCTTGAATTAGCTCTAAACTAGTAGATGCATTTGGATTGAAAGAAAAATCGTATACGATATTATTATTACCTGTTTGAGTGATTAATTTTTCAATCTCTCTTGCTGATTCTTCTATTTCCACTTTATTTTCATTTCCATTCTGAAAAATATTAATATCTGATGACTCTGCTACGATGTTAGATATTGCAGAATTGTTAGCTCCTATTTGTTGGATAAAAACTGTATTTGTTCCTGTGGCAATAGATGAAAAATCTTGTCTTCCCTGAAACTCAATATTGTTTATTTGCAACAGTGTGATAAATTTATCCTGATCTGTAATCAAGATCTCATTTTCCTTATTCACATCCTGGGCAAATGATATTGTGGTACAGAATATTAAAAATGCGAAAGCCCTCATGTACATATTGGTATCCTTTTTTCAATTCTAAAAAAATGAAGAATAGAGTCATGCCCTTATTTTTAATATAAGCATAACTCTATTCAATATATAAAATTTTAATCAATCTTTACGATTAAAATCCATTTTGATTTACTACTGCAGAGTTATTAGTTCCTGCTTGAATTATAGTACTAGTATTAAGATCTCCTAACTGAGTAACAAAAGTACTATTATTAACGCCAGTTTGAATATCCTGTGCGAAGTTACCATTTCCAAATTGGAAGATATCACTTGTATTTGTTGTTCCTAGTTGATCAGAAACTGCGATATTCTCATCTCCAAATTGAAATTGAAGTACTAGATTACTCTCTCCATCTTGTACAGATTCAGTAATATTACCATTTCCAAACTGAAATTGATCTGCAACATTTTCTCCTCCAAAAGTAAGAAGGTTTTGCGTCGCAACTGCGGCATTTCCAATTCCTGTTTGTTCTTGAATGATCGTATTATTATCCTCTTCATGTCTTGCAAAAGCGTCATTGCCTTCACCAGTTTGAGTTTGCTCTATAAGACCTCCTCTGGAAGTAAAGAAAAATCCTCCTTGTACCGCTTCTGCATTATTACCCATACCGGATTGTGTTTGAACCGCAATATTATCTGTTCCCGACTGTGTTACATCAGCGAAGTTTTCATCACCATTCTGAAACTGGTCTGAAATATTATTGCTTCCATTTTGAGATGCAATAGCAGTATTCCCGTTACCTAATTGAATTTGGATTGCGAAGTTATCACCTCCAAAAGATCCTAGGTTTTGTACAGCACTTGCACGGTTTGCATCTCCTAATTGCCCTTGAAGAATCGTGTTATTATCTTCTTCATGATTTGCAAACGCATCATTTTCGTTTCCAATTTGTACTTGCTGCACTTCTCCACCTCTAGAGTCAAAAAAACTGCTTCCTTGTAAAGAAGTTGCCGTGTTTCCTCCTCCTTGTTGATCCTGGATCAAAACGTTATTAGTTCCCCACTGCTCTGCTGTTGCAAGATTGGCATCACCCACTTGTATTTGCTGAGCTTCATTAAAATCTCCAATTTGAGCAATAGAAGAAGTATTGAAAGCCCCTTCCTGACTACTGTCACTGAAATTAAAAATCCCTTCCTGTAAAGCAGTAGCAGAGTTTTCATCCCCAACCTGCGCCTGGAATGCTGTGTTTAAAATACCTTCCTGAGAAATTGTTGCTGTATTCCCATTTCCCTCTTGAAGTTGATCAGCCAAATTTCCTCCTCCAAAAAGAGCTAAATTCTGAGTTGCTGTAGCTGAGTTTCCATCGCCAATCTGCATCTGATAAATTTGATTTAAGTCCTCCTCATGTTGAGCAGTAGCAGTATTTTTGTTTCCGATTTGGGTTTGTTCTACAACACCATTTCTAGAAGCAAATAAAGTACTCCCCTGATTTGCCGTTGCCGTGTTGGCCATCCCTTCTTGTACTGTTGTAGAAGAATTTGTATCACCTACTTGGATGACATCAGCAACGTTATCCTCCCCCGTTTGAGTAACATTACTTGTGTTCGATTGTGCAAACATCACTGTAGCACTTAATAAAGTTGCTAGACTAAGAATTACTGTTTTCATACGTAATATAAATTAAAATGATTAATGAGTTTACTAATTTAAAATCTACATAAGCCCTTATAAAGAAATAGAAGAATCTAATCTTTATAATCTGAATAAGTAAAAATTTTGTTTGGGGGACTCTAAGGGGTATTGTCAAAAAAGTTCCTTTTTGACATTGACAAATTTATGAAAATATTAAGGCTGTTTTTACGAATTTTTTAACTATTCGATGAAATACATAAAAAAAAAGTCATAAAAAGAGATTTCTATGACTTTTAAAAGGTTTGCGAAAAACGGGTTTTAGATAAAAAACCCTTAACAAAAACACAACGTAAGTTAATTCTTACCTATCTGGTAAACAGAAGCTCACGATATTTAGTCAATGGCCATAGTTCATCATCTACTAATAGTTCTAATTTATCACAACTGTATCTAATTTCATCAAACAGCGGTTTTACCTTATTACAATAATCTGCTGCCTTTTTCTCTAAATCTGTTAATTTGTTTGCTTTTCTGCGTTGATCTGTCATCTCATTAACTTTGGTATTAATTTTACCGATATGTCCTGATATTTCTTCAATAATTTCCATTTGTTCCTTTGCATACTTTTTAAAATCGCTATCGTAAAGCTCTTTAAGACCAGAAACATTATTGATGAGCATGTTTTGGTATCGTATTGCCGTTGGGATGACATGATTACGTGCGATATCCCCTAACACTCGTCCTTCTATTTGGATACGCATTACATATTCTTCTATTTCTATTTCATAACGAGCCTTGGCTTCAATTTCATTCATGACTCCCATCTCTTCAAAAAGGTTAATATTTTTGGCAGAGACTTTTGCCTTTAATGCTTCAGGAGTAGTTTTATTATTACTTAACCCCCTTTTTTTTGCTTCTTTTTCCCAATCTGCACTATAGCCGTTTCCTTCGAAAAGAATATTTTTAGATTGCTTAATATACTCTCGCAATACGTTAAAAATAGCTTCATCTTTTTTTAATCCTTTTTCATCAATCAAAATATCAACTTCTTTTTTAAAGTCAACCAATTGCTTAGCCACTATCGTGTTAAGGATTGTCATTGGGTTTGCACAGTTAGCTTTTGAGCCTACAGCTCTAAATTCAAATTTATTTCCTGTAAACGCAAATGGAGAAGTTCTGTTTCTGTCTGTATTATCTAATAAAATTTCGGGTATTTTACCTACTACATTAAGTTTGAGATCGGTCTTTTCTTTTGGTGACAATTTACCGTCGGTTACCCCTTCCAACTCTTTTAATACAGCAGTTAACTGCTCCCCTATAAACACCGACATAATTGCAGGAGGAGCTTCGTTGGCTCCTAATCGGTGATCATTACTGGCAGAAGCAATACCTGCCCTCATTAATTCTTCATTTTCATTAATAGCCTTTATAGTATTAATAAAAAATGTCAAAAACTGCAGATTACTCATTGGTGTTTTTCCGGGACCTAGTAAATTAACCCCTGTATTTGTGCTAAGGGACCAATTATTATGTTTACCCGACCCATTAACTCCTGCAAAAGGCTTTTCGTGTAATAAAACTCTAAGCTTATGCCTATCAGCAACTTTATCCATAATATCCATCAAAAGAGAATTATGATCCACTGCTAGATTAGTCTCTTCATAGATAGGTGCTAACTCAAATTGATTAGGGGCAACCTCATTATGCCTTGTTTTTACAGGAATTCCTAGCTTCATACATTCAACTTCCAAATCCATCATAAAATTCAAGGCTCGGGTTGGAATGCTACCAAAATAGTGATCATCCAACTGTTGACCTTTTGCTGAAGAGTGACCAAGCAGTGTTCTACCAGTCATCACGATATCAGGCCTGGATTGTACCAATGCATGATCTATTAAAAAATACTCTTGTTCCCATCCTAAAGAAGCATTAACCTTTTTTACATTTTTATCGAAATACTTAGATACCGCTGTTGCTGCATGATCAATGGCCTGTAGCGCTCTTAACAAAGGCGTTTTATAGTCCAGTGCTTCTCCTGTATATGCGACAAACACGGTTGGTATACATAGTGTAGTACCATAAATAAAAGCGGGTGAGGTAGGATCCCATGCAGTATAACCCCTGGCTTCAAATGTATTTCTGATACCACCATGAGGAAACGAAGACGCATCTGGCTCTTGTTGTACCAATTGGCCCCCGCCAAATTTTTCTATAGCTTGTCCATTACCAATCGTTTCGAAAAAGGCGTCATGCTTTTCTGCTGTTGCTCCTGTTAATGGCTGAAACCAATGTGTATAATGCGTTACCCCTTTGGACAATGCCCAATCTTTCATCGCTGATGCTATTTGATCAGCAATTCTACGGTCAATTTTAGAACCATTTTCTATAGCATCCATCACGCTACTATATGCATCTTTGGTTAGAGATTGCAGCATTGTGGTATGGTTGAATACATTTTCACCAAATAAAGTAGAACGGCGTTCTGTTTCAGTAACTACTACAGAGCTACGATTTAATGTTTCTTTTAGGGCTTGAAATCTAAGTGTTGACATAATTGAGTGAGTTTTACCGCAAAGATAAAATAAGTTTCTATTGTTAATATGAAAAATATACACTTTTAAAATTGAATATTTTCAAAAATACCCCCTAAAAAAGTAGGGTGTTAATAAAAATGATTATAACTTCAACTTAAATACCCCTATTTTTTTTGCATATATAGAAAGATGAATTAATTTTGACTCCTTTAAGAGTTCAATTTATAAAGTGTTAATTATGAGTAAAGCTAAATTAGAGTACATTTGGCTAGATGGTTACAAACCAACTGCTAATCTAAGAAGTAAAACAAAAATTGAAGAAGATTTTAGCGGAAAGCTAGAAGATTGTCCGATTTGGTCTTTCGATGGTAGTTCTACAAAACAAGCTGAAGGTGGATCTTCAGACTGTTTATTAAAACCTGTAGCTATATATCCTGATCCTACAAGAAGAAATGGATATTTAGTAATGACTGAAGTTTTAAATGCAGACGGAACACCGCACGAATCTAATGCAAGAGCCACTATTGATGACAATGATAATGACTTTTGGTTTGGCTTTGAACAAGAGTACTTTATTATGGACAAGAACACTCAGCTGCCATTAGGATTTCCTGTAGGCGGTTATCCTGGTCCACAAGGTATGTATTATTGTTCTGTTGGAGGAAGAAATACACATGGTAGAAGTTTTGTAGAAGAACATGCTGATCTTTGTATTGATGCAGGGCTTAATTTTGAAGGCATTAATCAGGAGGTTGCTAGTGGACAATGGGAATTCCAGTTGTTTGCAAAAGGAGCCAAGAAAGCAGGAGATGAAATTTGGATTGCTCGTTATTTATTAGACCGCCTTACTGAAAAATATGGATATTACATAGAGTATCACCCAAAACCTATAAAAGGAGATTGGAATGGTTCTGGTATGCATGCAAACTTCTCTAACTCGGTATTGAGAACTTGTGGTTCTAAGGAAATATATGAGACAATTTGTGAGGCATTCAGACCAGTTACCAAAGAACACATCTCTGTTTATGGAGAATTTAATGATCAAAGATTAACAGGTGAGCATGAAACGCAATCTATTAATGAATTCTCATATGGAGTTTCGGATAGAGGTGCTTCGATTAGAATTCCTATTATTACCGTAGAAAACGGATGGAAAGGATGGTTAGAAGATCGTCGCCCTGCATCTAATGGTGACCCCTACAAAATTGCCGCAAGAATTGTTAAGACTGTTAAAACAGCAGATGTTGAAGCCATGTTAGCATAAGATAAAAAGCAACTATCTATCATAAAGGTTAAACGCAAAAAACCTCTGAAAAATTTTTCAGAGGTTTTTTTATATTCTTTGGTGTTTGAATTTTATTTCACAAAAACCAAAGCTATGAAAATGCAATACGCTACAAAAATTAATAACCCTTTTGGGCGTCCCAAAACCATTCTTTTGGGAACAAATGCTAATGGAAGCAAAATTATGGCAAAACCAAGCATCCAATAGATATTAACACTCATTAAAGCCTCATCTTTAACTGCAATAGGCTGAATTAATGATGTAATCCCCAAGACTGATGCGATATTAAAGATATTTGATCCTATAAGATTTCCTAAAGAGATTGCCTTTTCTTGTTTGAGTGCTGCAATCACAGAGGCCGCCAATTCAGGTACACTTGTACCTACTGCAATTAAAGTGACGGCTATCACTCCCTCGCTTACCCCTAATTTTAGGGCTATATTTTCTGCTCCATTTACCAATAATTCTGATCCAAAATAAAGTGCAACTCCTCCAATCAATAACCAAATCAATATTTTGAAGTTGGAGGTCTTTTGCAGAGAATCATCAACCTCTTCGAGCATAGCATCAGAAAATTTTCTGGCACGTCTGATTAATAAAAAAAGATATACCAATAATGACGAAACCAAAATAAGCCCTTCAATCTGACTTAAAACTCCATCATTTCCCAGAAGCAGATATAATGCAAATGATAGTATTACCATTACTGGCCAGTTAAACTTATAAAAATCCTTATCGATTGCTAATGGTCCTATGATCGCGGTAATTCCCAATACTAATCCGATATTCGCTATGTTAGATCCAACAACATTTCCTAAGGATATATCAGATAATCCGCCTAAAGCAGCCTGAATACTTACTAACAGCTCTGGTGCAGAGGTCGCAAAAGAAACAACAGTTAAACCAATAACCATTTTTGAAAGCTTGAGTCTAAAAGATAATGCGACCGAAGATCTAACCAAAAACTCCCCACCTACTACAAGAAGAACAAGCCCAATTAATACGTAAAGTATACTTACTACCATAGCATAATATTTGATTGCGAAGATAAAATAAGTATCTGTTAGTTCTATAAATACAAAGCGTATTTTTATAAGGTTTTAGATAAAATTTAGCTTAAAAAACTATAAAAATAGTTAAATAACTATAAAAATAGTTGTGAAACTATAAATTTAGTTATAGATTTGATCATAATTAATTAAATTTCTAATGGAAAAACTAACAAATAAAGAAGAAGAAATCATGCATGCCATATGGGAGTTAGAAAGAGCTTTTGCAAAAGAGGTACAAGCAAGATTAGGGAACACCTTACATTATAATACGGTGTCTACAATTATCAGAAACCTCGAAGACAAGGGATATGTCGGACATCAAGCTTTTGGTAAAACACATCAATACTTTCCTATTGTTACCAAAGAAGAATATAGAAATCATTTTGTAAGTAAAGCAATGACACAATACTTTAATAACTCGTATAAGAATATGGTATCTTTTTTTGCAAAAGAAGAAAAAATTACCGCTGAAGAGTTACGCGAAATTTTGAAAGTAATAGAGCAAAACGAGTAAATCATGGAAACCATATTAATTTATCTATTTAAATCAAGTGTAGTCCTTACAATATTTTATGTTACGTACTACTTTTTACTTAGAAAAGATACTTTTTTTAATATTAACAGACATTTTTTATTAATAGGGGTTATTGTTTCATTATTACTTCCTTTTTTAGAATTTACCACTGTTAAGTTCATTGAATCTCCTAACTTTTATATTGCAGAATCAAATCCATCTAAAATCATAAATACTACTCCAGAATCATGGGATTGGTGGCTTATTGGTGGTATAGTATACTGTATTGGAATATTATTATTTGCCATACGTTTTGTTATTCAACTGCTATCCCTAAAAAAATTAGTTACGGGTAACTTAACCAAAAAACGGGGGAATTATAATTTAATAGAAGTTACCGAAGATATTGCCCCTTTTTCATTCTTTGGTTACATAGTATATAATCCAACTCTACATTCAAAAAAAGAACTAAACATGATTCTTGAACATGAAAAGATTCATGTGACTCAATATCATACCATCGATATCCTGATTATTAACCTTCTTATGATTTTTCAATGGATCAATCCCTTTGTTTGGCTTTATAAAAAAAGCTTAGAGCAAAACCTTGAATTTATTGCAGATCGTGAAGCGATTAACCAACTAAAATCTAAAAAAGAGTACCAATTAACTTTAGTAAGTGTATCATCAAAAAATTACGCTGCTATTGCCAATAATTTTTATCATTCATTAATCAAAAAACGAATCGTTATGTTAAACAAGCAAACTTCTCAAAACAAAAAATTATGGAGAATCATCTTAATTCTGCCATTATTAAGTCTATTTCTATGGGGCTTTAATACCAAAGAAATAGTCAAGATCCAGCAAGATCATATCATTAATTCTACCGCTTTAGAAAAAGCTACTTCTAAAAAAGATAAAGAAAAGGTAGTTAAATTTATGATAAATAAGAACTCTTCAAAACAGGATTTTGACAACATCAAAAAAACTTTAAAGAATGATTTTAATGTAGAAATTAAGTTCTCAGATATTGAAAGAAACAATAATAAAGAAATCACTGGAATTAAAGTTGCGATCACTTCCTCAGGGAGTAGCACGAATTATGCAATAAAGGATAAGAATCCCATTAGTGCGTTTATTATTTCATATAATAGTAAAACAGACAGTATTCATATCGGTGCGTCAGAAAGTAATCATAATTTTGTTATGATGAATTCAAAAAAGCATGGTAAAAACAAAATTCTTGAAATTCACACTGATGACGAAGACGAGGAACACGATTTTATCTTTTCCGGAACCGGAAAAAGTAAAGTAGTTATAATAAAGGACAAAGATGGAAAAGTAATAACAGAAGATATTCATGGTGATTCTGAAGAAATTTTCGAAATCCGTAAAAAAGATGGTAATACTTTTGCTGTGATCACTGGAAATGATGGTAAGAACCCTTTATTATTTATAGATGGAAAAGAATCTACCAAAGAGAACATGGAGAAACTAGATTCTGATGATATAGAAAGTGTTAATGTCTTAAAAGGTAAAAGTGCTATCAAAAAATATGGTAAAAAAGCTGAAAATGGAGTGATAGAAATTACCACCAAAGAGAATTAACTTTACTCAGACATAAATCATAATAAACTCGCTTTATGTAAGCGAGTTTTTGTTATTTTCGTGTTATGGAAAAACGATTATTTTCAGTTCTAGCAAAAATCAACAAGGCAATCCTTCCCAGCTTTACAAAAAGACGTTTAGATCTAAGTAAAGCTTCCAAACTACAATTGCTAATCTTTGGCTGGAGACTATATGTGACCAAAAAGGCCTTAGGCTAACTCCAAATTTTTCACAAACATTTTGCAACACATACTAGCTTTTTTCGTACTTAAGACGAAGTGTTATATCATAAAATAAATAACCTTAAAATATTTAGTATGAAAAAATGGATTATTCTGGGAATAGGCATACTAGGTACGCTTTCCCTCATGGCTTTTACCGATACCCAACATGAACAGATAGTAATGAGTAATTCACAATCTGATGAGATTACTGCAATAATCAACAAAGACACAACCGAAAAAGAACTGGAAGATCTACAAACTTTCTTTGCTGAAAACGGGATCGAATTAATCATTAAAAAAATCGAATATAACGATAAGAATGAGCTAACCAGTTTAAGTATCATTCTTAAGAAAGGAAATTCTAAGAGCCAATATTCTTCTTCATCAAACACTCCTATCTCTGAAATTGAGTTAGGCTATAAAAACGATAATTTATATATCAACAATTCTGGAATTTTTGATATTGCAGCATGGAGAAATCAATCAGGTTTTAGTTATCCTCAAATCGATATGGATAGCCTGATGAAAAAACACAACTTTGCATTTAATTTTGATTTTGACAAGGACAATGATTCTTTATTCTTTAAAGGTAATTTTGATGTTCAAAAACTAAAAGACCAAATCATGAAGTCTTTTACTTTTGAAGAAGATGAAGATGGTAATTTCATTTTTAATGGACAACAGTTCAGTCCTTTTCAGAATAATAAAAGCAAAAAGTTCAGCTTTATTGATAACCCTGATATTGAGAAGCTAATTATTATTGACGGAAAAGAAGCTGATTTTGAAACCTTAGATAATCTAGCAAAAACAGATAAGCTTGACGAGGTTGATTTTCTTAAGCCCGAAACTGCTGTTAGTGTTTATGGAGATAAAGCAAAAGATGGTGCCATTATCGCTACTACCAAAAAATAGTAGTTTTTATAGAGTTTGATTTGGGCCTTCATTTCTTGAAGGCTTTTTTTATTCATATGTTACCAATGCAGAAACTGGTGCATTTAATCTATTTCTGCCATTCAAAAAATCAAGTTCCATAATAAAATTACACTGCACGACAATTCCACCCAGGTCTTCTACCAACTTGCATACAGCATCTGCAGTACCTCCTGTCGCGAGTACATCATCATGAATAAGAACGTGCTCTCCCTTTTTGATAGCATCGATATGAATCTCGAGTGTATCATGGCCATACTCAAGTCCATAATCCTTTGATTTTACCTGGTATGGAAGCTTTCCCTTTTTACGAACCGGTACAAATCCTGCTCCCAAACGTTCTGCAATCATAGCTCCGATTATAAAGCCTCTGGATTCGATACCAATTACTTTATCAATCTTCATATTTTTAGGAGAAAGCTCGGCTAACATATTAGCGCACCCTACCAAAGCATCATGATTCGATAGTAATGGAGTGATATCTTTAAATAGAATTCCGGGTTTTGGAAAATCTGCTATATCTCGTATGTAATCTTCTAAGTTCATGATATGCTTTGATTATGGTTCAAATATACCATAGAATATCGAACTGGTGTTGATTCTTAAATCAAAAAATATTTAGCTAAAATATGCTTGGGCAGTTGAATAAAAACAATTATATTTGCACCCGCAATAGCAAAAAAGGCCTCGTAGCATAACTGAATAGTGCACTTGATTACGGCTCAAGAGGTTGCAGGTTTGAATCCTGCCGAGGTCACTAAAAGAGATAAATTTAACATTTATCTCTTTTTTATTTTATTGATATTAAGATAATTACAAGTGTTTGGTTCGAACTTTGTCTTATTAGGTTTCTATTTCCAAAAATATATAAAACACTGTTTGCCAATAACATAAGGTTCGAACCTCTCCGTTTAGGGTAAAAAAACTACCTTACATTTGTTTTTAGGGATGTAACCTAATTTTTTCATTTATTATTGATTCCAAAAGATCTTTTCCCTTACGGAAATTTAAAGTTTTAAATTTCTGGGGCAGATCAATATATTTTTTAAGTTTCTACATTCTACTTTGGAATTCAAATACCGGATTAAAATTCTTTAACCTTAAAATCTCATTTTCAAAAACTTTGATCTTTTTTGCATACCGGATCTTTGAATTCTTAAATGTTTCCGAGTCTATTAGTCCTTCAAAGAACCTATCTTCCACCTTAGCTATTATGTCTTTTAATTTTGTTATTCGTTTACTTATTCTTTGTTTCTTTTTCTGAAGTGATTTTTCTTGTATTTGTATTTCTTTTTTCACCTTCTTTTTCGCTGTATTGAATTGCTCTCTGTTGATACTAATTTTTTCTAAGTGTTGATCAAAAAGCTTATGGGCTTTTTAATTGACAACCTTTCCCTACAACCATCTCTACAATGGTAGTAATGATACTTCTTATTAGGATTGCTTCCCGTTGAAGCGCTAGCAGTCAAAACCTTGTCGCATTGGGAACATTTGATATATCCACGAAGAGGGTACAAATGATTTTTCACCCCTTTTTTAGTTGTATTGTTTTTTGATCCAGAATTTAACCTTTCTTGAACCTTTTTAAACAAAGCTGTGGGTATAATTGGTGGATGAAGTCCTTCAATGAATTCAATTGTTTGGTTTTCATCTGATTTTAATATTACTTTACCTATATAAACTGGGTTTCTTATTAATTTGTAAAACTGCGAAGAAGATATTAGCATTCCTTTTGTCCTCATTTGTACCCAGGCTTTTCTTATGCTGATATTTTGGGTTGATATTAACAAGAAAGTGTCTAAAACTTGACGTGCGTTTTCATCTGGTATTAGAGTAGATTTATTATTTGGCAAACGATAATTGATATATCCATACGGTGATTTGCCTGTCCAACACCCTTCTTTAGTTGCTTTTTCTAACCCTTCTTTTACTCGTCTTGATAACCTGTCATTTTCGATTTCAGATAAAGTTAGGTACAGTGCTAACTTGATCTTACTTTCTGGCAAACTTAGGTCCAGTGGGTTATCATCTGAATTTAACCCAATCTCACGTTTCTCAAACCATTCAATTTCTTCATAAGCTTGTTTAGCATTACCTGAAAATCGATCCCATTTTGTGAAAACTATTTTGTCAATCACAGTATGGTATTTATCACAATAGTTTTTTAGCTTCTTCCATTGAGAACGATCAAAGGTTTTTGCGGAATAATCTTCTTCATAGTGCTTCAAAATGTTGTATTCTGCTTTTTCAGCAAAGCTGGATAAATGTTCTTTCTGGAAGGCAAGGCTATAGCCTTGTTTTTTCTGTTCCTCTGTAGATACTCTACAATATGTGATTATATTATTCATGGCTAAGTTATTGTATTAAAAATAAAGCTCTGAGAATATATGAAGACCTGTTTAGGATTATATTATTTCGTAAAAACGTTTCAATCGTATATTACCAAATTACCCTTTAGAAATTTTTAAATATGTAATTCTTCGAATTAGATTTTCTGCTGTTATGTACTGAATAATTTTAAAGATTGAGAATCATAGAAATTGTGAAATTGCTAACTACATTAAAGTGAAACTTTTTTTTCCATTATCATATCTAATAGGCTTTTATAGATTTTTGTGGCATTGATGGTATTCTTAATATATAATTTATGACTAACATATTGAAGCACTTCTAACTCAATTAATTGCAAGTGTTTTATAGTTCTTCCGGTTTCGATTATATCTATAATAGCATCTGCAAAATTGAGCAAAAGGGCATTTTCATGGCAGCCATTCATGGGAATGAGTTTGACCTCTATACCTTTGTTATCAAAATATGTATTAGCGATATCTATGAAACGTGTAGCAACCCTTAATCCATCTTTTATAGGTAAAGGAGTCTTTGAGATCAGTGATAGTCTACAAGGTTTCACTTCCTTATTAAAAAAATCAAAACTTTTAAATTTTGATTTTTCATTGAACCATACTGAACTTCCTAAAGCAATATCAATGTAGTTATTATTGAGCATCCAACTTAAGTCCGAATGTCTTGCTTTTACAAATAACATATTGCGAACATCATCTAAAAAAAATGTAGCACTAGATAACAAAAATTTCTTAAAATCTTTGTTATCACTATAACCAAACAGCCAGCTATATTGCTCAACACCTCGCCCCTTTCCTAATCCTATGACATGTTTATATGTATTTTGATGTATGTTTTTAATCCTCATAAGTAGGTATTTAAAATCTCATTGATCTTTTGTAATGCACCAGTTATAGAAATATGATCTGTTTCAATCACTGTACTTCCGCAAACCTTGGCAATCTTAAGGTACGTGTTCAAATAATGACTATGATAAGCATCTTCAAACTGTTTTTCACTTGTACGCTTACTTAAACGTGATTTAATGGTGGTTAGTTCTGCAGAGCATAAAAAGGAATATATGGGATGCGGCCAACATATTCTATTATGTTCTGGTAACAAGGATAGTACGGTTATCCAATGCCTATCAAAAATTAAAGGTCTAGTATGATCTATATAGGCAAGCATTGCTTCATTAATTGCTTGCTTTCCAATAGCACTTACCTTATCAAAATATTGATTATCAGCAGCTTCAATAAGATCAATACCTGATTTACCACCAAATGGACGTACATAAATACCATTATGTTGCTCTACTAGTTGCTTTGCTAATGTTGTTTTTCCTACACCATCGTGACCATCTAGTGCTATAATAATGCTCATAAAAGTCTTGTGTTTAATATGGCATAAGCTTTACTTGTTTATTTTTATCATCTAGATTAAGCCAATAATGACGAGTCTTTCCACCTTGTAATAAAGTTTTAGCCTCTGCGCGTAAAGTCATCATACCCTTTTTAGAAATTCTCCAGGTTTTGTCCTTTTTTGAATACTTACGTGATAAGATAACACACTTGTCATCTACTCTTATACTGACTTCTGAGGCCTTATTAACCTCCATACCCAATGATTTTCTTGCAGCAACAGGTAAGGTAATTACTCCGCTTGGTGAAATTTTTAGTCGTTTGTTTTTTACTTCTAGTTCCATAATTACTATTTATTGATTAAAAATTAAGTCATATAATAATTCGTATTGTGTTGCAATGTCTTTTTTACTGCCCCCTTTGCGCCAAATATCCTTATCATAGCTCTGAGCATCTTCATCTATACTTTGCCGTACTCTCATACAGTCTGGGCTAATTTCTCCAAAAAAACAATTACCATCCTTATTAATGAAATAACAAATATCTACTAAGACTAAATTGGCTTTTGCAAAAAGAGATTCTAACCAAATAAACGTATCACTGGCGAGCTGTTTTGCCTGTGGAATATTTTTCATCCATATCGAAGCATAATCATCAGATATAGGCTCGTCAGCTAAGCGTGCCCCATGTTCATCCGTTAAAGGGTGCCGCCAATCAAAACAGACAATTGGTTTATCGAAACGGGTCCAATTGAATAGCGGTTTTTTGTCTTTTTGTAAGGTATCGTAACTCTCTGTAAAACGATAACGATGAACTGGAGATCCAACATGGTATCGTTTAACACGTATTTCCAAATTAGAGGTTACCATTCTTTCCTGAACCAAATAAATTCCCGTTTCATCTTCTATACAACCTAGAAACGCATTCTTAAGGTTCTTGCCAGAGATTTTTGCATAACGATTCATTTGCCTAAATACTTCAGAGGTAAATTTAACTCTTAAATTATCGGTAGTATCAACAACTCCATAGCGATTATGAGTGTATGAATAAATGGTAGGTTTAAATTTCTCGATAACAATTTTATCATTTAAAAGCTTGATAATTTTACTTTCACCCTCTACTAAAAGTCTTAGAGCATCAAAATCAAAGGGTATTTGAATTATAATATGCTCAATATAGTCCTCAATAGTTACATTTTTAATTGACGATAATTGTGCACATGATATACAAAGATTATCTGAGACTTCATTCGCATCAGCTATTAACCAATTGAGCTCAATATCTAGAGCAGCCATTTTATCTTGAATTGCCTCTGTATAATTACCAGGAACGGTATCCTTTTTAATATTTAGGCGTATTGAAGATTGATCTATTAGTGTTTGCATTGATTAAATTTTAATGGTTTGGCTTTTATTGTTTTTGTTACATTTAGCTGATAATCATATATATGTAATATTTCCTGTGCTGCCCAGGTAGAATAGGAAATAGCCAAGGTGTGGTCACCATCTCTTGATAATTGTTTTAGATATTCAAGGTTGAAGTTTAACCTTGTCCTAGCCCAAGCTTTTATGCTTTCATTGGAACGCACATTTCCGATACATCCATCTATGCCTTTAGCTATATTTAGTGGAATCTTTATGAAATAATCTAATAAATTCCTTTTGTCGTCATTTTGTGTAGTAATAGATTGAACATGTGCACCCATACCCATTAACTGTCTAAAACGAATAAAACCAAAACTGAAATTACGTAATAGTAAGTTTTCCTTTTTTTTATGAGGCACGATAATATCCCCATATAAGCAAATGGCATGATCGTATAAGTTATCACCAGAAGCTAATTGATAAATCCAAAAATCATGGTTATCATATAGTCCAATATTTAGTTCTTTGTTATTATAGGTAGGTGATTTTCCATCCAGTTCGATTAGAGCTTTATCCAGATTTCCAACAACTATAATAAGATCATAGTCCGAAAAATTCTCACTATTAGTAGCAGAACCATATAGGAGTATAGATTTTAAATTGGTACCTAAAATCTTCTTCAAATTAGAAATAAAACCAAAACGTTCTTCTTCCTTGGAGTTAAGTTTTCGTTCTTTTATGAGCTTTCGCTCAGCTTTTACATCTCTCATTAACACTGAAAGCAATTTTGAATAAAAATATTTTATTTGCTTTAAGGCTATTTTAGGTTGTGTTTTGATATATTGTGATGTTTGAAGTACAAATGATTTGATATCTTCTGAATCTATCCCATCTAACCCCATGCTTTTTATCATTTGACCAGCTTGCCAAAGTCTATTAAGCTTACTTTCTATGGTGCCTAAAGACCATCTATTTTGTATAATAGCTGCACTAAGTGTAACACCTGATAGAAAAATTAATGATTGTAAGTAATATCTACTTGTACCTATCCCTAGTGATTTAGATATAGTAATATTGATCTCCTTATGCCTTACATTAGAAATATAGTCAGATAAAAGCTTTGTACTTGCCGTTCCTCTAGTTAATGAATAAAAAAAATTAGGATGAAATAGTGATGCATAACCAATTATTCTAGTAGTGAAGATCCTAGGATTTTTAATTTGCAATGTTGCTGCCTTTTTAAAAAAGAAATTATAGTCCTTAGAACAAAGTTCTTTATCAACAAAAATAAGGGTATATATATTCTCTTTAGAATTTTTCCAGTCTGGAGGCATTTCCACAATTTCATGACCAACATAGGATAACCTTTCAAATACTGAGTTTAGACTTTGCCCATAAGTTTTATTTACAATCATATTTAACATAAGAAAAGTGTTTATCTATTGTTAAAAGGTTCAAAATAAATTACATTTAGTGTCCTAGTTATTAGATCAATAACCTTTTTCTCTTGTTTAATGTAGTTATCCAGATTTTCCATTTTTAGAAGTATGGTTTTAATAATTAGCTAAATAAAGCTACATATTCTGACCTATACAATAATAAAATATGCTTAATGAGGTATTTATATTTAATATGTAATATTAAATTAAAGGTGGGGTTAATCACTAATAACCTAGTGATAATATAAATATAATGAAAATATTTTAAACCGTTACATACACATTTTGCTTCTACTCCTTTTTCATTTTTACCTTAAAAGCTTAAAGCAATTATTCTCAAACCCAACTATTATTTTAGTTCTCTAATATTGATTATTATGGTTTAGTTTCAAGAAAGGAATCAATTAACTTTTTTTAACACTGTTCATTAATAAAACTTCCTTTAACATTTAAAATGTTATTTATAATAGGCTTGCCACTATATTTTAACTTAATAAAATATTAAAATACGGAAAAGGCATAATAATTTTGATGGATAAAGATATTTAGGTGAAATATGTTTTTTTTTAAATTTATGATAAAGAAAATGCATAAATATTGTTATAATCATAAAAAATGAATACAAACGATTTACTCCCCTTTTTTAAAGAATTGACTGATAAAACATCAAATATTTGTAAAGAATACTACAGAAAACCGATCAAAGTGAAGGTAAAAAAAGATAAGTCACCTGTAACAATTTTAGATAAAAAAGTTGAGGAAAAAATCATAGATTGTATCTCAAGAGAATTTAGTGGGCATAATATTTATACTGAAGAAACAGGAATAATAAATCGTACTGGATCTGAATTTGAATGGGTAATTGATCCAATAGATGGAACAAAAACATTTATTCATGGTGTTCCACTCTTTGCCACATTAATAGCACTTCTAAAAAATGGTATCCCAATAGTGGGTATGTATCACAACCCTATATTGGAAGATTTAGTTGTTGGAGATAATCAAATTTGTATACATAATGACAATCCAACTAAAATGAGATCTTGTAATCATTTTAGTGATGCAGTAATTCTTACAACTGATCATTTTGCTATCGGACAATTTCAAGACCAAGATAGGTTTGATAACTTAATAAAAAAGTGTAAGATGTATAGAACTTGGGCGGATGCATACGGATATTTTTTATTAGCTACCGGATATGCTGATATAATGATTGATCCTATAATGTCTAGATGGGATGCACTAGCTTTGATTCCTATTATCAAGGGTGCTGGCGGGGGTATTACTGACTATCAAGGTAATAGTCCTATTGAAGCAGAAAGTATTATTGCTGCACCCAAGAATTTACTTCCTGATATTGTTAACCTCTTAAATCCTAATATATGAAAAAGTTTAATTTAGCCTTAATAGGTTGTGGAAACCAAGGGGCTTCACATTTATCATCTATAATTGATTTACACAAACAAGGCAGAATATGCTTCAGCGGTATTTGTGATAAAAATGAAGATCATATTTTTAAATTTAAAAAAACTATCGACTTTGAAATTACAACATCCACCTCTTATATCGATTTTTTAAATGATAATGATATAGATATTGCTGTATTATCATTACCCAATGATTTATACAAAGAAGTATTAGAAATTTGTTTTAGAAGAGGAATACATGTACTAAAAGAGAAACCATTCGGACTAAATTTAAATGAATCTATCAGCTATATAGAACTTTCAAGAAAACATAATTGTTTACTCAGGATAGCGCAACAACGAAAACATCATATTTTTTACAAGAAAGCTTCAAACTGGATTAAGAGTATTGGAACTATAAGATTTATAGATTATAAATTTACCTTAAACGATACAAAAAATTCATGGTATTGGGTTAAAGAAAAAGGTGGAGGTAGCTGGTATGGCCTAGGTTGGCATGCCTGCTTTGTGATTCATTATTTTTTAGGACTCCCAGAAATGATACAAGCAAAATTTTTGACATCTCAAAAAAGAAATTTTGATTACTCGACTGATGATACTGTATTCTTAGAATGTAAATACAATACTGGAACAATAGTAAAAGCCTTATTGAGTGTTGTATCAACCGATAAAAAGGAAGAAATCTATATGAGTGGTTCTCTTGGAAATATCAGATTAAATCGTAAGGAAGTGACACTCTTCAGTAACACTGGAGAAATATTAGATCACGATAATAATTATTATCCTTGGGAACTAGCATACAGTGAACAACTAAGTGTTTTTATTAGCGATTGTGAAAGACTAGATAAAGAAAAAAATAATATAGAATTATTAAACGGATGTGAAACAATGCAAATGGTCGAAGCAGGTTTTATGTCGGCAAAAAATGAAGGAATAAATGTTTTTTTGCCAAATATAATGTCCCAAGTAAATAGTCGAAAAAATCATCTAGAACAAAATTTAATCTAATCATGAAAAATAGCACGTTAAACAGTAGTAATAGGACTATCACAAAAATGTTACCTCACGAAATTTGGCCTCCTGATGCACTTGATATCGAATTACAAGAACTTTCAAAACAAAGAAATGAAGATATCGGAATCAAGGGTAAAACTGGTCCTATAAAAGAGTTCGAAGAAAATTTTTTAGCATTTTTAGAAAACCAGTCAAAATATTCTATTTCATTTAACTCTGGAACATCTGGTTTACTAGCAGCATATTTTGCAATTGGAATCAAAGAAGGGGATGTAGTTTTAGGTCCTGGACTAACCTATCATGCCGCCTTAAGCCCTGTTTTTTCATTACAGGGAAGCGTGAGACTTATAGATATCGACATTAATAGTAGATGTATTGATTTTAAAGAAATTGAAAAAAACATTTGCGAGAGTACCAAAGCAATTACAGTTGTTCATCAATGGGGCTATCCTTGCAATATGGATGAGATAATTAAAATTGCACAGAAGTATAATTTAAAAATTATAGAAGATTGTTCTCATGCTCATGGCTCAAAATATAAAGGCAAACTTTGCGGAACGTTTGGAAATGTTGCTGTTTTTTCACTACAAACTAACAAAGCCATCTTTGCCGGAGAAGGTGGGATTTTAGTGACAAATGATAAGGATATATATTATAGGGCAACCTTGTTAGGTCATTATAGAGATCGTTGTAAATCCGAGATACTCGAAAAGGAGCTAAACGATTATTGGGCAACAGGTTTCGGACTCAAATTAAGAATGTCACCTTTTAATGCGATCGTTGCTAAATACTCTCTCCAAAACTTTCCTAAAATTAAAGAAGGACGTCATAAATGTTTAAACTATTTTAATGAAAGATTAAAAGAGGTCAATTACCTTCAAAATATTGATATTTCTAATAATGTAGATATGGGAGCTTGGTATGGTTTCAAACCACTTTACAAAGAAGGTATTTTACAAGGTATTTCTCGAGATGAACTCGTCCAAATTCTACAGAAAGAGGGCATGGAGGTTTCAGCACCTTCTGGAAAATGCTTGGCAAACCAGCCATTGTATTCTGAATTTCCTGATAGGATGTTCCCTTTACAAAAAACAAAAGTGGTAAATAATATAGAATCTTTACCTGTTTGTAAATATGTCGAAGATAATGCATTATCACTCCCAACATTTTATGACTGGGAAAATGATAAAATCATAATTGATCAGTACATTGAAGTGTTTAAAGAAATAGAATATCAACATGGAAAGAAACAGCATACAGGAACTCGTTAAAGATTTTGTTTTAAAAAACAAATACGAAACTACCATTGAAATCAGAATGTTAGATTTATTATCTGAATTAGGTGAATTATCGAAAGAACTTATAATTTCTTCTAATTATGGAAAATTAGAAATATCTACCGAGGAAAAAATTAAGGATGAATTTGGCGATGTTTTATTTTCATTAATTTGTATTGCCAATTTATTAGAAATAAATATGGAACAACAGATAATAAAAACTTTGGATAAATATAAAAAGAGATTAATTACTAAAGGCAGGATATCATCAAATTAAAATAAAATTTAGAGTCAATATTTTTTATTTCAAAAAAGGGATAAATGAACTCATCTTGAGTCAAGGTTTAAGCCGAAAAATTTGGTTTTGTGACATAATGAAGTAAAATTTTTAAGTCATAGCCTTAACCACGATGCAAAAATTTCACAAAATCAGGGTGCATAATGGAAGTTTTGCAGGCAAAAATGACATTCAAGATGAGTTCAATAAAATAAGTTCGATTTTATAATTTTAAATAGGAAAAAATGAGAATAGAAGATGATTTAAAGTTAGGTTTCAAAGATGTAATGATTCGCCCTAAAAGATCGACAATCAAGAGCAGATCTGAAGTAATACTTGAAAGAAAATTTATTTTTTTGCACAGTAACTATTCTTGGGATGGGATTCCAATAATGGCTTCGAACATGGATACGACAGGAACTTTTGAAATGGCAAAATCCTTATCCCAGATAAAATTATTTACTGTAATTCATAAACACTATTCTTTAGAAGATTGGTCAACGTTTTTTACTAATATTTCTGATGAAATTACTAAGTACATTGCCATTAGTACAGGAATTAAGGAAAAAGATTTCACTAAACTAAATAAGATTTTAGGTTTTTATAACCAATTAAAATTCATATGTGTGGATGTAGCTAATGGGTACTCAGAAAGTTTTATTTATTTCATAAAAAAGTTGAGATCAAAGTACCCTGATAAAGTTATTATTGCGGGTAATGTGGTAACTGGAGAAATGGTAGAAGAGCTAATATTATCCGGAGTAGATATAGTAAAGGTTGGTATTGGTCCTGGTTCAGTATGTACAACTCGTAATAAAACAGGTGTTGGATACCCACAATTGTCAGCAATTATCGAGTGTGCAGATGCAGCACATGGATTAGGAGGACATATTATAAGTGATGGGGGTTGTACAACGCCAGGAGATATAGCAAAAGCCTTTGGTGGTGGAGCAGATTTCGTGATGTTGGGAGGAATGCTCGCAGGACACGTAGAAAGTGGAGGAGATATCCACTATGAAAATGGAAATTCTTACAAGCAGTTTTATGGAATGAGTTCATTCACTGCCATGGAAAAATATTCTGATAAAATTGCTGAGTATAGGGCTAGTGAAGGTAAAACAATCCAAGTGCCTTTTAGAGGAGAGGTTCGAAAAACCTTAAGAGATATTTTAGGAGGATTAAGAAGTTCATGTTCATATGTAGGAGCCAAGAGATTAAAAGAACTTACTAAGAGAACAACTTTTATTAAAGTCTTAGAGCAATAAAAGTCTTATAAGGTTTTTAAATGAATAAATATTTCGAGTTTTTATAATGAGTTTAAAGGCAATTTGTAACCAGAAATAAGATACGATAAATTTAGTTGAGTCATTCATTATATAGCCAAAACATTACATAAGAAAATTAAGACAAAATGAATGGATAAAAAAGGAAAACCAGTTAATATTGTTTATGACAATGAAAAAAAAGTTTACGATGCAGCATTAAGACCTTATGCAACTAACTTGTCCGCACCTAAAATTACAATTATAGATAATTCTGGTTGGAAAAATGAAAATCTTCATAAGATAAACAAGTATATTGAAACGAGATATAATGAGCTAAAGGAACAATATAATAGACTGATAAAACAATATGAATGTAATAAGTTATTATATCAGGCCAAATTTAGTTTTGAACCTACTATTGGAGAAACATACCACTTGTATAAAGATAAAGATGAAGAATCTTTTCTTTCAATTATAGCTCCTAAAGAATGTAACTTTGAGCACTTAGGTAGTTTTAGGCTTAATGCGGATAAAATGTGGGAAAGTATCCAAATATAGATATAGAGGAAGATAATTATTAAGTAAAAACCTCGTGAACTTATAATTTTAATATTTAGGACGTACTGATGTTTTAGAGAACATTGAATTATGTTAAGCTGTCTTAAGCTCTTTTAATAACTAACTGATTTTCAAAATTTTTTAGTTAAAATAGTCCGGTATTTGTCTGTCCAAGGTCACTTAAAGATATAAATTTAATACATTGTAGATGTAGAGTAAAACGTCTTTTCTTCAGAGTCATATTTTATAATCCCTACTGCTTAGGTAAATTACTAGTTTTGAAATTGTCCCTAAAATTCCTATATAAGTGTTACCTCCAAAATTATGTCAAATAGAGATTTTTCAAAGCACTTGATTCACTGATGATTAACCCTAAATCGCTAACTAAAAAGTTCGAACTCTCTCCTGCGGAGTTCACTTTTAAGACAAAATTTACAGGTGCGAGACAATATTGTCTCGCTTTTTTTGTTCATTTATAATGAAGAAATAATAGCAATCGTTATTATTCAATTAGATATACCAGCTTAGACAAAACCTCGATTGTCTTTAAATGTTCGAGTTATAGATAACTAAATTATCATTATTATGTTACACAGAGTTTTAGAGAATGCAAAAGTACTAACTAAAAACCAACAGAAATTTGTAAATGCTGGAGGAGTTTGTCACAAACCCATCGTAGATCCTTGTACTCCTGAAGTTGAAGAGTGGAGTAATGTTTATTGTCAATGTGTTCGCTATTAAGATGGATTTTTAGTGAAGAAGGGTGTTTTTAATGAATGCCCTTTTTTATTAGAATTAAAAATTAATAAATCTTCCTATCTCTCCAAAAGTTATAAAGACTAACAAGCTTTTTTCAGCATATATTCTTCCTCAAAGTATTTGTTAACATTATCTAAAAATTCAGTAGAAAAGTTCGAACTCTGGAAGCTTGGGGTCACTAAAAATGTTAATGACAAGCGAGTTTCAGAAATGAAGCTCGCTTCTTTTTTGAAACAAAGCGAAGCGATTCTTTTTGTGATTCTCAAAGCCGAGCTTTGTTCTGGATCATGAAGTAATCCTGTAGGAGTTACTAAAAAGTACTAGTGAAAATAGGTAAAACTCTGAAAATCAAATAATTTGGACGGTTTTATTGCTTTTTGGATTACTTTTTTGACGTAAAATGTTGAAAAATCATCAACAAATTTATAAATGTCCACAATTTTTATAATTTGATCTAAAAAACACCATAACCAATACATTTCTAAGAAATCCAAAAAATTTTATTTTGCTAACACAAGGTTTTTTGCAAAGTATAACTTTACCTTGTGGGAGAAATTTTCTGCTGTTAGTTTATCAGATCAGACGGACTTACAGCGAATTCTTTTTTAAAACATTTGGAAAAGTAAGAAGGGCTCGAAAATCCTGTTTGAAAAGCTATTTCGGAAATTGTACTATGATTACTTATTAATAATTCTTTTGCCTTATTTAAGCGAATTGAAGAAATCAATTGATTTGGAGATTTATTAGTAATCGTTTTTAGTTTTCGTTGTAATTGTCGTTCACTAACCCCTATCTCTTTACAAAGCATGGTTACTCCAAAATAATCATTGCTAAGATGGTTGTTTATATTTTGAATGACTCTTTGTAAAAAAGAGTCTTGACAAGAATCTTTAATTTGGGATATATTAGGAACTGTAGTTTCTTGCTTCACTTTTTTAGTTGCTGTAAACAAAAGCATTGAGCTTCCTAATTCTGTTTTAAAAACTGTTTTATTGGGCATAAAGTCAATATCCACACCGACAAGTAAATTTTTTACCGTTTGAGTAATTATAATTTGATTAGGACTGGATTCATTTGTTACAAATGCCACAAAATCTTCTGTTTCTTCGCAAATACAATCTACAACAGAACATTCTTTGATGTCAATACCAATCGAAATTTGGGCATTCAAACTTTGAACAGCCTCTACAAGTTCTGTACTACAATATACAGCTTTACTAGGCCCTTCAAAAGTGATGGTAAACGTATTTTCGGTACCAATTACTATATTCCCTTTATATTTATTTGCAAATTTCCTAATCAAATTTCTAACAGTATACCGATACGCTTCAGCTGCTTTTAAATGACCTACCACAAAAGTGTACAGCTTTCTTTCATAAACAGGTTCAGAAGCGATTTCTATTTTATCTACAAACGATTTTATCTCTTCTAGAACTTCCTGAGTATTACCTACCCAGAACAAATGATCATTTCCTTCAAGTTCTATTAATAACGAATCTGGGATACGATCTGCAATAAATCTGCCTTCTTCGATCTTAACATCAATA
Source organism: Aquimarina celericrescens (assembly GCF_042682765.1). Taxonomy (NCBI): domain Bacteria; kingdom Pseudomonadati; phylum Bacteroidota; class Flavobacteriia; order Flavobacteriales; family Flavobacteriaceae; genus Aquimarina; species Aquimarina celericrescens. Next base: position 232,553 of record NZ_JBHUHY010000015.1, on the reverse strand, counting down.
TCCCCTACTCTTTGTAGCAATAACGTAGGCACTTTAATAGACCCTAAAATATTAATGATATCTACTTGCGTATTCATTTTGGTTAATACCATTGCGGCTCTTGGACTTGCTCCAGAGCGAAAGTAATTTGCTAACCATTCCATAAATACTTCATCCTGTGCTTTTGATGGTGCTAAGGATTCCAGGTTCATAGCTCCACTGCCCCAATTATTGGCTATCATATCATACACTTCCTGACGCTCTTCGTCTGTCGGCGCCCAGGGGTACTCTTCAGAATATCTTCGTTTTGCAAAGATTCCAAAAGCAATCAAAGAGACTACCCGATCCGGGTAGGTTGCACTAAATAATGCAGAAACACTACTCCCTTCAGAATGGCCAAAGAGTATGGCTTTTTCTGATCCCGCTGCATCCATAACGGCCGTAATATCTTCCATACGCTCTTCCAGTGTTGCAAACTCTACTACTCTGTCTGATAAACCAGTTCCTCTTTTGTCGAAAAGAATAACTCTGGCAAACTTTCCTAGTTCCTCAAAGAAATTAACCAACTCTGGACAAGCCCACATCCAATCTATATTGGAAACCCAGCCCGGAATATATACTAAATCAATAGGTCCAGAACCAAAAATTTGATAGGCTATATTTACATCTTTGCTCTTTGTATATTTAGTCTCAGGTTTCATAGAATATATCCCGTTTTTCTATTTGATAAAATTGTATAGTAGTTGTTTTGAGTAGAAATTATAAATAGTAAACAACCTTATCTAAAGTTAAACATCACTTTCTTAAACAAAGAAATAAACAAGGAATCTAAATGTCAAAAAAAAGGGGGTAGCAAAAGAGTATCAAACAATTTAGATTTTTTATTTTCAGTGTTTTAAATAAAATTCGATGTGCTGGATTTTACTTATAATTTCTTTAAATAATAACAAGATATTCCTCACAAAATAGGCTTTTGTAAATTAAAGAGCATGCAATTTTAATCAAAAAACAGTTTACAGGGAATGTACTTTTAATACCTTATAGCCTGATATTTTTACTTTCAATAAAAGCTATAATATCTTGTTCAGAACCTAAACCAAGTTTTTTACGAATACGATATCTTGAGGATTTTATAGCCGCTACCGTTGTGTTTTGAAGCTTACTAATTTCTGTAGTGCTTAGCCCCATTTTCATAAGACAAAGAAGCTCTTTTTCCTTTGGTTTTAATTTGGAAAAATGTTGATCAAGGAGTATTTTAAAATCAATATTTACCTCATCAAGGTACGTTTGTAAACTTAAAGATGATTTTTTAGAATCTTTCTCTGATAATAGGGAAGCAGATATGGAGCGTAACGCAGACTTACGTTCTCTCTCATCCTCGAGAGCTGTAACTTGTTTAATATCATCTATGGTACTATTAAGGACTTCTTCTCTAACAGAGCTTTCTACCACCACTTTTTTAAGTTCTTGTTCTCGATTTGCGAGTGCTAAGGCGGTTTTTAATTTTTCCATCTCTGCTAGTTTAGCCTTATTTGCAACCAGTTCTAATTTTTGTCTATTGTTTTTTCTAATAAAATAGATTAAAAACAAGGCTGCCAGAGCCGTAATAACGAGTAACCCTAAATACAATTTCTTTTTAGTAGATTCATTCTTGAGGTTTACGGCAGCTAGTTCCTTTTCTCTTTTATACTGATATGCAAATTCCAGATTGGCAAAACGTTTTGTCGTACTTTCTTTTACTATAGAATCTTTGTATTTATCCTGAATTAAAAAAGCCTCATAAGATTCTGAGAATTTTTTATCATTATAAGCTATTCCAACTTTGGCATGGTATGCCGATTGTATCAAAAATAACGAATTCACCTTTTTTGCAAAGAAAATAGCACTGTCTATATGTGCATGTGCTTTGCTATACTCTTTTTGTTTGTCGTATACTTTTGCTAGATTAGAATGATTATGCGCCCTGACGTTATAAGCAGTTGGATCTAACAATCTAAGGTTTTCTTTATAAATATTGGCAGCTAGGTCGTATCTATCATTATTTGCATAGATACTGGCTAAATTTCCCTTTATTTGTAGCCTTAGTGTCTTAGCGGTATCAACTTCTATAGCCTTTTTCAAATAATATGTTGCAGAATCAATCTTTTCCTGTTTACTAAAGACTAGTCCTATTCGATTTAACGTAAGTGCTTGTCCTCTACCCGACTTCGCCTTTTCATGAAATACTAATGAACGTTTATGAAATTGTTTTGCTTTCTCAAAATCCATTTGTCTCGAGTATGTATTCCCTAGATTACTTAGCGCCCGACCCACGATCATATCATATCCAATCTCTGTCGCAATATCTAAGGACTCATTGGCATATTGCAATGCTGCTGCAGTATCTTGTAAATTCAAGGATACGCTTGACAAACTATATAATAATTCTGCTTCCATTTTTTGATAATGATAGCTATTATATCCTTTGTCCTTAATTGTTTTATGAACATCGAGATAGATTTCTTTGGCAATATTACCATCAAAATAGGCCAATTGACCCGCTAGTTTCAATCTAAGTGATAACCGTAAAGAATCTGAATCTGCCTTTTCTATTTCTAGTTTGGTGGCTTCAATCTTTTGAGTTCGTGTATCTGTAAACTTATTTTCTGCTTGTGAATAAGAGAAAAGAGAGAGTAAACATAACAGGGGAAATAAAAATTTAGGTTTCAAGGTAGAGTATTTTAAATAAAATTAGTAGTAAAACTTTAATTTTAGTAAAAATACAACTTCACGCTAAATTTTCTAACACCTTTGTGTTTTCTAAATCAAAAATTATAGAAAATTACCCCTCATAGTAGCACAAAACGACAAATGAAGGTAGTTTCCTGAAGACGATCTGGTTACTGTAAGCCTTTCATAACCCGACCCCAATCAAAGGCAGGGCCGATATCCCATTTTCCAGAAGGTCTATAATTTACATGAGAAGTAATCCCTAGAAAATTAATCAACTCTTCTTCTGCAACGATTCCATATCGTTTATCTTCTGGCAAAAATGTAGCAGGAATATCATATTCGGCAGTTAAGTAACGAAGTAACAACTGCAAACTATGGTATTGTCGCCTTGTAAATTTGGCATAGTATACTTCTCCACGATAAGGCAACTCCAACTTTGTATAAAACTGTTTTTCCCTAATATCACAATACACATCGGTATCACTATACACCGTAACCAATTTGTTATCTATTCTCTTTAAAAAACCAATATTAGAAAGTTCTATTGCAATGGTTCGCTTGCCACCCCTGGTATTGCCACCTATGGCTCCTGAGCCCAGATGATATGACCAAAAGGCAGAAGACCATAAGTTAAGTATCTTACCATTTCTTGCGATGATAAACGGAGTTGATACATGATTATTAGGTCTAGATAATGCAGCTACATCCCCTTTTAAGTACCCAGCAGTATAATGTAGTACAATTTGTGTTTTTGCATTTTTCTCCTGATAATAAAAAGAAGCATCTCCATTTTTGGGCCTACAATTTATATAAGGCATCACCTCACTAGTTCCCTTAATTGGTACAGTCATTTCTGTTAACACAAATTCTTTTCCGTCTGAGTCTCTTCCTGTTTCAAAAAAGGTTTTTTCGTGATTGGGTATACTTGTGGCTTTCATGAAATACTTGAATTAGATAATCGTTTGTCCAAAAGTATCTCGAAACAGGTGTTTTGACTATCACAAAACCGCCAAATGCAAGAAATTTTAAGACAGGTTATTGACTTGAAATATTTTTTCAAAAAACAACCTAATGCTTCTTCAAACTTTTTTCTGTTTGAAAGGTTTTGATCATTTTTTCAAAATCTTTATGAATTTTCCCTTTTACTAACCAGGCTACTGCAAAGGCATATACCGCTACCCACTCTAACCAAAAGGTATAGGCAGGAAACACCTCATCCATGTTTATTTTTAGTATTTTCTCGATCGCAAAAATTATAATAAGAGCCCCCACAGAAGCCCAAACGATTATACCACTCCTGCGAAATAATCTATTCTTGGAGGCTGATGCATCGTGATTTAAAACAAATTTGTAAAAACTCATATATCCCAACAGAAAGAAAAATGAAGCTGCACTTAATAAGTGAATAGCTCCCAGGAATCCGTTAGATTCGTGACCAAATAAATACGGATAGTCTGTAAAAAATAAGGTTCCTAAAGGGTTTTCTGATTTGGTAGGAATCAGCACGGTAACCAAAATACATATTCCCGCTACCGTAGTGATCAAACGATCGCTAAACGACTCACCTTCTTGTTTTGGATATCCTCTATAGTTTAGTAAGATCAAGCCAAAAGCCGACAGTATTAAAATAAAAAATACGCCTCCTGCTGTATAATAATAATGGCTCATACTAGAGAGTAAATCCTGATGGGTTACTAAAAGTAGTATGGGTAGTGCTAATCCTAAAATTCCAATTGTTTTTCTTAGTGAATACAATGTTGTTTTATCCTGCATAGTGTACTGATTTATGTTACTTCAAATGTAGTACAGCAATACACTTAACAGTTATCAAAAAACCGGTAAATAGAGGGAAAATTGCGACATTTTTGGCATCAAGACCTGTAGGACTTCGGAAATCTGACAGGTCTGAGTTTTTACTTTTTTAAAATCTATAGTTTATAAAGCCCCGAAGTTGTAAACTTCGGAGAGAAAGGATTAATATTTTATTATTTATTCTGTTTCCAGGCTTATTCCTAATCTTTATGGCGTTAACGACTAAATGGGAGGAAAGTTCCAGAACCAATTGACGGGAGTATCTGTCAGCTTAGTGTCCGGCCTTGCTCTTTCGTAGTACGAAACACGCAATCCTGTATCTTCAACTGCATTTGTATAATTAGCCTTATAAGCCCAGTGTTTCAGAAACAATTTCCTAGTAGGCGTCTTTTCCTCACCAAGCCAATGAAAAACCAGTTCTCCAGCCCCATAACCTACTCGTGACTTACCCGGTTGGGCTGCAAACTCTGGGAGCAATGCCGATGCTTCCATATTGGTATCACGGCGATCACCAAATTTGGCAGCTACAAAGTGAGATTGATTGGTCACTTCACTGCCCTCAAAGACGATGGTACCGCCAAATTTCTGTACCCCTTCACGGATGATACGAGAAATCTCCATTGTGGCACTGATATCGGGATCCCATCCTTCGAGATAAAGATATTTGAAAAAATTCTCATCCGGATGGTCTTTTTTGCCGTCGAGTAGAAAGTTTCTCGGTCTAGAATTTGCCGACCAACCCTGATTTTCCCAGTTACCTCCACCGAGTGGGTAATTCTTGCGGAAGGTGGTATCCATGCTCTCTGTATGGTCATAGTCTCCTGCATAGCCCATCATCTTGTGTATATATTCGCCAATGATCGGGTTCGCCATCATATGCCAGGTTTCAAATTCTTGCCCTCCGTAATACATATCCATCATCTGAGCACTCTCACCATTATCTGCGGCGTTTGCCTGTGCTCTGAGGAATCCTGCGTTCCTCATACCCGCGGAATAAGAACCTACGTTAGGACCCAAACGCTTCGTCTTGGCAGCTTTAACTTGTGCAAAAAAGTTCCCGAATCTGTATACATTGTTTTGCATTTCGCCTGTTGTGCCATAGAAAAACGTTGTGTTTTTGAAAGTCTCTGCCAATAGCCTGACATCTGCGTTATCAGGCCTTACTGGGACATTACCTCGTGCATCCGTACCCGCAGATTTTGCAGCGTATTTTTCACGGTTTTTCTTCATTCTTCTCAATGCATCTATAGGCTCACCGACCGGCGTGACCACATCATTAGCACCTTTAATATCATTCGCAGATAATCTCGAAAGGCCTGGTACCTTTTGACCATCAAGGTAATCTTTCACATCTTTAATGGTGAAGAACATTGGATTGTCTGATTTTAGGGCCTCGCGCAGTGGATTATAGTATTCTTTTGGATATTCTTTGGCTCTCGCTTTCTTTAAAGTTTTTTCGAGTTCACGCAGTCGCTCATTGTTTGCTTTACGAACATTTATATCGATGCCTCTTCGTTTGTTTTCATTTTTAAGTTTTTGGATCGTTCTTTCCAATTTTGGGATGCTAAAACGGTTGACTCTGTGCGTAATCTCTTTGTCTTTGGCTCTAAGTAATTTATAGTAGCGCGATCCTTTTTCAAATTTATCATATAAATCTGTTATAGTTATTATTTTATAGCCATCATTTTCATCGACAAGTTTGGTTTGAATTACTGACGTGTTTTGTGTTTCAGCTCCAGATACCCGCTCACCAAAAGTCTTACCGCTTGGTGAACCACTAGCTTGAATCGATTTAGCACCCATCACATCTGCTTCTTTCTCTAACCCTGCATCATCGTTTATATTTACTTTACTTTTTAGCTGTTTAGTAGGCTTCACCCGTCCTTGTTTTTGCTGTACTACATGCCAGGCTTCGTGCGGCAAATGTTTTTCCTGTCCGGGCGCCAGATGGATATCGGTACCTTGTGCGTAGGCGTGTGCTTGTAGTTGAGCTGGTTTACTGGAGTTATAATGTACTTTTACGTCATCCATACTGTAACCAGATAAATTTTCGATACCGGATTTTAGGTTGTCAGGTAATCCTGTGTTGTTTTTCCGCTGGATCAGATTTGTACTATCTTCAGAACCAGAACCTCCCATGGCTGATCTTAACTTGCGTTGTACCGCTATAACAGAACGATTGTCTACAATTGTAGCTTCACCTCCCGAACTGGATTCTTGTTCTACACGTTGTATGGCTTCTTGTTGTGGTTCTTGGGTATTTTCTTGTGATGCTTTCATTATATTTACTATGTTTTTATTCAACCAAAAGTCAAGTATATCTAGCACGGATTGCAAATCCGCGCCATCGGGGGTGTAAACTGCAGAGATTGCAAATCCATGCCATTGGATTTAGAACTCGAACCCTTTTCTTCTCACTGTTGACGCCACTAGTTACAAACTAGCGGGAGCGAGGGATTCTACAGGTAAATAAATTTATAGCAAGGATTGCAAATCTGCCTCATCGGATAAGAGTATATAACTTTTAGTTATGTACTCCGTTTAGTATAGTAACAAACTCCATACAGTCTTTCTTATTTGGTTGAACCTTTTCTAAGATTTTCATTAGTACCTCTAACTTTTCAACTGATAAATAATCTCTCAAAGAACGCCTCAAATCATTCATACCTGTATTATTTATTATTGTATCTGAGTGAGCATCTCCTGTATTACCTAATAAAACATTGTACGCAGTTTTAATAAATGATTTATAGTCGTCTTCAGTGAATTCTGTCTCAAAAACATTATCTCGATGATCAACAACAGCGGCTCCAAAGTCTGTAATCTTTACGTCACCATTTTTACTTAAAACATTTTTCTGTGAAATATCATTATGAGTAATCTTATTAAAATGCAACTTCGAAAGTCCATTCCATAAACCTCTAACCAAAGATATCCTTTCAACTAACTCATCTGGTAACTCCTTATTTAATGAGTGGTCTGCTTTCTCTAAAACTATAATCTCTTTTTCTTCATTATAGCCGATCCCAGATATCCAGTTTTTACTCTTTATGACAGACTCTTCCATCTTCTCTAGTGCGTCCTTCTCAGCATCAAAACTATTATCTCTGATCACTTTCACTATTACGTCTCTACCGTTAAAAGAACCAATGTAGATGTCTCCATTAGCCCCTGCACTTATCTTTTCGAAATAAAAAAAAGACACATCCCCTATATTAGTATTATTATGGAAAGATTTTATTGACACTTTATTTGGGGTATTGTCTTTTACAAATTTCTTTGCGTCTGCCCAAGTGTGATTCCCTTCCCCCATAGTATCCATTATTCCTCCTATACCAATACATTGGGCAACTGATGAATTCTTTTTTATTTTTGTCTTAGTCGTTCTTTTTTTTTGACAATTCTTATTTTGTAACGCCTTAACACCCATTACATCTGCTTCCCTTTCTAACCCAACATCATCATTGATATTCACTTTACTTTTTAGCTGTCTGGTTGGTTTTACCCGTCCCTGCTTTTGTTGTACCACATGCCAGGCTTCGTGGGGTAAATGTTTTTCTTGGCCGGGTGCCAGATGAATATCGGTGCCTTGTGCATAGGCATGCGCTTGTAGTTGTGCCGGTTTGCTAGAGTTGTAATGTACTTTTACATCGTCCATACTGTAACCGGATAGGTTTTCTATTCCCGATTTTAGATTATCAGGTAAGCCAGTATTATTCTTTTTTTGTATGGGTTTTTCATTACTACCCATAGATTGTTGTAGTTGTCGTTGATCGATAGTAGAGGTACGGTTATCCTTTAATTGAGCCGTACCTCCGTTGCCAGGTTCCTGAGAAACCCTTGGGGTAATCGAGCTCTGAGACTCTAGAGTTTTATCTACTTGTGTTTTCATAGTTTTTTGTTTGTGTCCTAAATTTTACTATGCTCATATCGTCACATTGAGCTTATCGAAATGCAATCAACTTAAAATCACACCTTCTTTTTGTAATTCCTGCTGTATAGCAGTTTCCAAACATGGTTTAGATATCGAAGGCTGTGCATTCGCAACAGCTTGTAACGTACATTTACGCACTACATTCATCATCAATCCTCCTGATAATTCATATTTTTCTGCTATTTGCCAGAGATCTATACCAGGATCTAACGGTAATTTATCAGAAAAAGATTGGTCCCAGAGTGTATACCGCTGTTCTACTCCTGGCATCGTAAACTCTACCATAGATTGAAAACGCCTGGTAAAAGCTTCGTCTATATTGTCTTTTAGATTCGATGCTAAAATGACTATGCCCGGGAAATCTTCAATCCGCTGTAATAAATATCCAATTTCCTGATTTCCGTAACGATCATTGGCACTACTTACCTGCGTACGTTGCCCAAAAAGAGAATCGGCCTCATCAAAAAATAAGATCCAATCATGGTGCTCTGCCTGATCAAACACCTTAGCCAGATTTTTTTCGGTTTCACCAATATACTTAGAGACGGTCATACTTAGATCTATACGATACACTGGTTTCCCTGTACTTTTTCCCAACAAAGCTGCAGCCATACTTTTACCGGTTCCCGGAGGCCCATAAAACAGACTTTTATACCCTGGCTTTAATCGTTTGCCTAGATCTAAGTCTTGCAATACTACTTGTCCATGCATAACCCAATCCCTGATTTCCTGCAAACTATGGGCTGTGGATCTAGAGACAATGAGATCCTCCCACGATAGCTTAGTCTGAATTTGTTGCGCAGGAAAATCAGGGCTATAGGCTGCTTGATATGATTTTCCGTTTAATAGTAACTCTACATATTCTGGAGCAACCATCCAGATACTACTTAATAAAGGTGTATTATTTTTAATGGTGTTTATGGTTATAATTCCTCTGCGAATGATCATAAAATCATTGGTAAAGAGATAATGATATTGCAATCGTTTTCTTAAATGATCTCCAGCCAATAGAAACATAGCGGTTGCTGCCGTGGGAATCAATCCCGTATGTCCTTCTAAAAACAATCCTCCAAACTCACTAAATCGACGATCATAGTCCTTGTTTTTGCTAGATAAAATATCTAACAACTCAGGTTTTATATGAGGTGCTAGTGCTAAAATCAACACTAATCTTTCTTCAAAATTGAGCGCATTGTTTTTTACAAAAGAAGCATACGGTGTATTGTACGCTGAAATATCCGGCAAAGGAATATCGCGTATAGATGTATACGAGGTTTCGTGTTCAAAATATAACGCAATACGCGTTGTTATCACTTCATAAAGCCATAGTAGTTCTGCTTCTAATATCGCAGCATTTTGTTGCAATTCAGGTCGTAAAACTTGTTTTAGCATCGTTGTTTGCGCTATCGTTTCTGTTTGTATCATCATCTGTTATTTTTTATAACCATTCTACCATCATCGGTCGTGTCATCCAGGGGAGTTTAATCGTACTACAACCCCAAGGAAGTTTTTGTAAGGTGATATCATGGGTTTCTTTTTGTACTTGTAACAGCCAATGGCTGTCTTGTATTCTTAGGGATCCTTGTCTACGCAGATAGGAGGCTCTTAATCCTTCTAAAGATAAATTCTTCCAATGAGGGCCTTGTTTGATGACGGCATGTAGTAAACCATTGGCAATTTCTTTTTCCTCTTCGGAAAGCATTACAAAGGTTATGGGTTCTTCTAACGGAATGTCACATAACACTTTGTTAAGTGGTAATACTCCTTCGAAAAGCTCAGACTCATCAGCATCGCAGAGATACTGTAGTGCACATACCGCTTTATGTTCTGCATTTTCGTCTATAAAAGTCTTCTCCTCCATCAATCCAAGGTTCTCAAAAAAGCGTGGTAAAAAAGGCCATAATAATAGCAATCCAGCATTTTCTATCGATATAAAGTCAGTGTCCTCAAATTGTGATTGTAGCTTTTCGATTACTGTTGGCCGTCCAGTTGATTGCATTTGTTTCAACATCACTTCTAAACGATTCAGGTATGCTTGATTTTTCGTTTTATCAAGCCCCTTTAATGTTTCTAATAGTTGCCTTAGCTCTTTATGAATAGCATTGCTTGCTTGATAAAAAGTAACGTGATTAACCACTCCTGATAACTTTTCAAAAACGTATTGCCAATTCCTATCTGCTGAGTATTGTTCTTTATATCCTCTGGTTAACTTTCGAATAACAGATACATCATTATCTGTACTCTTGGTATTCTTTGTATGAATATTTAGTGTTGCTAAAGTTTTCTGAATACAATGATCCTTCAAGCTTTTATAATTCTCTGCCATAGACACTTGATCAAAGGCAATTGCCCAAAAAGTGTTTGTAATCTTAGCTTTATTGTGTTTTACTATATTTCGCCGTGGGTTTCGATTGATTTCAGCTATCAGTTCTTCTTTAATTTTTAATACATCCTTTACGGAATAGTTCGCCAATACCTGTAATGACTGTGCTAGTTGAGTCGAAGTACATATGCTTGTATATCGATCAATGTAGCTACTCTTTGCGGTAAGTTCGGACAGCAATTTTTTGAAAGTAGGATCCGGATGTGCCAGCAATTGATCTAGTTGCTCGAGCACATAAGATTTTGTCTGTTGATCCGCCCACCAAGGTAATCTACCGGTTTGCAAATAATAGGATACTGCTTTTAACGGTGTTTTTTTAGGTAGCCTTTCTTCTTTTAATTTTACTCCTCTATTACTATCTGAATCATTTCCTGCATCCATCTCGGATAAAACCTCCTTTAATTTTTCATGAAATAGCTTCGACATATCTTTTAGGTTGACTTTGCCCAGATCGATTGTTAGACGATCGATCTGGTAGTGTTTTTCCTGATCGTAACCACAATACGCATTCAATTGAGCATCGAGAACAGGCACCAACTGATCTTGATAGAGCTTACTCAGTTTTTGCTGCATGGCAAAAGTGTCTCCTTCTTTAGGTAGCTGTACCTCTATAATTTGCGTATTGACAATATGCCGTTGCGGTCTCATTTCTTTGATGTCTTACGATTAATTGATTTGTGATAGAAATGTGTGAAATGCCTGATCAAAATGCTGCATCTCTTCCTTCTGAAGCCACTTAATACTCGGTCTAAGATGTACTGGAGTTTCTTCTTGTATCGTATGTTCTACAAACTTTTTAAAAGATGCATCCTGGTAACGTTGTAACCACGCAGGAAGTACAAAAGTGAGTTGAAAAGAATATGGATCGGTGGGCGCCGTAACCTGCATCCATCGACCTGTACCTATTGTCTCTGGTTCCTGCGTTACAAAGGGAACAGGTATTTCAAAACCATCTTCATGCACTGCTACCACTTCATGAATCCCATCATACGGCTGTGCTCCTGTAATTTCTACCTGATCTCCTACTTGAAGCTTTTTAACATCCGCCTTACAAAAAGTATGTCCTGCTTCGTTAGCTACTTCTGTAAAATCATAAACACTCGACGTTCTAACATAATATCGAATATCAAATACACGTTGCCAGGTAGCGCCAGCTACTGACTCGTCAAAAGGGATTGCTATCTCAAAACCATCCTCGCTTACAGAAAGTATGGCATGCTCACCGTCATACTTTTCGGTTCCTTGAATCCGAATCTGCTCTCCTTTTTTCAGGTCATGTCCATTGGAAATGCATTGGGTGTTTTCTGTATTCTCTATGGCTTCAAAGCTACTGATTGCATTTTTGCTGTAATTTCCTTCTAACGGAAACGGATATGCGGTACGTGGACGCAATAAGATATGTTCTATCATATGAAACCCTTCTTTATCAGCTTCTCCAAGATTTCTTCGGGTATAATCTTTTATTCCTAATTTAAGAGCGATGCGCTTTTCTAAGCCTGAAATATTAGCAGTATCCCAAAACGATTGTGTGTAATTATATGCATTGCCACGTGCTGCACTTATCGATGGATATTCTTGTAAAAACTTAGCTTTGTCTAGTATTAATTTTTTTGATATCGCATATGCATCATCATTTTCAGTATCGGTAACATCATTCTGAAGTAGCATTCCATACCCTGTAAACTGTTCACTAAATCTGGCCAATAAATGATTCAGAAATTTATTTTTTCGTTGTAAACTTGCGGTCGTATCCACATTAATTTCTTGTAAATACTTCTCATAATTTTCTTTGCTCACTAATACGTCTTCTAATCCAGGTATCGTATCCAATAATGACTGATTGAAATACGTTTTAGTGTCCTGTCCATCAAAACTCATTAGCTTTTTAAAATTAGCTGTCTGCGAAAAATAGTTGGCCAGAAGCTGTTCAAAAAACACCAGATAAGAGGTGAGCTGTTTTCCTTGTGCTTTTCTTGTTTCGGATACAGAATCCGGCAATCCCATATTTCCTATACCATAGTTAGCAGGAAACTGATTTTGAATAGAATAATAGTTTTCTATATTTCTGTCTGAAGTTTCCGGGATACTAATGTCACGTTTCTCTAATGGTACTATACTTCGTAATCCTTCTGTTCGCTTCTGGTTGTATAAAGCTTTCACTAGTGCTTTATCAATGTTTACTGTAAGACCTTGCGAAATAAAAGTAAGTTGCTGTAATGTTCCATCGATATCCAGCGAAGGGGTTTTGCTAAGATCTAATGGCAATAACCAGCTTTTTATGGTATTCGCACCTGTAGCAACTGAAAGCTCATCAATGGCCAAAATTCCGGTTTCATCCATAATCTCCCGAATAATATCAGACGTCTGGATTTCTTTTTTTCGGCTATGTTGTAATAACTCTTCATCATCAATAAAACCGTGTCTAAGCCTTGGCCCATCAAAAATTTCATCCGTTCTTTTGCCTTGTGCTAGGAATTGCTGTAGGGTGTAAAAGTAAATACGAGGAGAAAAATGTGTATTCACCCTATGTAATATATTAGCGACCATTTGATTCATATTATCTACGGTATGCGTAATCTCGATGGTTCCCTGAAGACGGATAGGCTGCGCATCTAACATTCGTATTTCTTCAAAATCTTCGCAAACTCCGCGACACGATTGCAACCTGGACTTTACTTCTGCCAGAATATTGGATCCAGTAATATGAACCAATTCATCTCTTTCTATAAATACACGATATAATCCTTTGGGCGATACGGTATCTTGCCCGTTATTTCCTGTATTGATCGAATTGTTTTGTGATACTTTCTCTACCCAGGCATTTTTCACTCCTTCTACATCTATTACGATTTTGCGTAGATCTAATAAGGTAACTGGATTTACCGTTAAGATAGTAGCGGCACTATATAGATCCTTATAGGAGCTGCTATCATCACTACCTACTACATCTTTGATATCGTAATCCATACGATATGCCAAATCCGTAATAGCGTAACACAGTTGTTCCAGGATAGTAATACCAGGATCGTGGATGTTATGATCTGTCCAGGTATTTCCTGCCATTTTTTGTATCAGTTCGATTCCTTCCTTACGGAGAAAGTCATAACTTAATGCGGTATCTTGAGGTATTTCTTTCGGTATGGTGATAGGATCTGTCATCGTAAACGTGTATTTTAAAATTTGTATTAATCGTAGTGTTAATGCAGGTATGAATTTTGATTTTTAAAGTTTCATGATATATGCCAATACGTAGTAGGGCGGTCGGTTTTCGTGTGGTTGATCACCACCTATTTTGTTCGTTGTAAAAGTATGTCTGTGTTTACCTGCAGGTTTGGTATTAATATTAAATGTGCCGTGGGTCTCTCCGTCCATGGTAAGTGTCGAAAGAGCATTACCACTATCATTTCCTGATGCCGGATGTTTTATATTATGTGAATGATCACCATCTTGTGAGGTATTTCCAGTATGATTGTGAGATGGTATTTGTGTGGTTGTTAATTTTACCTGTTCTAACCCACCTGATTTTCCTATCTCATTATAGTCGGTAGTATCTTTATCAAATCCCACAATAAATTTTCCTGATAGATCTGGTGTATTATCTTTACCATTACATAATGCCCATCCTGAAGGGATATCTTTTCCTGACCACATAGAGATCAATCCTTTGGGCAAACGCGTGTCGATATAGGTTTTTATTGCTTTTTGTGTAGCAATTTTAGTATTACTAGCACCTTCACTGCCAAGATCAGCACTATCAGAAATGTTATTGGCTGTAAGATCTCCATCCACTTGCAATCCTCCTTTTATAGCCACTCCTTCTTTTTTAGTAACTTCTAGAATTTTGGTACGTTCTTGACTCGTATCAATAACCGATAATAACGAAGGGTTATTTTTACCCTCGATCGTTAGTTTAGACACCGGATCCAGTGTACCGATTCCTACATTACCTTGTCCTGATTTGATAAACAACCGACTTTGTCCGGTAGCGTCTTTAATGTTTAATCCGGATTGACTACTACTGGGTTCTTGTATATCCACTCTAGGGTTCAGATTCAACGACCATTGGGGATTGTCGTCATTAAAGCTGGTAAATAGATCTAATACTTCTTGCGTCCCGATACTCTCTCCTTCTGCTTGTATTGCTAACGGATTTCCTTGTACTTTGGCGATCCCATCATCTGCCTGATTAATTCCTGCATCAATTAATTCTCCAAATTGCTCCTCGGTAGGTTGATCTCCTTGCTCAAAAAACTGTTTTAGTTCTGTTCGATTTCTTTTATTTATGTCCATTTCTTTATCTTTTTAAATCGTTTTATGTTAGCGCCTGTAACAAAATCCCTTCAAAACCTGATGCATAATTATCCGGGCTAGATGATCCTGTTTGCCTTATACGTATTTTATCGCCTGCATTCAATTGAGTTATTACCGTTCTTGAACAAGAATGAGTGGCGAACCTTGCGCGTAATACTGCTATTTCTCCCACTTCAGCAGGCGCATTATCTTCATCGTTTTCATTTACAAAGCCGGTATCATTTAACTTTAACTGCCAAACGCAGAAAGAACTAGAAGAAGAATTATTGGGTGGAGATATAGTCATTGTAAATTGGTAAAACCCCTTAACAGGTGCTATGAAGAACCTATTATTATTAAAGTGATTTCCGTGATTATAGTTCACGTGATCAAATACCACAGGTTCCCTGACGCCTGACAGGTTGTTATCTTTAATCGAAACAGAAAACGCTACTATCTGATCGATTGGGATTTTAATACGCTTTTCTACAGTCATAGCTCCTTTTACAGTCAGCTTTTGTTGAATTTCCATATCTGTTTTTGCGTTTACCAGACCTTCAACATCTAATCGGTTTTTCGCAGTAATATTTCCGTTTATTGTCAAATTTTGTTGCACCTGCATATTCGTTTTTGCAGTTAACATGCCATCAACATCTAATCGGTTTTTTGCGGTCATATTCCCTTTTACGCTCATCCCGCCTTCTGAAAAAATATCTACTTTTCTGGTTGAGGAACTCTCATCCGAAGACATTCCCATAATTCGTAGTGTATTACTATCGTGAGCTATAATTTTTGCTGACGCTTCTGATCTCCCGACATTGGGACCTCCAAATAAAATACTCCTATTGGTAATGTGTAGTGCATCATCAGGATCTGATTCTTTTCCTGTACCCAAAATTGACAATGCCGCTTTTGGGGTATTCGTACCTACCCCTAATCTGGTTAATAAAAAGCTTGTTGCATCTTTTTTACCATTTAATCGAACTACTTCTTCATTTTCCCCGCTTCTTAAGGATACTATTCCGTTGCCTTGGTTTTGTGTAACTTCAAAAACTTTAGCGTGCTGTTGCGTAGTATCAATTACGGATAATAAGGAGGTGTCATTTTTGCCTTGTATCGTTAGTTTGGACGTCGGCTCGATGGTTCCTATACCCACATCCCCTTTTCCTGATTTGATAAACAATCGGCTTTGTCCTGTAGCATCTTTTATATTTAAACCTTCTTGATTGCTATCAGGTTCTTGCGGATCCACCGTAGGATTCAGGTTTAGTGACCATTTTGGATTATCATCGGTAAATTTTGAAAATAAATCCAGTACTTCTTGTGATCCTGCACTATCTCCTTCGGCCTGTATAGATAAAGGAGCTCCCTGTATCTTCGCAATTCCATCTTCTGCCTGATTGATCCCAGCATCGATAAATTCTGAAAATTGCTGCTCTGTAGGCTGATCTCCTTGTTCAAAATATTGTTTTAATTCTGTCCGGTTTCTTTTATTGATGTCCATACCGTTTCTTTTTGCTTCTTAATCCTTTAAAAATTCTTTTCAGTGTTTATATGAGGCTTTGGGGAATTATGAAATCTTTTCCGATGATCATATAATTAATCCCTTCGAAGTTCTCTTCGTCATAGCCATTCTCGTCTACAACGTCTATATCGTGCAATTGGGCAGAAACCATGACCATATCCGGTCGTGATGGAATTACCATTGATTTTCCATCATTAATTCTGCGAACATCTGTAAAAACTTCTCCATCCTCACTTTGAAACAATTTTAGATTTGCTACATAATCGATATAGGGTCTTTCGGCAATGAAATTTATCACCACACTGGCGTGCAGGGTTCCGCCTATTTTGATATCACTATCATCACCATATGCCCAAGGAGACATAAAGCGTTTGATTTCTTCAATTAATTTTGCTTTATGAAAATTCACGTCAAATCCTTCGTGAAACTTTACTACGCATCGAGTAGATACTTGTAAATAGAAAGGATTCGACACAGCTATCTCTGCATATGCCGGTGTATGATAGTCCAAATACTCATGAATCTGAAAAAGTGTATCGGCAGCTACTTTTGGCGCAAACGGATTAAAAGGCAGACGTCCTTTTATATCAGGTACTACGATAACGTTGACCTTACCTAATTCTTCTGTAGAAGGAAGACATTTTGCTTTATACACCTGCGGAAAACGATCCAATATCATGTGCTCATAATCCCACATGGTCAATCCTCTGTTTTTATGTCTGAGGCGCTCACTAAGGCGTTTATATAAACTTTCTCCTTGCTCTGCTGGTTTTCCTTTCGAAGAAGTGAAGGGTTGTGTAATGGTATCTATTTCTGACAAAGAGATCAAGGTTTCAGCGATCGAGTTTGCCGGAAGTAACTTCTCAAAATGTGAAGGAGCTACATTATCACTGCTAAAAGTAGCACTAACCACCTGCGCTCTAATGTCGATCGTATCCGAAATACCCGATATATTATTTGCTGCGTTTACCCTAAGCCAATGCAATGATTCACCAGACATTAAGGTATCACCAGTAGTAGCATCTCCTGGAATTGCGATCTTTATAATCCCTGTATTTAGTAGACCATTTGTCGTATCCGATAGAATAGCAGAAGTTTTTAATGAAATCCATTCATTATCTCTAAGATAACACCAATCCAATACGGGTTTTTCTACATCAGGATTCGCACTGCCTTCTGCCATTTGAAATAAAACCGAAAGTATCTGTGGTGTTATACATTGAGAAATACCTATGAAAAGTGTCCCCTCATCATTATAGATGGGTAACAGGCTAGGTATTTTGTCTCTATGTAGTTCTTTATATCCAAAAGGATTGATATGATACATCGTATCCTTATCCGTTGCTTTGGATGTTGCTATATTCATATCTGAATAGGCAGTATATCCTATTCTGAAATTTTTTAGCTTCGGTTGATACGGAGGGTTTATGATCAGTTTTTTAATTTCATCATGAGCGGATAATGCTTGTCTTGTAAATAAGGTATTGTGTATTGAATTTTGAAAATCCACAGGATCTAATTCTAATCTAAAATATCGATCCCAATCCAGCACTTCATCTTCTCCTACTGCTCCTCTTACATCCTGAGTATATTGGTATTCGGGAGCTTCTTTTTGCATATGATTAGAAAGTGCATCTATACGAACTTTCTCTTCATCGCTAAATAATTCTATAGTAGTCACTGGAATTTCCGCATTGCGGTCATGAAAAAATAATCGGGATTTAAAATCGTCATTACTTTTAATCACATAATCACTATCCAAAAAATCTTCTTCTTTTTTATCCGTCTGAATACGCCAATAATTTTCATAATATTCTTTAAAATCTACTGGCGATTTTAACCATTGCAAATCAATATCTAAATGATGTAGTTTTTTTTGGGATATTTCTTCGTTTGCAAAATAAAAGTTACTTCCTACCTCTGGTTCGAAACCAAAAGGCTCGAAAGGTTTCTTACTGTCTATACTATTTTGGTCATTTTGTAAGGTAAGCTTCTGAATACCTGTATCACCAGCAGACAGTCCTCCAACCTTTACTTCTAGATGCACTTTATTCATCACTAGTTGCATCAGTTTTTGATAACTGCTTCGAAACCTGTTTTGATCAAGCGCTGATTCCGTATGGTTCAATGAAAATACAACTGACGGAAACTCTGATTGAACATATCCTAAAGTATCAGCTACGCCTAATGGAGTAATTGGTGCATCATTTTCAGTTAATCGAATGTTTACTTTCAGCGAATTGAGGTACACTTGATCGGTGATGAATTTTCTAACACCATCAAAACGATCATCAGTACTACCTACGTTCACTACTGTTACCTCTGTCGTTGATATCATTTTTATAATCTTACAGATATCACCATTAGGGTACACCAAATATTTACCTATGTCTAAAAGATTAAAATCTTCTCCCTGACTAATGGTTATTACTTGCTCATCGCCGATATTTAAAGGTGTTGTATCTTCATTATTACCAGGTATACCGTATGTGCCTTCGGTTTCTAATCCAAGGTAATCCCCAATGGTATACGAAACATCTTTAGGTTGTAACCATCCCTCTTCACCGCTCAGATGAGTTAAAAAGGGTTTTGAAATATCCTGATCAAAAAGTGAACTCAATACTTCTTTATCACTATCGATTGCTCCCAAATCAATCAACACCGTAATCTGCCTTTTACCTTCATTAAGTAACAGTGTCGGTGAGCTAATACCAAAACCTATATTTGCTGGCTGTAAAGGTTTGTTTACTAAAGGTGGTCTACTGCCAAAAGTCTTAAAACGCTCACTTTCTTCTTCGTCACCATACTGGCTAAATGTGTTAGCCTTAGCGTCTACAGCGGCATAAATATCTGATATTTCTTCGGTAACAGGAGATGGGAGTAGTACTCTTCGTACTTGACGATCTGCTAATTCTAATATTTTATATGCTTTTTTCCTGTTTTCTTTTTGTAATGCTGCAGCTTCCGAATTCGCTTCCGGAATACTTTGATCCTTACTCGTTTGAACGATATGAATAAAATCCTGTTTGGAGATTTTAAGTTCTTCTTCGATGTAATCAGATGCTTCTTTATTTTTATTTGCATCGTTACTCTGAAGATCATCAAAGATTAGAGAAAAAGAAGCCTCACTACCTTTATATATGGGTAATTTATCTCCGGGTGATGGACTACCATACACGTGCTGTAGTAATAGATCAAACCCTTTGCTTTCGTGAAGCTTTTTTAGTTCTTGTTGTCTTTTATTTTTAAGTTTTTCTTTAAAAGCCTGATCCAATATATTGTATACATCTTGCCAATCCGTAGCAACTCCATCTTTTTGCTTTTGATTCTTCTGGAAGATTAGGTTGAAATCTTCTTCTCTAAGAAATAACTCTTCCGTTATATAGCGAACGGCGGCTTCATTTCCTTTTTGAACCTCATCGTGTAACTCAAAAATATCTTTTATCTCATCATTAGGAAATACGGGAAGGGAATCTCCCGGATTTGGATTTCCTAATGCTAGCTGCATCGTATGTGTAAGCGCTTCATCGGGGATTGCAATCTTTTTGCGATGTATATGCTTTATGGTCGCTATTTCCTTCTCAACAAAAACATTTTTAAGTTGCGCTATACTCGCTTTACTGATCGTAGCGTCTTTATCAACAGTGTAGTGTAATTCGTTTCCTTCTTCATCTTCTCCTGCAAGTAATACGGTACCTTTTTTGATTTCTATTTGATCTATATTTTCCGCTAGTTCTAATAATACATTCACTACATCCGGGACAGCGGCTTTTGGAGTTAGGCCTAAACGTTCGCGAAAATAAAAGTCGAGATGTCTTTCGGTTAAGCCATTTATTTGTGCCTTTAGATGATTCAATAATTTTAAAAACGAAAGAAAAAGCACTGAATGTGGATTGGATAGCTTAGCACTTCTTTTGGAATCATTTATAAAATGATCTGGATTTTCTATATAGCTTGCCAGTTGACGAGCCCATTGCTTTTGTTGTATTTGTCGTGCTACAGGCGAATTTTGACCAAATACTACCGGATCATCAATTAAAAATGATTCCCAAGTAGTTGTGGCTTGATTATCTTCATTAAAAAACTGAAGTTCTTTGGCCAATCGTTGTGATTCTACAATCATTTCTTCTATGCTTCGGTCTTCTACCTTTGCATAATCAGGGTTTAATGCCTGCTGATATCTATCTTGCTGACTGCTTCCATCTCTGAGAAGAAGTTCGTGAGTTTTTTGAGTATTGATCATCTTTACTGCTGCTATATTTTAATTACGTCCCTTTTATTTTCGTATTATTTGGTATTAACATCCCTTGACCGATATGCATAGGCATAGGATCTGAAGTGTTCGCTGGAGGTGGTTGCTTGGCAGGAGATTTAACTTCAAAAACGGCAATGAAGAATTTTCCTTTTAGGATGATATTTTTATTCCCACTTTTCGTTTTTTGTGTTAACTGATCGGGAGCTAATTGTTTTATTTTTAATGTACCAGATCCTGGTATTACAAATGGTGGCATGATATAAGAACAATTGGCAATCTCCACTTTTTTCTCATCTCCTTCAATACATACTTTTTTACCTTTAATAGTTGTTTTACCAGAAGCTTTTATTCTACCTGCTTGTACACTAACAATAGCACTACCAAATACAGGAATAAATTTAACCTCGTCACCGTCCGTAATAATACTATCTAATGCCATTTGCTATTTTGTTTTATTTTAAATTTCGAAAGCTATTGCTGAAGCTTCATTAACATAAAATGGATAAACCAAATTGAATCGATTGTTGGTCATACGAACTGTATACGCTATGGAGAGTGTTATCAAACCATTCTCTGTATCAGCATTCTCAACTATTACTTCATCAAGCTTTACTCTTGGTTCGTGATTCAGGATGGCATCAGAAACTACATTTTTTATATTGCTACTAAATCCTTGATCGATCTGTTCAAATAAAAACTGATTCAGATCACAACCAAACGCTGCATTCATCAATCGTTCGTTAAATGTGGTAGACAAAAGTATCTGAAGGCTTTCCTTAATATCTTCTTCTCCTGAAACTTTTTTTACTTCTGCTCCTCCTTCAAAAAACTCTGGAGGAAAAGCCCATCCAACCCCTAAAAATTTATTTTCCATCTTATTGTTGTATTGTTTCTTCTATATATTTTTCTTCTTCCATTGTATCTCCTTTGTCTATATCCTTCAATTGGAATGCTCCTTGCTGCTGAATTTTTTGGATCAGATCAACCACTTTTATATAGGATAGTTGTCCTAAAGCATTGAGAATTACATTGGTCTCGTCTATTGTTAACTCTAATTTTATGTGTCCCATGTTTGTAAAATATTATATCATATCGACTTTCTTTCCTTTGATCTTTACAGCACCCTTTGCATCAATGCTCAAGTCTCCTTTGGCATTAATTTCGAGATCTCCTGCACTATTAATTACCATTCCATTTTTACCTAATTCAATCTGATTCCCGTTGGGATCTTCGAGATGTATGCTTTTTTGCTTTTCATCAATGCAAATACGATTATTCTCAGAGGTAGCAAGCGTGATTATTTTTTCATCCTCATCAAAAAGTAATTTATATCCGGATTCGGTAAAAATTCCTTTTGATGTATTGTTCTCATCAAAAGATAAAGGAGGTTGATTTTTTGGGTTGTATAAAGAACCTAAGATAATAGCGTGTCTTGGGTCGTCATTTAAAAATCCAACCACTACCTCGTCTTCTAACTGTGGTGTAAAAAAAGTTCCATGTTTTTTACCCGCGTCCATTGTTGCCAGACGTGCCCAAACTGTATTTTTTTTCGTACCAAACGCTGGAATACATACTTTGATACGAAACTGGTTGGTATCAGGTTTTAATTCTTTTACAATGCCAATCTGTAATCCATTGATTCCTGGTAATAATCCCGCTGCCGGAGTTTCTATAATATCAGGTTTTGAAGTAAACCAGCTAGCATCCATACCGATCTGAAGATGCGTTACCCAACCTTCATTTGTTACTTCATGCCGAACTCCTGATATAATATTCCTTCCTGTAAAATTTGTTCCTACTTCTTTAATTTCAATTGTTTTTCCGACCTCAAAATCTATCGTGCCTGGTATTTTGATCCAGCCTCTTACCATTGATAATCTCGATTTCAATAGCTGTGCATCTGACCACGATTGAAGCTCATCAATATCCATTGGTGTTGCCTGGACTAATGTATTTGTTTCTGTTCCTACTGCTTTCGTTAGTTCATCTATATGCTTTTTTTCATTTTTATTAAATGAAATATGATCTTCACCTATGACTGTTTTGGTTACATTTTGTGCATTCACATCCCAAGCCATAGCCGAAACTTCGGCATATTGGTTATATCCATTTATTTGTAAATCAAAATCATAAATTTCGTGTTTCCCCAATTCTAGTTCCACCACAGAGGTATCCATATTCGGTTGGATAACCGATATTGTACCATCACTTACACGAACCAATTGTCCATTAGCTTCTGCTCTCGACACTATAAAATCCCAATCTGTAGCATAATACTGAATCATTTGTGTGTGCTTTACACTTGTCTGATCAACAGTGTATTTCAGTTTATATTGGTTCTTTATGATATCTTCAATGATAGTATTATCTGTTATATTTTCCTCTTTATTGCTATACACAGCATTTTTACGAACCTTGGTCATTTTAATAGTCTCATCACACAGTTCTAAGGTTAAGGTTGGTCCTACACTATTTAATTCTAGTGATTGATTGACTACAATCCCTACAAAGATGGTTGCCTTGTCTTTAGACTTTCCTTCATATTTAAGAGTGATCTCAATTTTTTTACCCGGTTCGAAAAACTCACTATCCAAGATCTTAAACTTCTTTTTGGTCACATCGCCATCTATCAATTTTAGCTCCGCTGTAGGTACCTTATTAAACTCTTTACTGACATCAATAGATAATAAATCAAAATCTGAATTCATCATCTGGTTATCATCTAAGTTTTTAATTTCTGCTGTAACGATTGCCATGGCTTATTGTGCTATAGGTGGGAAATAGATTTCCTGTCCTGGTTTAAGGTTTCTAAAATCGTCTAGGTTATTCGCTTTTGCTACCAATGTATAATACTGTGCGGATCCATAGATTTTTTCGCACATCATAGGTAATCTATCATGAGCTCCTACTATTCTGTAATGTGTTAGATCCGGAGAGCTTTTATTTTCTTCTTTTAACCGTTCTGATGTTTCTAAGTCTCCAAAAAACTCTGTATTTAGTTCTGCCCGTATAGGAATCCCATGTCTATTAAACAAAGAATAGTTTACTTGCACTGAAGCTAACCGACACTTAAATAATAGATCTCCCCATTTTAGGGTGAGATATTTGGGTTCGTGGATTTCTCCATCCATCTTACCCGTAATTTCTAAGAAATCCTGCACTCGTTTATAAACATCTTTATATCCTTTGCCGATCAGATTGATGCTATTGGAAGTGCTTACACCACTACCATCTAAAATTAGTTTTATGCTTAACTTTTCAGGTTTTGTAAGCGCATACTTAGCTTTGCGACCACTGGTATTAATCCCTTGTTTTGGATCGTATACATTTTGATAGGTCAAAGAGTACGTCTCTGGATTAAACATCGCCTCAAACGTATTTTCTGGAGTAGAAGTATCCGTTCGTTTTGCGGTTGTATGTCCTACGATGGTCAGCTTTTCTAGCTTAAAAAAATTAGACAACATAATTATCTTCGATTTTGCTTTTTAATTACTTTCAATACCTGAGTAACACATTCCTGTATTAACTCCTCTTTTCCTGGCTGGTGGGTTTCTAATGAGTTATCCGATGTGCTATCTCCTGATAGTATTGCTCGGATTACAATTTCTTTTACTTCTACTGGCATCGTTATATACTTACGGATTGAATTCTTGTATATGCCATCTCCAGCGTATCAATAACCACTGAATTCGCCTGCGCATCAAAATCTGAAACTGACCACTTAACAGGATATGCTTTCATAAAAAGCCACGCTGCTATAGGCACAGGAGTATCTATAATACCGCCTACTTCTTCAAACAAAGTGACCAATACATTAGAGGGTTGGAATTTAAATCTAGAAAAAGCCACATTAAACTCTATGCCTAAAGGAGATGGAATAACACTTGTGCTATATCCTCGTTCTAACACCAAATTATTATAGTTTATCCTACCCGGTAATCGGTGAGCATGTAAATTTTGTCCTCCTTCATTAATGGTTTCTGTCTGTATATCGGCACTAAGTCCACTTACCCGCTGAAATCGAAAATCTATTGGATTTGGAATAAAACCTCCGGCAAAAAAGAAGACTCCAAATCTATGTGACAATGCAGGATTAGGATCTGCTATATTCTTAAATGTTTCTAATGCTTCCATACTATAAATTATTCGTGATGTGTAATTTTTAAATCATGAGCTATCAAATCCAGACTTTCAATAGCAATATCATTAGTACCCGCACTAAATGAAGGAGCATCTAGTTTAAAAGGTAGCGCTCTATGCACGTCCCAGCTCACTAATGCCAGACTATTTTCGTCACATAGTTCTATCCTGATATCTTTCTTTTCTCCTGATCGCAACCAATCATATAAAAAGCTTCTGTTTTTTAGCATTCCCCTTTTCAGACTGATATTGATAGGTTTCTGTTGAGCACGGATCAGATGGGACCCCATTACCCAACTGAATCCGTGCTTATACAGTACATGATCATGTTCTATCTCTAATCCTGAGACATCAGAAAAAGACATATCCTGTGATACACCATCAATAATTACCCTATAGTTATACACCGGTAAAGGATAACTTTCTACAATTGTTTGTTTATCTGTTGCCATAAAAGTTTTTTAACTATTGGATTCTCCCAAAACTGTTGTGCAGCTTGGAATTTGATTGTATATCGTGAATTAAGCTTCTTCCATGGTTACTCTAGACGCCATAAGCTCCATAGATTCTATGGCTACTTCACTAGAACTGGCATCAAAAGAAGGACCTGTAAGTTTGGTAGGAAAGGCATCGATCACTTTCCAGCTTACTACGGTACCTCCGGTCTCATCTAAAAGGTGGACAATGATATCTTTTTTATCCACACGATTGAGCTCTATACTATTGATCCAATCATAGAATACTGCAATGCTTTTTCCTTTTACATAACCTTTTTCTAAGCTAATATTGACTGCTTGGATTTGTCCCGGCATATACATAATATTAGGACCTACTTTACCACTAGCCGCATGACTCTCTTTGTAGGTAATAGCCTCGAATCCCAGATCTAATCCAGATACTTTGGAGAAACTAAAGGATACACCATCTATATCGACTCTATAATTATAAATCGGTAATGGGTAATCCGTTGCGATTTGTTCTTTTGTTAACGCCATTTTTACTTTTTTTAATAGTTTACTACTGTATGATGTATTAGCTCTCTTTTTTAAGGAACTGGTATCATCATATTATTTTTTATATATGTTCAAAAACACTACACTTCTTGTAGTTTATGAGAGAATTTTAATACGATAAACTCAGCAGGTCTTGCCGCGGCAATACCAATTTCTACAATCATTCTTCCTTCTAGAATATCTTGCTGTGTCATTGTTTTACCCAGCCCAATATTTACAAAATAGGCTTGCTCTTCTGTAGATCCTGCCAAGCCACCTTGCTGCCAGATACCATACAGAAAACTCTCAATCATTGCTTTTACTTTTAACCATGTAGCTACATCATTAGACTCAAAAACGGCAAAGTGAGATGCTTTTTTAGTAGACTCTTCGATCATATTGAATAATCTACGTACCGGAACATATCTCCATTCGTTATCGTTACCGGCCAGTGTACGTGCTCCCCAAACCATAGTACCTTTACCCACAAAGCTTCGAATAGCATTGACTGATTTTCCTGCGGTAGCATCTACGTTAAGATTTTCTTGATCAGCAGAAGAGATTTTTTCTACAGGTCCTATTACTGAATTTAAACTCACATTCGCCGGAGCTTTCCATACACCTCTTTGTCTATCAATGGTAGCATATACTCCTGCAATAGCTGCACTTGGAGGTAAAATGATCTTCTCTTTTGTAAGTTCACTTACAATTTTGCTGTAAAGTGCCGTTCCTTTTTTAGTATCTAGTGTAAAGGATCCTTCTGTAATTGCTGTACTTTCAAAACTCTGACCCCCTGTTCCCTCAGTTCTTTTGATGTCACCGCTTTCTCCTACAGCAACGATATCAAAACCTTTTTTATCATTAAATCCTTCCCAGGCGGTAATAATATCAATCGCAGAAGTACCATCTTCAGGAACATTGAAAATAGTCAATAAATTATTGTCTGATGTCGTAAAGTCTATATCAGTTCCATTCCCACCATTTACTCTAAATTTTGGAATATCAGACTCGCTTCCTTCAAAAGAGATTTTAATCCCTTGATATATTACTTCGAATACACCACCTTCTTGTGTAGAAGACAATTTTGAAATACTTACATCACTATCCTCATAAATGTAGTTAAGAGAAGTTTGTAAATAAGGGGTATAAGCAGCACCGTACTTTAAGTTATTGGTACCTATACCATTTCTGAATCCTTCAGCATCTTTATCGTTCCTCTTAATATCAAAAATGCAAAACCTATCTTTTAGTTCTTCACACTGAGCTAATGCTTGTTGACAAATCTCGAAGTAATCATCACTAGATAATTTAGCAGCTTCCCCAAGCATGATAAGGGTAGGCTCATCTTCTTTTCTTAAGATGTCAAGACCTGCTAAAAACCCATCTTTGTTTGCAGTATCCGTGTACGACCCAACAGAAACAATATAGCAATCGCCTCCACCATTTTTAAAATAATGATCTATTGCATAGTATAAGGTACTTTTTGGAGCCTCTGCAGTCACACTCTTTACAGTTTCATCTTCGTTGATTTCTACCGAAAACGAAGTAGATTGTGCTTTTCCAAATATTTCTTTGAACTCTAAAAACGTAGAAATTCTCACGGCCATATTAGCCACATTTTTGCCTTCTTTTATCGCTTTTTTAGTATAACCAATAAATGCAGGTACGGCTGTAGATACGGCTGCTACTGATTGCGGTAATAGTGGCACCTCTTCTGTATATACACCAGGTGTTAAAAAATTTGACATATTCTATTAATTTTAAATGATTACAATTTTGGACATTTCTTAAAATTCACTATTCCTATGAAAGTTGTATTTTTAAAAATGTTATTTATTTACTTGATTTTAATTATTTGAATGCCATTTTGTTCCTTTTGGGGATTGGGTAAATGACTAATCAGGATATCCCCATTTTGCAGTAGTTTTATATTTTTTACAGGTTTACTACTATAAGGCACTAAATCTTTGGACTCAAAAACCTTTATTTGGGTATTGGGAAAATTTAGTTGAATAGAATTTACGATCTGGTCTGTAGTATTTTCGTCTACAACAATTTCATTAAAACTAATTTGATTATCTCTGGACTCTATAGTGATATCCGGATCTTCAACATTGGAGACGAAATAGTACTTCCATTGTATAGATTTTGCCTTAAATATTGCCTTAAACTTGACTGATTCAACTACAGTCTCTGTATTGATTTTATTTCCAACGATTACAACGTTTGCTAATGCAGAAAAACCTTTAAAAACACCTTTTTTTTCTATCTGTGAGCTAATTAATTCTGTGCTATCTAAGGTTTGTCCTAGATTTATAAAAGAAATCATGTTTCCTTTCTCTACAGTAGAAAGATCTGTGATTTCCTGAATACGTGCTGACGTTGGATATATGTAAAAAGTGAATACATCATTTTCTCCTAAAACTGGAAAGGCATCATCTTCCGGATGAAGAGGCGCTAAAACTTTTATTCTATCAGCCTCTTTCTTTAGGATACAACCCAGGCTATTTAAGCGGTTTTTCGTTTCATTATCCGCAAGCATTACCAAATCCAGGGGTATACCCGAAAAATATTGGTGTATCATTTCAATATGAAAGAATTCACGATATTTCATCTTCCTACTTGTGTTTTAATTTAATGTGTTATGTTTTCATTGCTATAATCTCTTCAGTTATAAGAGAATCCAAATCCTATTTTTGACCGGTGTTCAGCGCCATATTTGATAATGGTTCTCCTACAAATTCTATACTCTGTTCATCTATAAATGACAGTAAGCGTACTCTATACAAAACAGAAGGTAAATAGGATGTATTTAAAGAATGCCATACCTGATTTTGTTCTTCTAAGGGGAGAGAAATTAACTCTACAACGAGTTTTTCTATGTTCTCTTCAGATAATTGGGGAGTATTAAGAGGATTAAAAACTCTGTTTACCTGAAAAAACTTGATCACATGAGATAAAAACTTTAATGCCTGATCATACTTATTGAACTTGGATACAAAAAGAATTAAAAGCTCTATTCTGATTTCAGGATTGGTTTGTGTTCTGATTCCGTTTCTTACAATACCAGAATATTGATCTGCATTTCTAAATTTTCTATCCTCAGAAATATTGATTAAAAAAGGCGTAATTTTATCATTAGTAAAAGAAACAGGATCATTATTATTAGTACTAATAAATTCAATAATATTTGACTCTGTAGCTTCTACTATATTTTTAAAATACTCATTGAGTTTATCCTTTAAAACATTTAATACAACATCGACCATTATATACGATTGGTTTATTAATTCTTGATGCATCAAAAGTAATTCGGGAAGAGACACTAGTAATAGTACAAGTCCGGCAAATCCATAAAGATTTCCGACAGGAGAATAGTATTAAATCGACATGCTATAACATTTACGACATTAAGCATTTACTTATAAATATTGTTGCATAACAGAATATAGATTGGAACGAAAAGTTGCTCTTAAAAAGTTAAATAATACTACAATGATGTAATATTATTTATGACTTATTAGAAAAATGATTTATTAAGCTTGTGCCCTCTGTTATAAGTTATTCTTTATTTGAAAATATTTTCCCTTGTACATTACAACTAAAAATTCTTTAATTGTACTAATGCGAAAAGCTAGATTAGAATACTTAAATAGGTTCTAGTGCACAAATCGGCAACATAAAATATAGAACTTAGCATAATCCTTATGAATACCGGCATACCCGCTACAGGCTTGAATCCTGCCGAGGTCACAAATTTTTTAAAAACCTGTAATGTAAATACCCACAAGTTTTTTTATTCTTAACTCAAGAGGATATTTTTTAATTTGCTAATTTTCAGTCATTTGTTGATTTGAACTACTTCAAAAAATCTGATAATTTCAAAATTTATTGCCACTACACTCTAATCAAAACTATCACTAATATAGCACCAAGAAAACTTACTATTGAAGAATTAAGAGGTTTTAAAATTTAGAATCTTTAAGTGAAAAAACAGGAGACGTAATCAAAACATTGTCTAAATCTTGAATGATAAGCTATAAAAAAATGAACTAATTAGGGAAAATGAAGAAGAAGGTTAAAATACCTAATTGTTGTTAATATTTTTAATCGGAAATTAAAAATTAATTACTTTAAATACAGTTAGTTACCCAAAACAAGACTCAAACCTGTAAACTTCGGGTTGTGAGAATAATTCTTTGGTGAAATAAATCTCTAAAAACAAGTGTTTTGTAAATTTTGGCATATGCAAATTCCTACATTTTATAGTATATGAACACAAATCGTACTAAAATTTAAAGGATATACTTTACTTCAAGTTTATTTAATGTATGTAAGCTAAAAAACTAAGAAAGCTTTATAACTTGAAAAAGTCAAATTATACGATATGGTACAATTTGACTTTTCAAAACTAAAATTTATTACAACTTTCTATTCTTGATCAGGCTTTACTTCTGCTGCTTTCTCTTCGTCTTCTTTCATCATTTTTTGATCTTCTTCAGTAATGCGTTGATGTTCAGAAGCTATCTCTTGATGCTCTTTCTCCATGTTTTCGTGTTCACTTGTCATAGATTCATGCTCGGTTTTCATTTGTTCTAAGGTGATTTCTCCCGAAGCATGTTTTGTTTCTAATTCGGCATGTTTTTCTATTAGTGCTTTGTGTGCCTCAATAAGTTCACCATGTTTGGCTAATATTGCGGTGTGATTCTTCTCGGTTAATAAGTGGATAGAATCGTTCTCAATATTTTTATGAGCTGATACCATTTGCTGATGATCATCTTTCATGGTATTGTGTTCTTTTACCATGGCTTCATGAGAAGCTTCCATTTCTTGATGCTTTTCTACCATAGCTTTATGCTCGGGAGCTTCTGCTGGGTTTTGTTTACAGGAAACAAAGAAAAGAATTGTAGCAATTGCTGTTAATTTACTAAGTGTTTTCATGATTTTGGTTAATTGGTTTACGTTTCAAATGTATATAAAACTAATATTTTGATAGATTATTTTAAATATCTCTTTATAAAATTAAAAAAACTCTGCCTTCACTAGTAATCGAATTTAAAAAGATTTCTATTTATAGCAAAAAATAAATTTTTTAAACCACAAAGTATTGAAGCCTGACTTTTTTCGATTTTATAGAAAAAAATCTCTAATGACTAAAAAATTATTACTTTCGATAAAGTAATGGAGTTTGAATGCTGTACCATGGAAATCAAAAAATCAAGAAATACTGAAAAGCAAAATCTTGTTAAGAAAACCCTTTCTGAAACAGAACATGCTATGTCTGCTGAAGATATTATGGATGCAATACCTATAAAAGTAAACAAAACAACTATTTACAGGATTTTAGATCGATTTGTTGAGAAAGGAGATGTTCATTTCGTAACTGGCAAAAATGGTAAAGCGTATTATGCTCTTTGTAATAGCTGTGGGACATCTCATGAAATTCATAATCACATCCATTTTGAATGTCAAGTATGTAAAGAGGTAACCTGTCAACCCAATACACTACATATCCCAAGCTTAGAAGGATTTACTATACAAGAAACACAGTTTTTAGTTATTGGTATTTGTAATAAATGTAAAAAGTAAGAGAAACCACCTGTTCTTCAACAAGTGGTTTCGTAACTACACGTTCCCAACGTAAGTAAAAATGATATATCTTTATCTTACAGCTATAGGATAGTTTTCTCCTCGGTTACTTACTGTACCAGACGTTCTAGGTCCATTTCCTCTGGCATGCATAATTCCTGCAACGTGAGGTGATGCCATTGAAGTCCCGCTTAGTGTTGCATATCCACCATTTAAATACGTGCTTGTTACACTACTACCAGTAGCAATAACATCAATCGGATTCATATTGAAATTGGAAAAGGATGAAAACCCACGGTTACAAGTCATCGAAGCTACTGTATATATATTTGTACCATTAATACAAGCAGGTTGGTAACTCGAAGCATTAGCACTACTATTACCTGCGGCAATAGCAATACGAGTTCCTGTGCTAGCTAAATTTAATAAAGCACTACGGTAAGAAGAATTATTAGCACATTCAGATCCAAAGAAACCGCCTAAACTTAGATTAGCTACGTCTCCCGTAATAGCATTAGCAGCTACATGATTAATTCCATTTAAAATAGTAGATGTAGAACTACTACCACTACAGCCAAAAACTCTAACTGAAACAACGGGAGCACCAGCAGAAACACCTACAACGCCAACACTGTTATTGATTGCTCCAGCAGTTCCCGCAACGTGAGTTCCGTGGCCGTTACAATCGTCAGGAGAACCTCCAACAAAAGTTCTTGAATATCTTGAATCAGTAACTACATTAAGATCAGGGTGATCTAAGTCAATCCCACTATCGATTACCCAAATCCATTCGTTTTTACCTGCACCATTAGCCGCACCTCCAGCTCTTGTGATACCACAAGGAGTTTGTTGAGCCATTTTTGAAGAAGGATTACTTTGAATTACTTCTTCGACCTCAAACTTTGGTAATGTTACTATTCTATCATATTCAATAGATGCAACATTAGGATCCTTAGAAAGTTTCAGAAATTCATCATCTTCCAACTTTAAAGCCATTCCAGAAATAGCAGTCGTGTAATAGTTTAAAACTTTTGATTGATCAACAGCATGATCTAATAAAATGCTATTCATTTTTTGAATAGACACTTCAGAAATATCTCTCACCGATTTGGCTTTTGCAGCTCTGCTGGTAAAGGCAGATTTCGCAAGAGCTTTCGAAGTGGGTTGTATCTCTGAATCTTTGAAAACCACAATATACTGTCCTGGAATTATTTTACCTTCTGTACTAGTTGGTTGTACGATTGATTCATTAACTTCTTCTGAGACTTTATCATCCTGACATGATGCGATAATAAATCCCGAAAGCAATGCCCCTAAAGCAATTTTACTTAATCCTTTCATAATTATTTAAATTTGTGTTAGAATCCAAATGTATAAATTCAAATGAAAAAGGCATTATGGTAAAACCGCAGGTTAAATCACTAATAAACAAGAATTAAGAAGGAAATTAGATGATATAAAATTTATTATTGCAATTTTGTTGCTTTAGCAAATGCAATATATTATTACGTATTTAACCAGAAAAATCCTTCAATACAAATTCATAAGAAATTTCAGTAATTAAACACGTTTATTATTAACATATTTTAACTTTAATTAACCTTAATTTAACAAAAACTTGATTGCGATTTGACTGTCCGAATACAACCAACCCACCTAAGCTAGTAATTTATTCAATCTAAACTTTACGCACTATACCTTTTTCTTTCTTTAACTTATAAAATATATAAATACTAATCTAAGTAGTAGACCAAAGTAAGGACTGTACTGGAGCTAGGCTCGTATCTGAAAAATTCAAGTGTATTCGGCATAATTTTCTACTGAAAATCACTCAGACTAGCCTGATTTTTCTTATTATGAAATCACCTTAAACATATAAGTTTAAAATAAAATTTTGAGAATTTTAAATAATACTAGAACTGCCCTCCGAAGTTTTTCTTTTCTCGCTATCAAAATAAAAATCTATTCTTCCTAAATACAGACCATAGCATCCAACCTGGTTCACAAGTACATTTTTATCTTTCCTATTCTTTACAATAGTTGGTTTTTTAAGAAAAGTG
Source organism: Aquimarina celericrescens (assembly GCF_042682765.1). Classification (NCBI taxonomy): domain Bacteria; kingdom Pseudomonadati; phylum Bacteroidota; class Flavobacteriia; order Flavobacteriales; family Flavobacteriaceae; genus Aquimarina; species Aquimarina celericrescens. Next base: position 198,882 of record NZ_JBHUHY010000015.1, on the reverse strand, counting down.
TGGGTATGTCCTCCAATAATGAGATCGATGTCTTCAGTAGCTTTAGCAAGACTAAGGTCACCAACTTGATTAGGCTCGTTTTTATAATCATACCCCAAATGTGACAAACATATAACCAGATCGCACTTTTCTTCTTTCTTTAATATTCTGCTCATATCTTGAGCAACCTCTATAGGATTTAGGTACTTGGTTTCTTTATATAGTTCTTTTAGCACGAGTCCTTGCAATTGTATTCCTAAACCAAATATTCCGATTTTAATACCGTCCTTGATTAATATTTCGTAAGGTTTTACAAAGGTGTCCATAACTGTATTAGTGAAATCATAATTGGCAGAAACAAATTTAAATTTGGCATGCGGAAGTTGCGCATATAACCCTTCAATACCATTATCAAAATCATGATTTCCAATAGTTGCTACATCATACTTAAGCATGCTCATAAGCTTGAATTCTAGTTCTCCTCCATAAAAATTAAAATAAGGTGTCCCCTGAAAAATATCTCCGGCATCAAGCAGTAACGTATTGGGATTCTCTTGTCTTATCTTTTCAATAACTGCAGCTCTTCTAGCGACACCTCCCCTGTTTGAATTTCTACCCTCTTCGGGACCAAAGGGATCTATATGACTATGCACATCGTTGGTATGTAAAATTGTTATTTTTTTTGTTTTTCCGGAAAAGGATGATAAGCCTAGCCCTCCTAAACTAACTAATGCCGTTGATGCTGCGGTTTGTTTTATAAATTCTCTTCGTTTCATTTCGATATTTAGTTAGTTAATTTGTGTAAATCGATCATCTACTATTGGTGCAATAGTGTCGACCTTTTTAAAATAATCAATCATAGCATTTCGGATCTTGTAGTTTAATGTATATGATTTCCCTGCTTGTTTAAAAAAATACATCTGGCTGCCACCGTCGTATAAATAATCGTTTGTTGCCACAAAATATGTCTCTTCATCTTTAATTTCTTTATTATTGATTAAGGCTTTGGCTATATCAAAATTGGTATCAACAGTTAGTTTTAATCCCGAAATAGGATGCGCTTGTTGGGATTTTTGCAAATATTCAATTAGTTTCTTGATATGATTACCTTTCATTTCGACCACTACAATACTGTTTTCAAAAGGCATAATCTGATAAGCGGTGCGTGCAGTAACATTTCCTTTTGGAATGGATGCTCGAATTCCTCCATAGTTAAGCAGCACCATATTGATCGTATTTTCTGTTCTAGATCTAAAAATTGGATTGGCTTGTTCTAAAACAATGTCAGCCATTAAATTCCCAATAGCAGTATTTAATTTTCCATCTCTTTTCGAATATGTTTCGGGTGCATAAGCCAAAACACTGTCTAAATTTTTTCTTATATTTTCTCTATATGGCTTAATAAAACTCTCAATATCAGAATTACCAGAGATACTTTCGTTTATTTCAATTCTTGTACCTTCAATCTTTACAAGATGCTTCTCTTTTTTGCAAGATGAAAGAAGCATTAGAAATATGAGTAAAGAGAAAAATGTATCAATTCTTTTTTTCATATAGGTTAATATGATTTGTTAGACAATATCTTCAGCCTTAAATGTATTACAAAAGTTACTCAAATAATATTATACTTTACTGTACCAATCTACCTGTAGCCTCTTTTAGTATATAATTACAGTGATCTACATCATCTACGTTAAGCTCCAGAACACCTGTAATCTCTAAAATTTGATCCATTTTAAACTTTGGCCTTTGTTTAAAAACAACTTCAACAACACTTTCTGGACCCGCTCCTCCACAAAAAAAGCAGGAAGATCTAGGATTTTGAGAAATCAAATAAAATTCGTCTTCTTCAATCGAAAAATCTAAAAAGTAACCTTTAATACGAATCCGAGCACCTTGATATGATTGTATAATTGGCCCAAATTTAGGTTTTAAAAAGATGTCATCATACTTTGCACTATACACATTATAAAATTTTACATCGGCTAAATCATTCCATGTCAATTTTTCTTGAGAAAACAGACCTAATGAGTTCAGTATAAAAAACAAGACTAAGAAAACTATTTTATGCATCAGATATTGTTTTAGAAACGTTTAACTTAAATAAAGACAATGAGGCCAAAATTGCTGCCAATAAGGTTGTTAGAATCACTAATACCAATATGATTAACTCCTTAGTAGTAGGAAGGCTAAATACAAAATGATAACCGTATACATCTTCAGTAAAAATTGAAAAGAACCATATACTTATTCTTCCTAGAAACCACCCCACGGTAGCTCCTAATAAGGATAAGAAAAGTGCCTCCAAAAAAACCAATTTTATCAACTGAAAAGTATTGGCACCATAGGTACGTAAAAGAGCCAGCTCTTGTTTTCTTTCTCTTACGGTTTTTATTAAGTTTATAAATATACTTAGCCCCGCTACCAGTAATATTGCAATGGCAATACCATTTATTGTTTGAAATCCTATTCCTAAAAATCCCATTAATCGCTCGATTTCAAATTTTGGGAGTGCTGCTTGCATAGTAGTTTCGTCATTAATAAATCTTGACATTTGCAAAGTTCCTAAGGGGTTTCTAAATTTTACTAACAAAGAAGTTATTTCGCGTTCTTCTCCGGATTCATCTTTATGATTACTATGCTCATCAACATGTTCTCCTTTATGCTCTTCTTCATGGTGGTGTGGCTCATCATTATGTTCGTGTACTTCCCAAATACTTTCAAGATTAGTAATAATAAGGTGATCAATAATTGTACTTGTTGGTTTTAATATTCCCGTAATGATAAAAGGTTTTTCATTATGGGTTTCTAATCCCTTTTCGGCTAAGCCGTGGGAGCTTAAAAAGGTATCCCCGACTTGTAGATTATCTTTTTTTGATACACCACTTCCAATAACTACTTCGAATGGTTTTTCATATAACCTTCCTTCTTGTAAACTTGCTTCGTATTTAGTCAAATACTCATTGGTTGTGCCTAAAATCCGAATTCCTTTATAATTATCTCCATAAGAAACAGGTATCATTTCTTTAACCATAGGATTTTTAGCAATATTTATGGCTTTTTTTAATGATATATTACCAGTAGGGTTATCGATATGCAAAACCGAAGATAATACAAGTTGCAAAGGGCTTCCTTTTGCACCAATAACCATATCAAATGGCTTAACATTACTTTCTAAATGATGGTTAAGCTGATTTCTTACTTGCAAGACAAAAGTCGCCAACGAAATACTAAGCATTAACAACAAAATGCTCAGCAAAGTATTTAAAGGTTTAGAAATCAAATTCTTGTATGCCAGGTATAACAATTTCTATAAAATTATGTGATTATTAAAATGTGATTTAACTCTTTGATCATGAGTTATGATCACCAAATTACTTTTGCAGATCTGAGCCTCTTTTTTCAATAGAGAAATTACCTTTATACAATTACCATCATCCAAGTTTGATGTAGGTTCATCTGCTAATATAACTTTAGGTTTATGTATAACTCCTAAGGCGATAGAAAGTCGCTGTTGTTGTCCCTCGCTTAGCTGATACACCTTTTTGTTTTGAAGATCTGAGAGTCCTAGATGCATGATTAATTCTTCTCTGCGATAACGATCAATTTTCTTTTTGGAAAATCGCTCACGTAGGGTTAAATTCTCGAGCAAGGTCAAAGATTTAATGAAATATGTTTTTTGAAATATTAATCCTATATGTTGTCCTCTAAAATAATCAAGTTGTCTTCTTGTAAGTCTGTTCAGGCAATTATTTGCAATAAAAATGTCTCCTGCTTTGGGTGGTAAAAGCCCAGCCAAAAGATGTAACAGTGTAGTTTTGCCCACACCCGAAGGCCCTAAGATTAATATATCTTTTTTTGAAGGTAAATCAATATCCGGAAAGCTAAAGATATTATTTTTTGTATTCTGATATGTAAACCGCAGGGATGTCGTTCGGATCATAAAATTATTTTGGTCAAAAATAAAGAAATATTATTAACGCTACAAAGTTGCATTAATAAAATAATACTATCTTTGTAGACTTAAACAAATACATTTTCTTGTGAACATACCTCTCGTACGTAATAACTCGGATACTTTGGGAATAATAGCCAGTAGTTTATGTTTAGTACATTGCTTAGCAACTCCTTTTTTGTTTTTAGCTCATACAGGATTGATAATTTCTGAGGGAACACATCCTATTTGGTGGAAATCTTTAGATTTTATTTTTTTAGGACTATCTTTTATGGCAATTCGAAGATCTTCTAAAACCACCTCAAAACCAAAAATGAAATATGCTTTTTGGATAAGTTGGTTGCTATTATTCGTTATTGTGATTAATGAAAAACTATCCATGTTTCCTATACCCGAAGAGACAATTTACTTAGCATCTTCTTTATTGGTGGTTTTACATGTCTACAATCTGAAATATTGCCAATGCGAACAAGAATGTTGCAAACACTAAATGTAACTATGAAAACAACCAAAGAAGAAATAGAATTTATCGGAGACGAACATATTTCTAATACTGTAGAGACTCCTTTACGAAGTGACGCTTTCGAAAAATCAGATGGTGATAAAATCAAAAATATACAGTATCATTTTTCAGAAATCATGAAAGAGCTAGGGCTTGATCTAACAGATGATAGTCTCTCTGGAACTCCCTATAGAGTAGCTAAAATGTATGTAAAGGAACTTTTTTATGGTTTAAATCCTAAAAACCGTCCGAAAACTTCCGTTTTTGAGAATAAATATGGCTATAAGAAGATAGTAGTAGAGCAAAATATAAATATTGATTCTTCCTGTGAGCATCATTTTCTACCTATTGTAGGTACTGCACATGTGGGGTATATTCCTAACGAAAAAGTAATTGGACTGTCCAAAATTAATAGATTAGTAGATTATTATGCGCATCGCCCACAAGTACAAGAAAGACTTTGTTTACAAGTATTAAAAGACCTACAGCAAACTTTAAACACGGAAGATGTAATTGTAGTAGTACATGCAAAACATTTATGTGTTTCTTCTAGAGGGATTCAAGATAAAACTAGTTTTACTACTACACTAGAATATGGAGGCAAATTTACTATAGCCACTTTTCGTAATGAGTTTTTAAGAATCATTGAAAAAAACCAAAGATAACCCCTTCTGCATTCTTATTTCTACCATATAGTCTTGATCATTAAACCTTAAAATTTTTACACAAAAGATTCAAAATTCTATTAAAATACAAAATTACAAATCATTATTTCCGAAATTCATTTAATACATCAACTCATACTTACACTTATATCATTACTCTGTTGTTTGCAGCGACATTCATTGTTCCCAGGGTAGCAAACTTGTATGCTTTGAGCTATCATTCACCAATTAAATTGAATGCTCCTTTAGTCAAAAACTGTACATTTGACCCGAAAATATCTGGATTTTCAATTCTAGAATATCCATCATAAGTTGCCTGTACATTTACTTCTTGTTGCTTAAAGTAATAGATATCTTCTTCTTTTGTATCTAAAATCAGTACTGAAGAAACATCATCTACTGTTACCAATGCTTCACTAGGCAATGCTTTGGCTAAAGTGGAATCTGTAATAATTGAAGCCTCAACAAACATACCCGTTAAGAAATTATTATGGGATTCATCCTCCAAATGAGCATGAACTTTGATCGTTCTATTATTTTCAATTGCTGTTCCAACAAGATATACTTGAGCCTTATAGGTTTCTAAAGAAGCTTCAGGAATTTTGAAGCTAATTTTTTGACCTTTTTTCACGTTCATGATATCTTTCTCAAAAACAGAAAGTTCTAAATGAATATGTTTATTATCAACAATTTCTAATATGGCCGTTGCTGGCGAAACATAAGATCCCTTAGTAACGTTGACCTTTGTGATGCTACCAGATATAGGCGCATAAATAGTTGTTACTGAACTGAAATTACCTGCCTCAACTTTAGCGGGTGATATATTGAGCATTCTCAATTGTTTAGCTAAACTAGTTTGTTTTGCAATTGCCATTTTATATGCGCTTTCTGCTTTTAGAAAACTTTTTTGCGAAGTGATATTTTCCGCTTGCATTGTCTGCTGTCTATCGTATTCAGCCTTCAGGTAAGCAAGTTGTTCTTTTACTTCCAAATACTCTTGCTGCATGATAACAAACTCAGGATTTTCAATCGTTATTAAAACTTGTCCCTTGTATACTTTATCACCTATAAGCAATGGTAATTTTTTGATGTATCCTCCTACTTGAGCACTAACAAGCGCTCTATTCTCTGGTGGGACGTCTATCATTCCGTTTACATTAATGACTGTAGGAAATAGTTTTTCTTCCAAACTTCCTAACGTCATATTACTTTGCTCGAATTGTGCTTCAGTAACCTGAATTCGATCATCAATTACCTCTGTTACAGTCTCTTTTGATTGATTATTCTTCTCCCCACAATTCCATAGTGAGAGCAGAATACCAAGAATGAATATGATATGTATAGTACGTTTCATAACGATGTATTTATAGCGTTAGGTAATTAATGGAAATAATGGTTTGATTGTACTCATTGAGTTTATCCAGATAATCAAGTTTTATCTCATAAGCACTCTCAAGACTTTGAATATATTGATAAAAATTGATCTCACCATTTCTGAAACTACCGTTTGCTGTTTTTAAAATTTCTTCAGAAAGGATTGTGCCTTCTTGCTCATAATAGTTTAAAGCTTTTTGAAGTTGAGCTAACTGTATAGTAAGCCTATTGAGTTTTGCATTTAACTGAATTTTGTATTCATCAGATTCGGCTACCGCAATATCTTCGGCAATTCTGGCAGCTTTGATTCGCGAAGACTGACCTCCAAATAAAATAGGGATTTTTAATCCTAATTGATACCCGTAAAGGTTTTCATTAAGTTGAGCGTTGGTACCTCGAAAATACTCCAAACTTATATCTGGGAGTAACTGCTGTTTTTCAAACCCCCGTTCCGATTGCAGTAAAGAAATCTTATTTTGATAGCGCTTTATCTCAGGACTCTCACTCACATTCAATGCCTGTAAGGGCAGCTTAACCATATTAGAATCTCTAATCTGGATACTATCTTGAGTTTGGACTACTTTCTTTAGATTACTATAGGTCATTGCAACCTCATTTTTGGCTTGGCCGTATTTCAATTGAATCTGTTTTTGCTTAGAAGCTGCTGTAATTTTCTCCAGATAATTGGTTTCTCCTAGCTCAAATCTTCTTGCTGCAATTTTAGCGAAGTCTGAATATAAACTATCTAACTTCTTGTAGACAACCTCCTTCCCTCTGGCAATCTTATATTCATAGTAACTGGCAGTTACTTGTCTCTGTATTTCTTTTTTCTGAACTTCATAAGAACTCAAAACAACCCTAGAACGCTGTTTATTTAATTTCTTCTGAGAGAAATATACGGTTGGAAAACGGAAATCTTGTTGAACTCCAAAGACACGTATAGGTCTATCGTTCAAGGCCAGATTATTCTCATCAAAATGATAATATATTTGTGTCTTGTCAAAATTAAAAGCACTATTTACTAAAACATCTGATTGTTCGACCTGCAAATCATTTACCTTAAGACCAGCATTGTTTTCTATAGCTTGAGAAATGAGTTCATTTAATTGCAGGTCAGTTGTTTGTTGACCAAAACCATTGAACGAACATAAAAACAAAAGAATTGTTATTACTTTTCCAGAGTTAGTTTGAGTACGAACTCGTTTTGAATCATGTTGCCTATTAAAAATGATGTACAATACTGGTAAAACTACTAATGTTAAAAGTGTAGCCGTAACCAATCCACCAATAACTACCGTTGCTAATGGTCTTTGTACTTCTGCACCTGCGTTGGTAGAAATTGCCATAGGCAAAAAGCCTAAAGCTGCTGCAGACGCGGTGAGTATCACAGCTCTTAGCCTATCTTTAGTACCTTGTTTGATTAAAGCTTCCATACTTTCAAATCCCTGATGTTTCAGCTCTTTAAAATGTTCTATAAGTACAATACCGTTTAATACAGCAATTCCGAAAAGTGCAATAAAACCAATCCCTGCAGAAATACTGAAAGGCATGTCACGAATCCAAAGTAATAATACACCTCCTACTGCAGCTAAAGGAATTGCAGAATAAATTAATAATGCTTCTTTCACTGATTTAAATGCGAAGTACAATAAAATAAATATCATAATTAATGCAATCGGTACTGCTATCATTAATCTTGACTTGGCACTTTGTAAATTTTCAAACTGACCACCATAAGTAATAGAATAACCTACTGGTAGTTTAACATTTTCATTGATAATACGTTGTACATCGTTTACTACCGATTGTAAGTCACGATTACGAACGTTAATACCCACAACGATTCTTCTTCTAGTATTATCGCGAGATATTTTGGCCGCTCCTTTTTGATAGGTGATATCAGCCAGTTCACTTAATGGAATTTTTTCACCTACAGGTGAATCAACATATAGATTTTTAAGGTTTTCTATATCCTGACGTTTTTCTTTATCCAATCGAACCACAAGATCAAAACGTTTTTCTCCTTCAAAAACACTACCTACCGTTCGACCGGCAAATCCCATAGAGATCATATCATTCAACTCCTGAATATTGAGTCCATAGCGCGCAACTTTTGTTCTGTTATACTGTACATTCATCTCTGGCAGTCCAACTATTTTTTCTACAGAAATATCTGCTGCGCCGGGAACCTTTTCGATAAGTTTACCTATTTCGTTTCCTTTCTTGGCAAGAATATCCAGATCTTCACCAAAAACCTTGATAGCGATATCGGCACGCACCCCTGTAATCAACTCATTAAATCGCATCTCTATAGGTTGGGTAAACTCAACTTCCATTCCCGGAATAACAGTTAATGCTTCTTTAAACTTATCTGCCAGTTCATCTTTCGACGAAGCAGATATCCACTCACTCTTAGGTTTCAAGATGATAATGACATCACTTTCTTCCATAGACATAGGGTCTGTGGGAACTTCAGCAGCGCCTATACGGGTAACCACTTGTTTAACTTCCGGAAATTCTTTTAAGAGTATTTTTTCGATTTCAGTAGTGATCTCGACTGTATTACTCAATGAGGTTCCCGTTTTTAAAATGGGTTGGATTACGAAATCACCTTCATCTAATGTTGGAACGAATTCTGCACCCATAGAAGCATATACATAGGCAGATACAGCTAAAAGTCCAACAGCGATTCCCAGGACCAACTTCTTTCTTCGTAAAGCCCAATTAATGGTTGGTTCGTATATCTTATTGAGCCATTTCATTAATACTACTGAAATATTCTTATCTCCAGATTTAGATGGTTTAAGGTACAGAGAAGCAACTACCGGAACGTAGGTAAAACAAAGAAGCATTGCTCCAATAAGAGCAAAACTGAAGGTTAGTGCCATAGGTTTAAACATTTTTCCTTCAACACCACTTAAAGATAAAATGGGTATGAATACGATAAGGATTATAAGCTGTCCAAAGATGGCAGAGTTCATCATTTTTGAAGCTCCAGTAAACGTGATTTTGTCCTTTAACTTTTGCCTTTCCTCTTTCGTAAAAGCTTCAATCTGATCTTTCTTCTGCGTAATCTGAAAAGCGATAAATTCAACTATAATCACAGCACCGTCGATAATAATTCCGAAGTCAATAGCGCCCAAACTCATTAGGTTGGCATCAACTCCAAAGATGTACATTAAAGATAGTGCAAACAACAAACATAGTGGAATAACCGAAGCGACAACCAAACCTGAACGGAAGTTGCCCAGAAGTAATACTACCACAAAAATAACGATAAGACACCCTAAGACCAAGTTTTCTGTTACTGTGAATGTAGTTTTTGCGATGAGTTCACTTCGGTCTAAGAAAGGATTGATATAAACTCCCTCAGGCAGTGATTTTGAGATAGAGGCAACACGCTCTTTTACAGCTTCGATTACTTTTTTGGAGTTTGCATTTTTGAGCATCATTACCTGACCCAAAACTTTTTCACCTTCACCATTTCCTGTAATCGCACCAAACCGGGTGGCATTTCCGAAACCCACATTAGCGATATCTTTTATATATATAGGGATGCCATTATCGTTTTTAACAACGATATTTTTGATATCTTCTAAAGATGACACCAACCCCTCGCCTCTTATAAAAAAGGCTTGATCTACTTTTTCAATATAGCCACCTCCTGAAACACTGTTATTCATTTCTAATGCATGAAAAACATCATGAGCCATGATGTTCATTGCGTTGAGTTTTTCGGTACTAATAGCTACTTCGTATTGTTTTAGAAAACCACCCCAGGTATTTACTTCGACTACACCAGGTATCCCTGATAGCTGTCGTTTCACAATCCAGTCTTGTATCGTTCGTAAGTCTTCTGCAGTATACTTTTCTCTATACTCAGGTTTAACATCGAGAATGTATTGATAAATTTCACCCAATCCTGTGGTAATTGGTCCCATTTCTGGTGCCCCAAATCCTTTGGGAATTTTATCGGAAGCAGATTTGATCTTTTCTGCAATTAACTGTCTGGGTAAAAAAGTACCCATATCGTCATCAAAAACAATGGTCACTACAGATAATCCAAATTTAGAAACAGAACGAATCTCTTGTACCCCTGGTAAATTTGCCATCTCCAATTCTACAGGATAGGTAATGAATTGCTCCATGTCCCGAGTTGATAGATTACGAGAGGTAGTAATCACTTGTACCTGGTTATTAGTTACATCGGGCACGGCACCAAGAGGAATTTGTGATAATGAGTACAACCCAAACCCTATAATAAAGACGATAAATAATAGAACAATAAATTTGTTCTTAATACTAAAATTGATAATATATGATAACATAATCCATAGTAAGATAAATTAGATTACATCAGCGAATAAACGAGGATGTTACAGATAAAATTTGTGAAATGAATTATGCCTGCCACGGTGGCTGAAATATTCCTGATAAATAACAATTATAATCGGGAGACTGATAAAAGAAGGTATTGGTAGCGCGTTTCTGTTCTTCTATGTTGTGATAATCTCGGCTTTGGTGATTGTCAATCAAAGCTAAAAAAGAACTTGCATGTCCTCCTTGATGTTGAAACGGAAGCTGTTCATGCTCTTCTTTTTCCTCTTGATGTTCTTTTTGGTGATCTTCTTTCAACTCTCCGTAATGTTTAGAAATGAAAACAAAAAAGTTATCTCCATATTTTTGTGCGTGATATTTGGCGTGTTCCATCAACTCATCCAATTGTACAACATCATCTAAACCAACGTTGAAGCTTTGGGCGAGCACTAAACCAGAGATTAATATAGATATTAGCTTTGAAATCATCTTATTAGTATAAAGATAATTTATTTAATTTATATTCTGCTGGAGTTTGATTAATTCTTAATTATTCTAAATTGAAGAAACCCTATTTATTAAATATGGACAATCAGGAATTAATATGCTCGATAGATGAAATTATCAAGGTTAAGTGTGTAGGATAATACACTAAATAATTTTGCCGAGGTCGCAGCAAAGTCAAAAACTACTTCTCCAAATACGCCCATGTAAAATTAGGGTGATGCCCATTTGCACGAACTATATTGATCCAAAGTAATGTCATATGCTCTAGATGCAATGATTGAGATAAATCACCAACATCCAAGGTTTCAAAACCTAAGTCGGTATTAAGAGTAGCAACTCGATCCTTACTTCTGGAATCATTGCCTGCAATAAGCATGACTGGTTTAACATTATAATCTGAAAAGTTAGAATCCTCAAGGTTCTCAAAACCATATATGGTATAGGCCTTAACTACCTCGGCATCTTTTGCCCATTCTTGTACTTTTTCTGCTCCGGATATTTTACTTTCTAAACCATGAGTTATACCGGACCCAACCGGATTTGTACAATCTATCAAGGTTTTACCCGTAAATTGTAAAGTTTGTAATGCTTCTTCGTTTGCATTAAAAGGAACCGCCAAAAATACAATATCTGATGCGTCAACCGCCTGTTGCGGAAGCATCACTTTGAAATGATTATTTTTTTGCAAAGCATTAACTATGCTATTGCTCTCGGGATCACTATGAGCGATAATGATGTCATGACCCTTTTTCTGTAAGTTATTTGCTAAGGAAAAGCCTACGTTACCAATTCCAATAAAAGCTAATTTCATATGTATAATATATTTGTATTTGGTCTTTTTTTATTTCTTTGATTACAGTTGTTTCTTTAATGCAACTGCAGTCACTTGATAATGATTCATCTCTTGAATATCATTAAAAAAAGGTTTTACATGTTTCAAAAACTTCATGAAATCAGAGGATTTTCTGAATCCATTAAGATGGTCGTCTGTTGATGTCCATTCAATTCTAAGAATGAAATTATCGGGATCTTCTTCGCAATGTGATAATTCATATCCGAGACAAAATTCGGAGGTATGTAGCTGTTCTGAAGCTTTTGTATAAGCATTTATGAAATTATTCTGCCTGCTTTTTTCAATTTTATATCTTATATATTCTACTACCATAAGTATTGATTTTCTTTATAAGTTCTTGATACATTGCCCTACACACTTGCGGGATTAGTTAATCTGTAGACATTTTATGTAGTTTCATTGAAGCTGATTACAATATTTTATATATGTCTATCAAATGACTTATGTATTTTATTGTTATATTTCAACATCTAAAATACACTATAACAGCATAATAAAGAAGTACTTACCAAAAAGTAAGTTACGTACTTAAAAGAAAAAATAATTGATTTTTAAGAGGTTACAAATAGTTAAATTTTTCAAAAAATGTTAAAAGGAGAGAAAAGCATTATGCTCGAATATAAAGACAAACACTATTACTGTCCAGTTGAGCTTACCATGGATTTGGTGGGAGGTAAATGGAAAGGTGTTATTATTTGGTACTTGAAGGATTCGACTATGAGGTATAACGAATTGAAAAAAAAGATTACTACCATTTCAGAAAAAGTATTGATAAAAGAATTAAGATCCTTGGAATCTGATGGTATTGTATCTAGAAAAGTCTATCCCGAGGTTCCGCCCAAAGTAGAATATTCTTTAACGCCCTATGGTAAAACATTGATTCCTATATTCGAATTAATCAGTAAGTGGGGAAATAAGCATGTAGAACTTTACGGTACTTTGAAGGAATAACAAGGTTGTTTTTAATCCTAACAATTATTATTTTTAGATCAAATTGACTTTTTTATTTCCTTTTTCATTTACTCTTTTACCAAATCGATACACTGTTGAATACCTATAGATATTTTCTTCTTCCAAAGTATTAAATCCAAGGACAATATCCTTAAAAATCCCATTTTTATCAGGAACAAATAGTGACGCCAATCGCTGGGCAAAAACAGGTAAAAGTTGCCTCCAGACCATTCTTTGATAGAAAGCACAAATAATCCAACTGTTTGTTGTTAATTTCTTTTTCGAAATCAATGAAGCTGATGCCAGATTTAGTTTTTGATACTTTCACCTTAACAAATATTGATTATTGTTTTTGGTAGACTCGAATATAATCGACTTCTAATGTTTGTGGAAGCTTTTTATCATCAATATCAAATCCAGGCCAGTTACCTCCTATCGCAAAATTGATAATAAAGAAAAAAGGTTGATTAAACGGCCAATTTTCATATGTTTTATGCTCAGGAGCATAACTATAATAATTCAGGTCATCTATGAAGAACTGAATTTTTTCTTCATCCCATTCAACTGTGTACCGATGAAAATCTGTTGAAGCTGTATTTACTTTCAAACCTCCAGAGTAATTGTGATTTCCGCTAGCCATTTTTGTGTGCACTGTTCCATGCACAATATTTTGCATTTTACCTACGTGTTCCATAACATCAATCTCTCCACAAGCCGGCCAAACTTCTTCTTCTATATTACTTCCTAGCATCCAAAGTGCTGGCCAAGTACCATTACCACTTGGTAATTTTGCTCTAAATTCTATCTTTCCATACTGAAACTCACGTTTTCCCATAGAATTGATCCTTCCTGATATGTATTTATCACCTTCCTTTCTTGCGGTAATTACTAAATTTCCGTTTTTAACCTCAATCGTTCCTTCTTTTACATATTCTTGCAATTCATTATTTACCCATCCTGGTTTCGCTTCTTTTATGTTCCAATTTAAGGTATCAAGAGAACTCCCGTTGAATTCATCCGACCAAACCAGTTTCCATGAACTTTCAACCGATTTCTTTATTCGCTCCTTTACAAATTGAGCAAGTAATGGATATCCTGCTTCGGTCACATCATGCCCATATCCCTGCAATTCGAATAGGTCAATATCTTTATGACCGGTATTCTTCATCATTGTTTCAAAATAGAGATTCTCTTCATATCTACCCGGCAATTCAAGATCTCGATCACCTGTGATTAAAAGAAACGGTGGGGCTTCCTTTCGTACATGATACAAAGGTGCAAACTCATCTACAATGGGCTGGTTTCTTGGTATGTTATTTTCAGCTCTCACTGTAAAATGGGTTATGGTATGTCCGCTAAAAGGGATTACTCCAGCAATTTTATCCGCATCAATGTCATAAGCGCCAAGCCATTTTTTATCTAAAGAAACCATACTTGTCAAATATCCACCCGCAGAATGCCCCGAGACGAAAATCTGATCAGGATCTCCTCCATAACGTTGAATATTCTTAAACACCCAAGATACTGCTGCCGCTGTATCTTCAATGTATTGGGGTTTTTTGGCTTTGGGATACAAACGATACTCTACAGAAACAACAGCAAATCCTTGATTCATTAGGCGTTGTGGAATATATTTTTCTCCTCCCACTAATCCTCCACCGTGAATCCAAATAATAGTAGAAAAATTTTTTATTTGAGTTGGATAGTATAAATCCAACACGCATCTTTCTTTTGTATAATTATCCCACTTTTTCTTTATGCCATCATAATATTGGATATTATTTTCAAATTGATATAATGTTTCTTGCGAAAACAGTAACCGAAAAAAGAGGATACTAAAAATTGTTAACTGAATGGTTTTCATTAATTAGTTTTCTACATAATTTGGATTAGCCTCGGGAAACTTAGCTTCTAATTCTAAAAGCATTTTCTTCATATTGCCCTTTAGCGCTTCAAGTTTTTCTGTCGAGACTTCTGATAAATCATTACTTTCGGATATATCTTTTTTCAAATGATATAACTCATAACGATCATCCTCATAAAAGTGAATTACCTTCCAATCCCCTTCTCGATAAGCCGTTGAAGGTTTTCCATGTTGTGGACTATAATGAGGCAGATGCCATAACAAACCTCTTGGTGAAATTGAATCGTTCTTAAATAACGGAAGCAAACTTAGCCCGTCCTGAGTCCTTTCCTCAATTCCTGTAATATTCATAAATGTATTATAGAAGTCTTGTGCTATTACAGGAGTATTATTTATCTGATTAGGTAAGATCATTTTTGGCCAACGGATTATTAGGGGTTCTCTGATTCCACCTTCGTATACATATCCTTTACCTTCTCGAAGCATTCCATTGTCTGTAGGCGGTGTATGTTGTGCAAAAGCAGGAACTTCACGAACTGATAATCCACCATTGTCAGAAGTAAAAAGTACTAATGTATTTTCAGCTAAATTGAGTTCTTTAAGTTTCTCCAGGATTCTGCCAATATTTTGATCGATGGACTCTACCATAGCAGCATAGTGAATATTGGGCATTGTGGTTTCTGAAGTATCTACTCCTCTTTTCTTCCTATATTTTTCTACTAAATCCGGTTTCGCTTCTATAGGTACATGTGGTGAATAATAATTGAGACTTATAAAGAATGTAGAATCTTTCTGCTGGTTGATATATTCAATTGCCTTATCCGTAAGCACATCGGTAAGATAATCTCCTTCCTTTGAAGAATTCTGAAGCTCAGGTTTTTCTCCTTTATTAAAAAACGGATAAAAGAAACTTTTAGGTAGACCATTCCAAGCTCCCGCGATATTGATATCAAATCCTCGGTGATCCGGAGTGAACTTCCCCCCTCCCAAATGCCATTTACCTATAAACGCAGTTTTATAATCCTTGGCTTTTAATGCTTCGGCAATAGTTTTGTATTCTAAATTTAATCGTTGAGCGATCGGGGGTGTTTTTAGTTTTTGGTTTGGACCAGGAGGATGATTTCCGTGTATATGCTCTGTAATATTTACCTTAATTGGATGTAATCCTGTCATTAGACTTGCCCTTGAGGGACTACACAGAGGTGCAGCAGCATAAGCATCTGTAAATTTAATCCCTTCTTTAGCCAGTTGATCCAAATTGGGTGTTTCGATAAAATTATTGCCATAACTACTTAGATCATACCATCCCAAATCATCGGCTACAATCATAATGATGTTAGGGTTTGCACCTTTTTGTTCATCTTCTTTGAAAGTCTTATCTAATTTGCAGGATCCTACAAAAAGTGCTACTAAAATGAACCAAAAGATTGTATTCAAAAAGTTTCTATTTATTATCATAACGCTCTATTTGTTTTCTAAAAATAAATGTATCTATAATAAAGTTTATGATCATCATGCACTTACCTGCAATTTCACTAACCAGCAAGGTACAGGACACTTTTGATTCTAAAAAACTTCAATTTTATACAGGTTAAAATCAAATTATACTAAATATCATGAATTATAGGCTCGTTATATTTTCATTATGCTCCTTTATTTCCTTTTCACAAACCATCTACATTGATAATACAGTACCTCGAGTAGATGAAAAAGGACAAATTGTTGATGCTCACGATGGACGTCTTATCCAGTTTGGTGATACTTTTTATTGGTACGGTACTTCTTATGGAACCACTAATGGGTTTACTACGCAAAATCATTATAGATGTTATAGTTCTAAAGACATGACCAACTGGAAATATGAAGGTAAATTACTGGATACACCCCCTGAAGGAGTCTATTACAGGCCACATGTTATCTACAATAAAAAAAACAAAAAATATATACTCTGGTATAATTGGTACCCAAAGCTTTGGGAAGGACAGTTTGGAGTGGCAACCAGTGATACGCCGCAAGGACCTTTTAAAATTGTAAATGATAATGTTAAGATGTACCGATCTGATGTTGGTTTAGGCGATTTTGGTCTTTTTGTAGATGATGATGGAACGGGTTATATAAGCTATAACACTATACAAAATCATCAAGTATCTGTAGAAAAATTGAGCGATGACTATTTGTCTTCTACTTTGAAAAATGGAGGCATTATTGCGGAACATATGGAAGCCGGAACCATGTTCAAAAAAGAAGGGAAATATTATCTACTCACAGATTATACTTGCTGTTTTTGTAATTATGGATCAGGTGCCCGAGTATACATTTCTGAAAACCCTCTTGATGGATATCAACTTACGACAAATATCAATAGACACCCCGGAAACCCCTCTTTGATACTCAATGATGGAATAAAAAGAGGTACACTACATGAAACTCTTTCAAAAAAGAAGGATGAATATGATGCTGTTGAAATCCTTTTTGATGAAAAACTAGAGGTTAACAAACTGTCCCTACATATTTTTACCGGAAATCGTCCTGAAAATTGTGGAGACGTTAATAAAACCAAAGTACATCCTGATATTAGAACTCCTGAATTCGAGATTTTTGAATGGGAATATAACAATTGGAAAAAGATTTCTATTAAAAACAAAAAAGCTGAAAAATCTGCTTTAAAAGAGGAAATCGTGCTTGAATTCTCTACCAGTATATCTGACCGTTTCAAAATTATTCCTATTGAAAGTGACGATAATATTTATATCAATGAAATTGAAACGTTTAATGAAGAAACCCCTAACAATTCGAGAAGTAGTTTTTTTATTAAGGGACCCAAAATCCCAAGGAAGCCCATAATTCCTGCTCAGCAGTCCTATGTAATGAAACTTACTACAACCGAGGGAGAAAAGTATATATGGATCGGAGATCTTTGGGGTTCTGCCTCTGATAATATTAAAGGACACGACTATCAATATTGGAGTGCTCCTTTAGAATTTAATAAAGATGGAACCATTAAACCTATGAAATGGATAGATAAATGGTCTATCAAATTATAAAGTTGATTTCTATGCTCGCATTATTGGCGTGCCTCTATTTGATAGGCTCCAGATGAGACTTCAAAAAGTTTATAACCTTCCTCTTCAGTATAAATTACCTTTTCGCCATTCATCTTTATCTTATTATATTTTGAAGGAATGTAGACTAATGCTTTTGAATTTTCAGGCACATTGATATCCAGCATATATGTTTCTTCATTTTTCAATTCTACTTTGATATCTCCTTTAATACTGGGCACCGTAGCTTTGATATGCTTTAAAAATCCAGGTTGTGGTTTTACCTGAAAGGTTTCATACCCACGTGACGTAGGAGCTATTCCTGCTGCATATTGGTACAATAGTGTTAATCCACCACCACTCCAGGCATGGTTGGTGGTTCCTCCCCCAAAGCCTTCTGCCCCAATGCCCCAACCTTCCCACAAAGTGGTGTATGTTGTATCGCGCACCATTTTTGAAAAACGCTCTTTCATACGTTCTAAAGCATAATCAGGGTACCCCATTTGATATAGTGCCTCTAACACATATTTTTCCATATAGGGACTAGCGTATTTTTGGGTTTGTAATACTTTATAAATTGCGTCATATTTATCGGGATCAGCTAAACCAGCCACTACGGCTAATCCTTGTGAACGATCATCAGTTTTTCCCTTATATTTATATGAACGGTAGTAATCTCCCTTCCAAAATACTCTATTAAATGCTTTTTTAAAGCTTACCATTTGTTTTCGTACACTATCGGCCTCTTTCTGTTGCTCTAATGCTTCCGCCATATTTGCGTATCCTTTTAGAGCTAGATAATACTGGGTATTTATCAAGATAGGGACATCCCGATTAGTTCCCCAATCCCCCCAGGTCCAACCACCTTTACGTACTGTTAATGTACCATCTTCCTTAATTTTCCATAACGAAAGATATTTTTTTACAGGATCGTAAACTTTTTTAATGGTTTCAAGATCACCTGTGTTCAAATAATAATTCCAAAAACCATAATAACCAACGCTCATAAGCATCTGCCCAGGAAGCTCCTTATCCCAATTTCCTGTGGGGATAGGAGAAAAAATCGTGCTATCCTTACGTTGCCAGTTCATTAATTCTAACATCCCCTTTTTCATTAAAGCGTCAGCCGATCGATCCAAAGCATAAAATGCTTCACCACTTTCCAGCACCACATCACCCCACCATTGGGCACGCTCACGGCCGGGTGTATCCATATAATTATCCCGCATCGTTACATACAAAGTACGAACTGCTTTTTTGCACATTCGATTGTAGAAATCATCATCCACATGAATACTACCAGAAAATTCAGTATCATAACCGGTTTCACGATATTTCAAATCAAGGACTTCAACTCCTTCCGGAATTATATAATACATTACATGCCCGTTGATCCAACCTAGAGATTCGTATTGCTGCTCTCCATCTTTTGTGATATATTCTGCCCGCATATTATATTCAGAACCCCCTTTGTAATTATCGGTGAGCATAGTAATTTTTCTACCAGCTTTGGTCTTGACTTTTAAGTAAGGTGTAACTTGGGTGTTGTACGTAAGTTTACATTTTATAGTATCACCTTTACTAAGAAAAGGAAAACTGATTGCATTCTCATAGCTTTTTAATCCATAATCTTTCCAAAAAGGAATAGGCCTTTTTACCAATTGATTCCACGGAGGGCACTCGCCTTGGCAAATGATATTGGCTGAAGGCCACTTGGAGTCATCAAAATCTGATCGTATCCAGTTGGGTATATCTTTTATCGCATTAAAAACAATATTGGATTCTGGCAATCGCCAATTAGGTTGCGGATTTTCACTTTCGGGAATGTACGCTGGATGTATTATTGCTTTCCAGGAATCATTAGTTTGCAGTATTAAGCTTTCTCCCTGATACAGTTCTGCAATCAATCCGGCTTTGCCACTTGATTTGTGGCTCATTCCTTCTTTACCGAAATACCACACCAGTATGGAAATCGTATTTTCTCCATCCTGCAAGGCTTGAGTCAGTTCTACTTTATCGTAATAGGTGTCGTTGGCAGTTGGACCTCGTTTTAAACCGCCTTCAAACACAACTAGTTCCCCATTAATCCATAACCAATATTTGGAATCTACAGCCAACCTTAGAACCGTTGAAATAGTATCTTTTTTATGCTGAAATGATTTTCTGAAAGCAAGCCATGCGTTTTTTTTGGGCAACGGACTTTGAGTAGTAATCCAGTTAGCTTGCCAGTCATCCTCAACTATTGTTTGAGAAATATCTAACTGAGTATTTTCTCCCTTACACGATGCTATAAGCAAAAACAGAAATATGGAATACCATTTCATGAAGTACTAAAATTACAAGATCTTAATGCAATTTATACAATTAAGAATATAAAACTGTCTTGTTCTATCCTGACAGCGTCTATTTTATGATTTGTAAACGAAAAGAATATTGGTACTCTTTTGCCGAAACTCTAAAAGGCTCATGAGGTCTCGCATCAATGCTCCAGGTATTATCACCTCCTACTCCCATTTGCTTGTGATCAATATTTAACGTAATCGTATTACCGAATTCGAGTTCTTCAATGCGATTAGCTTTTTCGATCTGTACTTGCGTAAACGGCCAGGCACTGAAGCTTAGTGGTTGTCGAATACTTTCGATTTGAAGTCCCTTACCTTCAGAATTAGTTAGCTTAGCCCAATATACATCTGTTTTATTACTACTTTCTTGTGGACGCACATAATAGGTAAAATCATTTTTTACAGATTCTGAATATCTTCCTAAAAGTGCCCCGGTTTTCTTATCGGCATAATTTTCCAGAGGACCTCTACCAAACCATTGTAATTGATCATATTGAGCAGGTACCTGAAGCTGCCACCCTACCCTTGGAATATCGAGAAGATTCGATGATGGTTCTAATTGATAATCTAGTTGCATCGAACCATCTGCATAAATTGTATATTTTTGAGTAACCAACGATTCTGTTTCTCCTAATTTGTGTTTTGTTTTCACTCCAACAGTATTCTCTTTTTTCTGGGAAGAAATACTAATTAGCGCCTGTTTTTCCGAGGCATCCTTCCAGATTTTTTGGCGTTTCATAATCCCTGAAGCCAAGTCATTATCCGTTGGAGCTCTCCAAAAGTTAGGTTTTGGGGGGATACTGATAAAATTTTCTCCTTTCGAAGCATATTTGATGAGTGTTCCATTTTTTTTATCAAAAACAACCTCAACATCTTTGACAGTTACTTTAATTTCAGAATTTGTTTCTTTTAACTGAGGAATCGATCCGTTTACAGCAGTATTCTTTTGGGGTATATGATACAACAAAAATTGTTCTGTTCCTATTTCAAAACCTTTTTGAGCCCATGGCTTATCTTTTTTTAGCACAAAGGCTATTTTAATATGATATCGAAGTCCTGGTTTTGTTTCGATTTCAGGAAGAGATATCTGAAATGTACCTTTCGTTTGTGGAAGAATATCAAGAGGTGCTATTGTTCCTGTATGAATAACCTTTCCATCTTCGGTAATTTCCCAGTTGATATCATATTCATTCAAATTAGTACGAAAATGACGATTAAGGACTTTAAATTTTCCTTTACTGATACTATCTTTTTGAATTTTTATTCGTTGCCAAACATATTTGGCTTGCCATCCTCCTGATTTGATCTTTCCATCGGCAGAGATTAATCCTTTTTGTACTGGATTTAAATCTGCCTGTTCCTGTTTAAAATCCAATCCATGCTTCCATAACCTTTTTCCATCTTTGCTGTGCTTGGTTATCAATTGGTCTCTCCAATCCCAAACAAAACCTCCAACAAACCGTGGATATTTTCGAATGGCTTTCCAGTAGGTTTCCATGTCTCCTGTAGAATTTCCTTGAGAATGGGCATATTCACACCAGATTACTGGTCTGTTGTCATCAGGTTTGGTGGCTAGGTCAATCATATCATCCGTCAATCTGTACATACGACTAATAATGTCGGTATATATTCGATCCTTGGGTTCAGGTTTTGGCCAATTGTATCCATAAATATTTTGTGCTCCTTCTGCATGGATAGGTCTTGTAGGATCAAATTCTTTGATCCAGGCAGAAAGAGCAGCATGATTAGGGCCAAAACCTGATTCATTCCCTAATGACCAACTAATAATGCTAGGATAGTTTTTGTTTCGCTCTGCCATCCGGATTCCTCGTTCTAAAAAAGCAGTATGCCACTCAGGAAGATTACTAAATAAGGACCCATGGCCATGGCTCTCGATATTAGCCTCATCCATTACATAAATCCCATACTCATCACAGAGCTCATACCAATAAGGAGGGTTAGGGTAATGAGAGGATCGTGATGCATTCACGTTTAACTGTTTCATTAATTTTGCATCTTGATGCATCGCCTCTTTGGTAACTGCCTTTCCGGTATTGGCATCCCAATCATGTCGATTGACCCCGTATAACAAAACCGGCACTCCATTCACCTTAAATTGCCCATCACTAATATCTATTTCCCTAAATCCAATTTTAGTGCTTCGAGCTTCTACAAGCTTGCCTTTTTGATCTTTTAAAGAAAGTACAAGGGTATACAGATTGGGGTATTCTGCAGACCACTTTTTAGGACTTACAATTTTGGCTTGCATCAAGTTTTCAAAAGGCCGGTTTCCTATTTGGGGATGGTATTCGTTTACTATTTGATCTACCGTAATCTCCAGAGGCTTTTCTAAAATCGAATTAGCATCTATATCAAAAAGCTCAGCTTCTACTTTCCAACCTTTTGTATCAACTTTTTCAAAAAGTTTAATTTCAGGGCGAATTTGTAGGAAGGCATCCTTATAATCCTTATCCAAATCAGTTCGCACTGCGAAATCATAAATCTGAATCTTAGGAGCAGCCTCCAGATAAACTTCTCTGGTGATACCACTCATGCGCCAATGATCTTGGTCTTCAATATAACTACCATCACTCCATTGTGATACCTGAAAAGTAATCAAATTATTTTTTGGTTTTAGAAAAGGAGTAATATCAAACTCTGCCGGTAGCCTATTATCTTCACTATATCCTACAAATTGGCCATTCACCCAAACCGAAAGACATGAAGAAGCAGCACCCACATGTAAGGTGATCTGCATGTCTTTCCAGTCTTTTGGTATTTCTATATTTCTTCTATACAGTCCTGTAGGATTATAATCTTTGGGTATATGAGGTTGTTTTACTCCTTTCTTTTCCCATATTTGATGTGTAAGTCTATGCCAAGGCTTTCCGTAGCCTTCTAACTCCCAATTGGAAGGCACCGGAATAGTTTTCCACTGACTATCTGAAAAAGAAGATTCATAAAACTTTTGTGGAACCTTTGAAGGATTTTCTAGGAATTGAAATTTCCAGTTTCCGTTCACTATTTTTTTTCTTGGAGACTGATCGCGATCAGCTTGAATGGCAAGTTTTTTATTAGGATAGGAAATCGAAGTTGCCCGAGCTGGTAATTTATTGACCTGAACTACTGATGGATTTTGCCAATACGGAAGTTGTTGTGTATAAATTTTTAATGCAGTAGCATTGAGTATAAAAATGAACCCCATGACCGGGGTGATGATGCTTTTATTAATTATCATTAGGTTTAATGAGCTTCTTTTTTAAGTATTTCGTATTGTTCTTTCATTTGAAATTTTAAGGTTTCTTGTCCCTTTACATTAATTAGATTTTTGATTTCATCAGGATCTTCAGAAATATCGTACAATTCTTCAAAGATGACCTCCTCTGTATTTTCATTCCTAAAATATTTCATATACTTTTTATCGTTACAAACCACTCCTTCTGTACTTGGGATATAATATCTGTTTGAGGATTGCCAGAGATGTTCATAGAAAAAGGCATCCCGCCAATCTGTTTTAGGATTATCTATAAGTTTTGTCAGATCTTTTCCCTGAATAATTTTTGGTATGTCGACATTAGCAATTGATAATATTGTAGGAGCAAGATCAATGTTAAGTGCTATTTTTTCTATAACTATCCCTTTATGTTTTTTTCTCGGATCGTAAATGATCATAGGAATTCTTATAGAAGGATTACTGCCATACCATTTTCCCGCGAAACCATATTCTCCCAGATAAAAGCCATTATCGCTAGTAAAGATGATCACCGTATTTTTATCTTGCCCAGTATCTTTTAGCTTTTCAACTATATCACCTACTACGACATCAACCCCATGGATTAATCGATAATATTTTTTTATAGATTCTTGTTGCATTACGGGAGTTGCAAAACGATCTTTCCATCGATTTCTAGCCACGTTGTTCTCTGTAAACTCTTTGGGAAAATGATCAAAATATGCCGAATTTGAAGTTTTAGGAACTTTTACATTCGTATTCCTATATAAACTATCAAAAATCTTATTCGGTAAAAAATATCCAGGATCTCCTTCTACGTGGGGAGCCTTAAAACTAACAGACAAACAAAAAGGTTTATCAGAACTCTTTTGAAGTTCCAGAAATTCACTAGCCTGCTGTCCAATTTTTTGAGTAAGATAAATAGCGTTTCCTGCTGAATCTTTTTGTGTGAAGGTTCCTTGTCCGGGAAAACCTTTCCAATAATCAAATTTAGCCTTTGGGAGTTGATGACCCACACCATATTTACCTATAAACCCTGTTCTGTATCCTGATTTACGCAAAAGTAACGGATAAGTATTATTTAGCTGTTTTTCTGAAAAATCTTTACTAAAACCCCATATTTGATGCCGTCTGGCATACTGCCCGGTAAGTATACTGGCCCGGCTTACGGCACATATCGAAGTGGTGACATACGCGTTTTTAAAATAAACCCCGTTCTTCGCAAGAGCATCAATATTTGGAGTTTGTAGTGTTTGGTTTCCAGCATATCCTAAAGCATCCCATCGTTGATCATCTGTCAATAAAAAAATGATATTGGGGTGTTGTAATCCTTCCTGTTTTTGATTTTCGGAATCTTCTTTACAATTAGAAAGTAATAATACGATTATTGTAAATAGCAATATTCTTCTTACGTATAAGGTTGACATCCTCACCAATCTATCTTTTTCTTTGTATAATGAAACTCAACGTGATTAAACCTATCTTCTTATCCATTCTCTTGTGGTGGTTAGCATGGGGCTTATTTAATGGACTAACTCCAAACTTAAAGATAGGTTTAACCTACATTGAAATCTACTAAAAACAATTCAAACTAAAATCAAACTTTTTGCTTATATGTTATTCCCATCCAGGAGTTTGTATAAAATCAAATGCTAGGACTTGATTAAATGGAATTCCTATTACTGTGCGAATATTTTGATAGGCGTCTGGAGTAACCGTGAAACCATTGGCTATTTGATCAGCTCCGTGTGCTCTCATTACCTCTTCTAACTTACCGGTTCTAAGCAAATCAAAATATCGATGAGCTTCAAAGGCCAATTCTCTTCTTCTTTCATCTGCTATAGTCTGTTCTAAATCAGCTAACTCTCCTGCGCTAAGTGCTGGATCTGGTAACCCTGCTCTCGTTCTAATTTGTTCAATTATTGGTACTGGATCTCCTCCGCCCGCTTGTTCATAACATTCTGCGAGCATTAATAATGCATCAGCATACCGGTACATTTGCCAATTAATCTCTTGTTGATTAGGTTGATTTTGATCAAAAGGAAAAGCAAATTTACTAGTCCAATAATAATCGACAATCTCGTTGACATTTCCATTAGCATCCAAAATTGTATCTCGGTAGATTGAAATATTATGTTGAAATCGCTCATCTTGTGTCTCATACAAATCTATTAAGCTCTGTGTGGGTTGAAATTGATTACCTCTACTATTAGGACTACTAGCATCTCCTAAAATATCTTGTCCACTCACAAATGGAACATAATTTCTAAAAAAATCGGCACCTTGATCTAGAGCTGGACTATATTGTATTTCAAAGATTCCTTCATTATGATTTCTTGTAAAAAAAACATCAGCATAATTTGGCAATAATGAATACCCTAATGTTGTAATTTCTTCAAGAAGTGGTCTGGCCTCTGGATATTGTTCTAGTGCCATATGAATCTTTGCCTTCAGCATTAAGGCTGCTCCTTTAGTAGCTCTGCCAGGATCTTCTGTGGTTGTAGGTAGTAAATCTATGGCTGTCTGGGCTTCGTTTAATATTCCTACATAAATTTCTGATGCAGGATCTCTTTCTGTAAACTCTTCAGATAGGATTTGTTCTGGGGTCAATCCTGGTTCTGTCACATAAGGTACATCCCCGTAAATCCTCACCAGATTGAAGTAAAATAAAGCACGAAGAAAAACAGCCTCACCTTTTCTAGCATTTTTAGTTGCCACATTTTCTAGATAATCTACTTCGTCTATGTTGGCTAATAAGAAGTTGGCTCGGGAAATTCCGGAATAATTGGTATTCCAATACTCTGATATTCTTCCATTGTCTGCATCCATAGTAAATTCGTTTAATTGATCGTCTCCAAATCCACCTCCATCACCAGTAATTTCTATGTTTGCATTGTCTGACCTACTTTCACCAAACCTTTGTTGTAATTGATTATGAAGATTTCTATTAATTCTATATACTGCAGCAATAGCCTGGTCAATCTCTGATGGTTTAGAATAAAAAGTAGTAGGAGTTCTAAAAGCAACAGGATCTTCCTCCAGAAAGTCTTCACAACTGGTTATGCTCAATACGAATAAGATTCCGATTAAAATTTCTAAATTTTTCATCTCAATAATTTTATTAAAAAGTTACGTCTAAGCCTAGGGTAATTGTTCTTGATACTGGAAAAGCTCCATTATCGATATTTCTTACTGCCGCATTATCTGCAGCTCTGTTTACAGTAGGACTTCCAAATTCGTATTCTGTAAATAGAAATGGATTTTGCGCACTAATGTATATTCGAGTCGATTGAAAAAGGTTTTCGAATATATCTCCCGATAATCTATACCCTAACGTTATATTTCTAATCCATAGGTAATCTGCATCATTTACGTGAAGCGAATTAGGCCTTCTGAAAAACTGTCGGCTTTGTAGACTCCCTGTTCCTGGTATTACTCTTGTTCTTGGATCATCACCAGGTCTCCATCGATCCAAATATGCTCGTTCTATATTAAATTGCCCATCATCTTGATTTGCTAAATACTGATTAGTGGCAGTAAAAACCTGCTGACCTATGGCGCCGTCAGCGATAATGTTTACGTCAAAATTTTTATATTTAAGTCGTGTTGAAAAACCAAATATAAAATCTGGATTGGCATCCCCAATAATAGTAACGTCTTGATCATTCAATACCCCATCGGCCTCATCTGGATTACCGTCTCCATCTGTATCGATGGTAAGAACGTCTTCGAATTTTAGAGATCCTTCTATTGCACCAGGATATTTAGGAACATTAGGATCATCAATTTCTTCTTGTGTAAATAATCCGATAACGTTAAATCCCCTATATCTACCGATGGGCTCACCTTCTCTTACTTCAGTAATATTAACGCGGCCAATTGTACTGTTTCGCGGAAAAAAGAAGCCTTGTTCTTGCGGCACATCGATTACCTCATTTCTATTGGCGGTATAATTTAGATTAACATTCCAGGTAAAATCTTGTTTATCAATAATAGTTGCAGATACTTCCAATTCAATTCCTTTATTTTGAATTTCACCTAAATTAGCTCTAACATCACCAAATCCACTCGTTCTAGGTAAAGGAAGGGGAAATAAAAAACCTACCGAGCGAATATCATAATAGTCTGCGCCTATAAAAAATCGGTTATTAAAAAAGCCCAAATCAACACCCAGGTTAGTTTCTTCTGTCTCTTCCCATCTTGCATTAAAATTAGGAAGTCCACGAACCGCGGCACCTACGGCATTTACATCACCATATAAATAATTTGTTGGAAAATCGTTTCTTTGTAGTGATACATTTCCTTGGTATTCGTAATTACCAATATTACTATTATTCCCGCTGATCCCATAACCTCCTTCTATCTTAAATTCGGAAACAACAGGTCTAACAGGTTCCCAGAAGTTTTCGGCAGAGATTCTCCATGCTCCACCTACTGCCCAAAAGTTACCATACCTATTATCTAATCCAAATTTTGAAGATCCGTCTCTACGAATAAGTCCGGTAAGAAAATATCTATTATCATACTCATAATTGAGTCTTGATAAGTAAGTAATCAATGCATTTGCTTGATAACTTACCCCTCCCGTAAAATCTGCGGGTTCTACAGAATTGGAGGCACTAGGAACTCTAATTTCTTCGTCTACTAAATTACTTGAATTTGCAGTAGTAACCGTTGTTTCCCTTTTTTCCATGGTATACCCAATCAAAGCATCTAATTTATGCTGATCAGTTTTTCCGAATAATACCGAATAACTCAATGTATTCTCCCAAATGTAGTTAAGTGCAGTTTCTTCACGAACGCTAGCACTGGCTTGTTGCGATCCATTAAGGTTCGCAAAGAGATTTCCCCCGGGAAGTCTGGAAGGCGTAAAACCAGCATTTCGTCTATCGATCAACTGCATCGACCAAAAAGTTTTTGCTTTTAAATTAGGTAGAAATTCCCATTCTAGAAAACTTCCTAATCTTAACAAATCTGACCTTCGTTCTGCTTCTCGCTCAATTAATTGAGTAACGGGATTCGCATTTCTGGATCTAAATATCAAGTTTCCCTGGGTTACTCCCGTTAGGACTCCTTCATTATCAAATAATGGCGCTGTGGGGTCGGTCCATGCAGCTAAGGCAGGAGCACTAAATATTTTAAAATTTCCAGCATCAGAATTAGTTCCTGTTCCCGTCGCAACAGACCGGGTAGGAGCAAAATTTAACCCAAGTTTTAAATTTTTGGTAATATCAGTATCAAAATTAAAATTCAGAGAGTATCTTTTAAAATTTGTATTAATTAACGTTCCTTCTCGATCCTGATGGGCAATAGATAAATTATATCTATTGTTCTGTCCTCCTCCAGAAACTCCCAAACTGTAATTTTTTACAATAGCATCCCTAGTAATAAGGTCCCACCAATCATTATCAGGTCCAATATCATCTAGACCAAGCAAAAACTCCCGTTGTTGTGTTTGCAAACCTCCTAAAGGAACCCCGGCAGCCTCCTGATCTTCATAAAATTCTAATTGATATTGATACAATTCCCGGGCATTTAAAACATCAGGTGCTTCAAATTCAGGAACAGATTGGATACCCAGAAACGTTCCAAAGGAAACTACAGGTCTGGCATTTTTTCTTCCCTTCTTAGTTGTGATGATTACAACTCCATTAGACGCCCTAGATCCATAGATTGCCTTCGAAGCAGCATCTTTTAAAATACTTATTGACTCTATATCTGCAGGGTTAAGAGAGTTTAAGATATAATTATCTCTTTGGTCGCCAGCGTTTGTCCCCAGTGGAAAACCATCCACAACATATAGCGGATTATTATTACCAAAAGTTGAGACTCCTCGTATAGTAAGTTGTGGCCCACCGTCTGGAGCACCATTATCTCTAAACTGAACCCCAGATACTTGTCCTATTAATGCTTGCTCAAAAGTCGTTACAGGTTGTTCCTCTATAGTTTCTGCTTGGACAGTTGATACTGCACCTATGAGTTCTGATTTTCTACGCTCCCCATACCCGATAACGACTATCTGTTCTAAAGAAGTTGATTCCACCAGTAAAGTAACGTTTATGATCTTTTTAGAACCTACCGTTATTTCTTGAGTCTCAAATCCCAAATAGGAAAAGATCAAAACACTGGAGTTATTAGGTACCTGGATCGAGTAATTTCCATCAAAATCTGTAGAAACCCCAACCTGAGTTCCTTTAATTAAAACATTAACCCCTGGCAATGGAACACCATTTTCACTTATTACTTTTCCCGTAATTGCACCTTGTATGTCTTTACCAATTTTATCTTCTGCATAAGATATTAGTGTGAAATTGATGAAGAATAACAGAAAGTACCGTTGAATGAATCTTTGATTATTTTTTCTCATGCTTATTCTTGAATTCTTGAATTACAATATTCTTATAATTCATATTTATTAAATGCTTATACTTCAATGTATTCCTTAAATATCTACCATAATATTGATATTTTAAGACAATATTAACTTAGAAGTAAAGTATTTGCATCCTGTACTATGCTGCTTGTTTTAAATTTACGTTTAAGAATTGAGAGGAGATTACAATAAAAAACTAGTAATAGTCTTACAACCGGAGAAGGCGGAATATATTAATACTAAAGTTGTAAAAAAGAATAATTACATGATTTACATCGACTTGCGATCAATAAATCTAAAATCATTTTTGATTTGTTCTTTTCGATTTTCAAGAATCATTTTGGCCGCAGAAACGCCCATTTGTTTAAAATCCGTTCCAATAACAGTAATCCCGAGTAATTCTTTGAGTGGCGTATCATTGTAGGAAACAATACCTATTTCTTTCCCTAATTGCAGTGTACTTTCTCTTACTTGTTTTACCAGGTCTACTAAGTCGGTTTCTTTAATTGTAATATAGACATCCCCTGCTCTAAGCTCCATACCTTCATAGATATCATCTAACACTTCAAAATCAAATGAATTGGCAACACAAAATTTCCTGAAGCCATGTAAAATTTCTCTTGGATAAGGATAAACCGATTTATCCGGATATACCAGAATTAGCTTATCATACCTTTTTAATTTATCCAATCCTACTGTTAATGCTTCAAAAATATCAGTTTCAAAATCTTGATATACTTGAATTATGTCTTCTTTAATAAAATCAATTTTATTATCTAGTAATACTAATTTATTTTCGGGAATTCGCTCGATCGCCTGCATTACCTTTTCTGTATATCCTATATGTTGAAGTTTTTCATTCTTGAAATGTGACATGATCACATAATAATCATAGTGCCCTTGGTACCTGTCCATCAATTTCAAAAATAAAGTTTCATCACAGTGATAAATATGTAAATCTAAATGGGCGTTTGTTCCAATAGCATTCAAAAATGAATTATAAATGCTCATTTTATAAGAACTAAGCTTATTAATCAGGAAAAGAATATTAACCTTATTTATTAGATCTGTTTTGGCTACATAAAATCCTTTTCCTTTGACTGACTCTATTATTTTGCGATCCTTAAGAAGATTATATGCTTTCTCTACAGTATCTCTAGACAAATAAAACTCTTCACTTATTTCGTTGATAGATGGGATTTTCTGTCCAACATTCAGATTTCCTCTCGAGATATCATCTATAATCGAGTCTACAATCTGTTTATACTTGGGTTTTCTGGATTCATGATCAATCCTTATGTTTACCAAAAGGTTCATTTTTGCGTTTTAGGGGTAATATTAAGTAACTATTTCTTTTGAAAAATAAATAAAAAATTATGAATACAATTCATAATCAAATATTTTTTGTTATAAATTATAAGAATATTCTGAAAAACACTTTTATATGATACAGTATACTACAGGATGGAGAATAGTTAGGCTACCTCTATTTTCGTAGAGACTCAAGTCAAAAATTATTTTTAGTTAGCCATCAATTAAACCATAATACTATGGGAATAGTAAAAAAGTCGTTTGACTACGTGGATTACCTCTGGGACCATTCTAAAGCCGCAAAGCTCGAAGGAGACGAAGTTGCTCTTTTTTTATACAGATCCAACATTTTGGGTACAGATTTAAGAATCACCAATTACGGCGGTGGTAATACAAGCTGTAAAACTATAGAGAAAGATCCCCTGACCAATGAAAATGTAGAAGTGATGTGGGTTAAAGGATCAGGTGGGGATATTGGTACACTTTCCAGAAGCGGAATTGCCGGGTTATACACAGAAAGGCTTAGAAACTTAAAAAAAGTATATCGCGGTATTGAGCATGAAGATGAAATGGTGGCTTTGTTTAATCATTGCATATACGATTTAAATAGTAAAGCTCCATCAATTGATACGCCTTTGCACGGGTTATTACCCTTTAAACATATTGATCATCTCCATCCTGATGCAGTCATTGCTATTGCTGCGGCAAAGGATGGAGAAAAAATTACCAAAGAGATCTGGGGGGACGCTATGGGCTGGGTTCCCTGGCAAAGACCAGGTTTTGATCTTGGTCTTCAATTAGAGAAATGTCTCGAAGAAAATCCAGGTATAAGAGGTATTGTATTAGGGAATCATGGATTATTCACCTGGGGGGATACTTCGTATGAATGCTATATCAACAGTCTGGAAGTTATAGAGATGGCTTCATCCTATATTGAAAAAAAAGTCAATGAAAATGGCAATGCTTTTGGTGGACAAAAAATAAAAAGTCTCCCTCCAAGTAAACGAAAAGAACAAGCATCAGCACTTGCTCCTTTATTAAGAGGCCTGTGTTCTAGTGAGAATACTATGATCGGCCATTTTACCGATGATGATCGGGTTTTAACCTACATCAACAGTAATGATCTTGAAAAATTAGCTCCTATGGGAACTTCTTGTCCAGATCATTTTTTGAGGACCAAAATCAAACCTCTCGTACTTACATTAAAATCAGATGAAGATGTATCGAATTCCCAAGCGATATTGAAGAAATTAAAAACAAAATTCGAAAACTACAGAGACGACTATAGACAATATTATGAAAGTTGTAAGCATGAAGATAGTCCGCCGATGCGAGACCCTAATCCTGTGGTAATTATCTACCCTGGTGTGGGGATGTTTACTTTTGCCAAAAACAAACAAACAGCAAGAGTGGCAAGCGAATTTTATATAAATGCCATCAATGTCATGCGTGGTGCAGAAGCAATTTCTGAATATACTGCTCTGCCTCGGCAAGAAGCTTTTAATATAGAGTACTGGTTACTAGAGGAAGCTAAACTTCAGCGTATGCCCAAAGAAAAACCTTTATCCAGAAAGGTGGCTATCATTACAGGAGCTGCAGGTGGAATAGGTAAAGCGATTGCAGATAAATTAATAGCCGAAGGTGCCAATGTTATCATCACAGATTTGCAAGAAGAAACTCTAAAAAATGCTTCAATGTCCTTCACAAAAGATGAAGCTCTAACCACAATTTGTGATGTAACAGATTCTAATTCTATAGAAAAAGCATATAAAGAAGGTTGCTTAGCATTTGGAGGTATTGATATTATAATTCACTCTGCAGGTTTAGCTATCTCAAAGCCGTTAGAAGAAACTACTTTAGCCGACTGGAATTTGTTGCAAAGTGTCTTGGTGAAAGGGCAATTTCTTATGGTTCAAAAAGGTGTCGAAATTATCAAACTACAAGGATTAGGTGGGGACATCATAAACATAGCCAGTAAAAATGGTTTAGTCTCAGGACCAAACAATGTAGGGTATGGAACAGCAAAAGCAGCCCAACAACACATGACCAGGCTTTTGGCAGCAGAACTAGGTCCACAAAAAATAAAAGTGAATACAGTTAATCCTGATGGTGTTATCATTGGCAGTAAAATATGGGAAGGAAAATGGGCAGAAGGAAGGGCCAAAGCTTATGGAATATCGGTGGAAGATTTACCAAAACATTACGCAAAACGCAACTTACTTAATGAAATTATACTTCCTGCAGATATTGCAAATGCCGTTTTTGCTTTATTGGCTATCTTAGATAAAAGTACTGGTAACACAATCAATGTAGATGGAGGTATGCCTAATGCCTTTGTTCGCTAATACTCATATCTATAATGAAAATTGATAAACAACAAATATCTGATCTTAACAAAAGTGTAGAAACTAAACACCTCATACAACTGGACTTTATAGCAAATCAGCTCCAACACAAAGGTATTGACGGGCAACATATAATTAAAAAGCTAAAAGATTTTCAGGTTGCTATACCAAGTTGGGCACTAGGTGCTGGGGGAACTCGTTTCGGAAGATTTTCTTTTGGAGGTGAACCAAGCACTTTGGAACAAAAATTGGACGATATAGGTATACTCCATACATTAACCAACGCTGCGGGAGCAGTTTCTCTGCATATCCCATGGGATATTCCTCAAAATTATCAAGCTATTAAAGATAAAGCAGCACAGCATAATATTGTCTTTGATGCGGTAAACTCTAATACTTTTCAAGATCAATCCAACGCTAAAGAAAGTTATAAGTTTGGCTCCTTATGCAACAGTAATAAAGCTGTTAGAGAGCAAGCCATTCAACATAATATTGATGTTATCAATATTGGAGAGAAATTAGGATCAAAGAGTCTCACAGTATGGTTAGCAGACGGTTCAAGTTTTCCCGGGCAGCTTAATTTTCAAGAAACTCTAAAAAACACGCAAGATAGTCTTAAGACAGTTTACAAATCACTTCCAAAGGATTGGAAACTATTTATCGAATATAAACCCTACGAACCCAATTTTTATAGTACAGTGATCCAGGATTGGGGAACTTCATATATGCTCGCTAATGAATGCGGAGAGAGAGCATACACTCTTGTAGATTTAGGTCATCATTTACCTAACACAAATATCGAACAGATTGTTGCTACACTATTATATAAAGGCAAGCTAGGAGGATTTCATTTTAACGATAGTAAATATGGTGATGACGATCTCACTGTAGGTTCTATAAAACCATACGCGTTGTTTTTAATATTTAATGAACTAGTCTATGGAATAGAAAATAATCCTAAGAATCCGGATTTGGCTTGGATGATCGATGCCAGTCATAATATTAAAGATCCTTTAGAAGATCTAATTCAATCCCTTGAAGCCATAATGATAGCGTATGCTCAAGCGCTATTGGTAGATCAAAAACAGCTTAAAGAGGCTCAAGAAGCTCAAGATATTGTTGCCTGCCAGGAAATCTTACAAGAAGCTTATCGAACAGATGTCCGGCCTTTGGTAAGAGAATCCAGGGTGCAAATGAATGCTGCCATTGATCCTTTGGCAATTTATAGATCTTTGGAAATAAGGAAAACATTGATTAAAGAACGTGGCAAAAATTCTACCGCTTCAGGTTTATAAAAATGAAAAAGGTAATTGCAATATTTGATATCGGTAAAACCAATAAGAAGTTTTTTCTCTTTGACAGCGATTACAAAGAGGTGTATAAAGAATACACCAAATTTGAAGAGATTAAAGATGAAGACGGATTTCCTACCGAAAATCTACCTGCTTTGCAACAGTGGCTTAAAGATTTGTTTGACAGAATACTTTCTGCAAAGGAATATGATATCAAGGCTATAAATTTTTCAACATATGGAGCGAGCTTGGTACACCTAGACAAAAAGGGGAATGTGTTAACACCTTTATATAATTATTTAAAACCATTACCCAAAGAAATTGCAACTGCTTTCTACCAGGATCATGGAGATCCGTTGACTATTGCTACAGAAACCGCTTCTCCTTCTGCTGAAATGCTTAATTCGGGGATGCAATTGTATTGGTTAAAACATACCAGACCGGGATTATTCTCTAGGATTAGATATTCTCTTCATTTTCCGCAATATCTGTCTTTTTTATTTACAGGAATTCCAGTAAGCGAATTTACCAGTATTGGTTGTCATACAGCGTTATGGGATTATAAAAAGAATACGTATCACCAGTGGGTCATAAATCAAGGAATTGATACTAAATTTCCTTTTATAATTTCCACTCAGACCAGTTTCAACATGATTTACAATGAAAAAAGAATTAAAATAGGTGTAGGAATCCACGATAGCTCATCTGCATTAATACCCTATTTATTAGGAGAAAAAAAACCTTTTATTCTTATTTCTACTGGAACCTGGAGTATTACTTTAAATCCTTTTAATAATGAGTCATTATCAAAAAAAGATATACAAAACAACTGTCTGAACTATTTAAGAATTGATGGAAGGACAGTACGTGCTACCCGATTCTTTATGGGGCAGGAATATACGGTGCAAATAAAGAAACTCTGTAATTATTTCAATAAAGATAAAGATTATCATAAAACCATAGGGTTTGACATCAACTTGTATCTCAAACTAAAAGATCAAAAGAAAAGATACTTTAGATTTGAGGAAATACGCATCGACAGAGATCATAAAGTTTCAGAAACTGATTTATCCGTATTTTCTTCTTTTGATATCGCTTTTCACCAACTTATGATCGAGCTGGTAGATATCCAAGTACAAACCACAAGGTTAGCTATTGGTAAGAGTAAAATCAAAAAGATTTATATCGATGGTGGATTTACAGATAATGAAATTTTTATCAAGCTGGTCGCCCTACACTTTAAAAAATATAAAGTCCGAACCACCAAATCACCATTAGGTTCGGCTCTAGGCGCTGCTATGGTAATTTCTGATCATAAACTCAATTCAAGATTCTTGAAAGACAATTATCAAATGAAAAAATTACAACCACCAGTATTGCAACCTTTATAATTGATATACTACAGTATGAAATGGAAATACAACACAAAATATCCTGCAATTGATGATCTCAGAAGTAAAGCAAAAAAACGGATTCCAAAGTTCGCTTTTGAATATTTAGATGGTGGTTGTAATGAAGATGTAAATCTTTCTAGAAACCGTTCTGACATACAAAAAGTTGAACTCAGACCCAACTACTTAAGCAAACATACTGGCTCTGATATGAAAACCGAGTTATTCGGCAAAACATACGATGCCCCGTTTGGTGTTGCACCAATAGGTCTGCAAGGATTAATGTGGCCCAATGCTCCAGATATTCTGGCAAAAGCCGCATTTGATCATAATATCCCATTTGTTTTAAGTACTGTTACCACTAGTAGTATAGAACGTATTAGCAAAATTACCGAAGGTAACGCATGGTTTCAACTATATCATCCTACTGAAGATAGACTGAGAGATGATATAATTAAAAGGGCTGCTTCTGCAGAATGTCCAGTATTAGTCTTACTATGTGATGTCCCTACTTTTGGGTTCAGGCCCAGAGATATTAGAAACGGCTTAGCGATGCCTCCTAAGATGTCAATTAAAAATATTCTGCAAATTTTAAGCAAACCCAACTGGGCATTACAGACTTTGATTCAGGGACAGCCTAATTTTGAAACTCTAAAACCCTATATGCCCAAAAATTTGAATCTGAGTGCTCTTGGCCAGTTTATGGATATAACCTTTAGCGGAAGACTGAATGAAGAAAAAATTGCTCCTATACGGGATATGTGGAAAGGCAAAATAGTGCTTAAGGGAGTCGCCAGCGAAGCTGATACCGAAAAGGCCATTAAATTGGGATTAGACGGAATCATTGTTTCCAATCACGGTGGACGGCAATTAGATGCGGGTCAATCCACCATAAAACCGCTTAGTAAGATTGCACAAAAATATGGCGATAAAATCACTGTGATGATGGATAGCGGTCTAAGGTCTGGTCCTGATATTGCACGAGCTATGGCAAGTGGTGCTCAATTTACATTTATGGGTCGATCATTTATGTATGGAGTATCGGCCCTTGGAAAGGAAGGTGGAAATCACACCATTTCACTCATTAAAACACAATTACAACAAGTCATGGAGCAAATCTGTTGTGAGTATACAGAAGATTTCCCTAATCATTTGATAACATAGTTTACTACAAAGTATGAGTCAGTTTAATATTGAAGAAGAAATAGAAGAGATCGCCGGTGGTGAATTCGAAAGAGAGCCTGTACCCCAAAGTAGTCGGAAAGGTTGGAAAAGTTTCTTGGGTATGTATGCCGGAGAACATGCCGCAGGAACCGAATTTATGATTGGACCCCTATTTTTGACTGCAGGAGTAAGCGCATTTGATCTCATCATAGGATTACTAATAGGTAACTTACTAGCCGTATTGAGTTGGCGATTTCTTACCGCAGAAATTGCAGTTAAAAATAGGCTCACACTTTATTATCATTTAGAAAAAATATGTGGTAAAAATTTGGTAACCACATACAACTTAGCTAATGGTATTTTATTTTGTTTTCTTGCCGGAGCGATGATTACAGTATCTGCCACAGCTGTAGGTGTTCCATTTGATATGGAAATGCCGAAACTTACAGATACCATGCCAAATGGGATTACTTGGATCATCATTGTCATCATTATTGGTACGGTAATTTCTTTAATTGCCGCCAGAGGATATGATACAGTATCTAAAGCCGCTAACTGGATGTCACCAGTAATCGTATTGGCATTTATAGCTTGCGGAATTGTCGCTCTAAATCAATTAGGTGTAAAAAATTTTGATAGTTTCTGGAACATCTGGGGAGAAGGATCAGCACCATTTCCCGGACAAACAAAATTTACCTTCTGGCACGTAGTGATATGGTCTTGGTTTTGTAATGCAGCAATGCATATCGGAATGTCTGATCTTTCCGTATTTAGGTTTGCCAAATCACCATCATCAGGCTGGACAACAGCGGCAGGAATGTATGTTGGTCATTATATGGCCTGGATAGCTGCAGCTTTATTATATGCTGTATATCTCAAAACACCAGAAGCTCAGGCTTTTTTAAATAACGGAGAAGCACCACCAGTTGCACCGGGGCCCCTGGCTAATAATGCTATTGGATTATTTGGGATTATCGCGGTTATATTAGCAGGATGGACAACAGCTAACCCTACCATCTATAGAGCTGGATTAGCGTTTCAGGCAATTATCCCAAAGGTTTCTACATTTTGGGTTACTATCATTGCAGGATCTATTGCTACTCTAGCTGGAATTTTTCCGGCTTTTGCAATGAAGTTATTAGGATTTGTGGCATTATATGGTTTTATTCTGGCTCCAATAGGAGCGATTATTGTTTTTGAACATTTCTTCGGAAAAAAAATAGGAATCATTCCCTTTTATGCGGAAACAAAAAAGATCAATTTCAATATTTCAGTTTTATTGGCATGGGTAATTAGCTTTGGAGTATTCTATTTTATATCGAAGCAGTTTGACGTATTTTTATCTTTTGTAACTTTACCAGCTTGGTTGAGCTGTGGGATTTTATATCTGGTTTTCAGCAAGATGCTTCAAAAGTAAACTACCCCGGGGCAAGCCCACTAGGCATCGGTTGGAAATTAATTTTGATTTCACAGCAAGCCATAGAGCATTTAAACCTCGATTATCGAGTAAAACCCTGAATTTATTGTAGCTTATAATGAATATCTGATACACCCTTCAACATTCGAACAGCCTGCTCTGGAGTAATATCTCTTTGGGGATTTGCGAACATCTCATATCCAACCATAAATTTTTTAACTGTTGCGGATCTTAAAAGCGGTGGATAAAAACTCATATGTAAGTGCCACTCTGGATGTATTTTACCATCTGTCGGAGCTTGATGAATTCCTGCTGAGTATGGAAAAGAAACTTCAAATAGATTATCATACATGACCGTCAACTTTTTATAGGCATCTGCAAAAGCGGTTCTTTCATCTTCTGTTAACCCAAGAATACTGCTAGTATGCCTTTTACTAACGATCATAGCTTCAAAAGGCCAAACTGCCCAGAAAGGAACAAGCCCAACAAAATCTTCATTTTCAAAAAGGATTCTTTCTTTCTTTTCTAACTCTCTTTCTACATAATCGAGTAACAATGACCTTTTATTCTTTTCATAATACTTTTGAAACTCGACACCTTTCTTTTTAGGTTCTTCGGGAATAGATTCTTGTGCCCAAATCTGGCCGTGGGGATGAGGATTAGAACATCCCATAATTGCACCCTTATTTTCAAAAATTTGAACATAATTAATGAAGTCCAGCTTTCCTATCTCCTTATATTCAAGGGCCCAAAGGTCTATTACCTTTCTAATTGCCTCGATATTCATCTCGGGTATGGTCATATTGTGATCCGGAGAAAAGCAAATGACTTTACATAATCCCTGCTCGCTTTTTGCAATGAAAAGATCATCTTCCTCTACAATTCCTGCGGGGATATTCGGTTGTAGGGCAGAATAGTCATTTGTAAATGAATAGATACTATCGTATTTGGGATTTATTTCTCCATTGGCCCTGGTGTTTCCAGGACATAAATAACAGGTAGAATCAAATTTCGGTCTCGTGGTCTCAACTGTTTTCTCTACTTGTCCTTGCCAGGGGCGTTTTGATCGATGTGGTGAGACCT
Organism: Aquimarina celericrescens; assembly: GCF_042682765.1. Classification (NCBI taxonomy): domain Bacteria; kingdom Pseudomonadati; phylum Bacteroidota; class Flavobacteriia; order Flavobacteriales; family Flavobacteriaceae; genus Aquimarina; species Aquimarina celericrescens. Next base: position 158,924 of record NZ_JBHUHY010000015.1, on the reverse strand, counting down.
GAATCCATTCTCCCGTCAAAGGATTATAACGTCTATGCGAATGTTCTTTAAGACTAAATTGATCCATAAAATTCATGATTAATTAGATGAGTTCCATTTTCTAGTTCTACCTCGTAACATTCTAGGGCTATATTATATTTCTTATCATACTCTCGAGTAAGTTCTTTTACTAAATTTTCTTTTGCAGATCTTTCAACAAGGTTAATAGTGCATCCTCCAAAACCTCCGCCCATCATACGAGAACCTAAAACAGCAGAATTATTTTTCACTAAATCCACCAAAAAATCTAATTCTTCACAGCTTACCTCATACTTTTTAGACAACCCTTGATGAGACTCAAATAATAATGCTCCTAATTGTTTAAGCTTATTTTGTTTTAGCAATTTACTTGCTTCTACTACTCTTTGATTTTCCTCAATAATATAAGAACAACGATTGTATAAAGTATTTGATAGTCTATGTCTCAATATATCCAGCATTTCAAGAGTAACATCTCTAAGACTTTCTATTAAAGGATACTTCTCTTTAAGTATTTGTACTCCTTTTTCGCATTCTTCTCTACGTTGATTGTAGGAAGATTCTGCTAAAGAGTGTTTTACCTTTGAATTGCATAAGAGGATCTGATATTCTTCAAAGTTTGAAGGAAAGTATTCATATTCCAAGGATCTGCAATCTAATTGAATTGTATGATTCTTTTTGCCCATTATACTGGCAAATTGATCCATGATCCCACATCGAACACCTACAAAATTATGTTCTGCAGCTTGGCCTATCCTCGCAATTTGTATTTTTTGAAGTTTTACATTAAATAGATTATTTAATGCTACCCCCACACCACATTCTAACGCAGCAGAAGAAGAAAGCCCAGAACCAATAGGAATATCACCTCCAAAAACCATATCAAAACCAGAGGATAAAGGCTTAATTTTTTGAATTTCGTTTACAACGCCCAGAATATAATTAGCCCACCCTGTCGAAACTGCTTCTAATTTTTTTAATTCAACCTCAACAGTCTCATCAAAATCATAAGAAAACAATCTTATACGGTTATTTTCATTTTTGGCAAATGCTATGTAGATTCCTTTATCTATAGCTGCCGGCATAACAAAACCATCATTGTAGTCTGTATGTTCGCCAATAAGGTTAATTCTTCCTGGTGAAAAAACAAACTGAGGAGTTTTAGTAAACTTTTCTTCAAAAATACGTTTAAGATGTACTCCGAGGTTTTTTGAATATTGCATTAAATTTTAATTCTAAAAAAACTAAAATACCTAAAAAAAGATAGTTCAAATCAAGTAAAATGTATTTTATTTCAACAGGACACTACGGGACAGGCCTTAGATTGTTTTTCTATATTTTGACATATAAATTTTTAAAATTAAAATACATGCGAATCCTTTTTCTCGTAATACTGGTTATTTTTAACTATTGCGTTATCCAAGGGCAACAGCTTACCACATCCTATAAGCACTATGAAGATCCCTTGATTACTTCTGTTAACAGATTACCATCTAGAGCAACTTCCATTTCTTATGAAACAGAAAAAGCAGCCTTTAAAGCCAGGCAAAATGATTCTAAACGACACCTATCCCTTAATGGAAGCTGGAAGTTTTCCTGGGCTCCTGTTCCTGAAGAAGCTCCAAAAGGGTTTTATGCTAAAAGCTATGACGATTCCAATTGGAAAACAATTTCGGTTCCTTCAAATTGGGAACTACATGGATACGGAACTGCTATTTATACAAACATTAGATACCCCTTCTCTCCTGTAAACCCACCTTATGTTCCTGATGATGATAATCCAACTGGAAGTTACAGAACTACTTTTGAAGTACCTGAACACTGGAAAGATATGCAAATCACATTACAATTTGGCGGAGTAAGCTCTGCTTTTTATGTATGGATCAATGGTCAAAAATTAGGATATGGTCAAGATAGTATGCTTCCATCAGAATTTGATATCACTCCTTATTTACTAGAAGGTGAAAATCATTTAGCTGTACAGGTATACCGATGGAGTGATGGTGTGTATTTAGAAGATCAGGATCATTGGCGATTAAGTGGTATACATAGGGATGTATTTATTACTGCATCGCCTAAAGTACAATTATATGATTTTTTTGTAAAAACAGATTTAGATAAAAATTATAAAGATGCTCTTTTAAAAATTAGACCTAAAATTAAAGTTTATGATAATCAAAAAATAGAAGGTTGGAAATTAGAAGCCCAATTATTCGATGTTGAAGGTAATGCTATATTAAAAAAACCTTTAGAAAAGAATCTGAAAGATATTGTATATGAATATTATAATCAAAGAGGAAAACCAAAATTTGCAATCCTCGAGGCAAATGTAGAAAACCCCAGAAAATGGAGTGCAGAGAAACCTAATTTGTATACTTTGATATTTTATGTAAAAGATGACAAAGGTAAAATTAAAGAATATCGAAGTACCAAAATAGGTTTCAGAAAAGTAGAAATTAAAGATGGAGAACTCTTTATCAATGGTATGTCTACGCTATTGTATGGAGTGAATCGGCACGATCATGATCCGGTAAAGGGAAAAGTAGTAAGCGAAGAATTGATGTTAGAAGATATCAAAACCATGAAACAGTTTAACATTAATGCCGTTCGCACCTCACACTACCCCAACGATCCCCGATGGTATGAATTATGCGATGAGTACGGAATCTATGTAATGGATGAAGCTAATCTTGAAACACATCAGCTTGGCGGATATTTAAGTAATCGATCAGAGTGGACCAGTGCTCATATAGAACGAGCGACCAGAATGGTAGAAAGAGATAAAAACCATCCATCAGTTATCTTTTGGTCCTTGGGCAATGAATCAGGTTCGGGGCCCAACCATCAGGCGATGTCTGGGTGGATTAAAAATTATGATGATACAAGATACGTTCATTATGAAGGTGCCCAAACTTTGAATCATGAAGGAAAAGAATTCCTTAAAGACCCGACATATGTCGATATGATGAGCAGGATGTATATGCCTATTGAACCCATGATAGACATGGCGAACCTAGAAGATGATCATCGTGCGGTAATCTGGTGCGAATATGCACATTCTATGGGGAATTCTACAGGTAACTTATTTAAATTTTGGGATGCCATCAGATCTAATAAGCGAATGATCGGTGGATATATTTGGGACTGGGTGGACCAGGGATTGCTTCAAAAAACAGAAAACGGGGTAGCTTACTATGCTTATGGAGGAGATATGGGGGATACCAAGATCAATGACAAAAACTTTTGTTTGAATGGAATTGTTAACCCTGATAGAAGTCCGCAACCAGCTTTATGGGAAGTAAAAAAGATATTTCAACCTATAAAAATAGAAGCTATTGACCTGAAAAAAGGTAAAATTAACATTAAAAATAGGCATAACTTTACCAATCTTAATGAATTTGAATTGTTTTGGGAAGTACAAGAAGATGGGAAAACAATTCAAAATGGAACTATTTCTGATCTGAATATTAATGCAAAAGAAAGTCAAGAATTGATATTGCCAATTACAACACCAAAATTAAAAAAAGGAGCCGAGTATTTTCTAAAAGTTGCTTTCAAATTAAATAACCAAAAATCTTGGGCTCCAAAAGGACATGAGGTGGCCTGGGAACAGTTTAAACTACCGTACCGGCTACCTTTACCATCCTATGATTATCAATTTACTTCTGACATCATAATGACAAAAGAAACCAACAAGATTAGCTTTTCATCTCAGGACTTTTCAGTTATCTTCAATGAAAAATCTGGCGAATTAATATCGTACTTCTACAAAAACACGCCTATTATTACCGGAGCCCTGACTCCTAACTTTTGGAGACCAACTACTGATAATGATCGCGGAGGAGGTAGAACGCCAAAAACTTTAGCAATCTGGAAAGAAGCTTCCAAAAACAAAAAACTATTATCTTTCAAAGTTGACACGTCAAAAAGTAATAAGCATCAAGTAATTTCTAACTATTCTCTGGTTGACAATAAAGTTGAATTGGTTTTAAAGTATACTATATTTGGAGATGGAACTATTTCAATTCAAAATAAGTTTATTATTAAAAACCAGGAGTTACCAATGTTACCTAAGTATGGGATGATGGTCCAACTTTCTAATGAATTTGATACCTTTCAATGGTTAGGGAAAGGACCGCACGAAAATTATAATGATAGAAACTATGGAGCAGCTGTAGGGTTATTTAAGGAGTCTGTTTCAAATGATTATCAGTCATATATCAGACCTCAAGAAAGTAGTAATAAAACGGATGTACGATGGTTTACAGTATCAAATAATGAAGGAAAAGGCCTGTATATAGCTGGAGTTAATTCAAACCTTAGTGTAAGTGCATTACCCTATACTTTAGAAGATATTGACAATGCTTTACATACGTATGACCTTAAGAAAACAGATTTTATAACATTGAACATAGATTATTTGCAAATGGGAGTTGGTGGCGATGATAGTTGGTCGAAAAATGCACTTCCGCATGAAGAATTTAGAGTTCCTGCCAAAGATTATGAATATAGTTATATCTTAAAACCTGTAGACAATAATGAAATTACCAAACGTTTTGAGCTACCGGAAATAGTAAAATAATTTTCTGATTTCATGATGACAAAAACCAAGTTCTTAATATTTTTTGTATTGTTGATCTTCGTAATTATTGGATGCAAGAACAAAAGAAAAGAGCATCTGATTGTTACAGAGCACAATTCAGAAATTAAACTCATTACTTCGTTTCCTCCATACATAAACATTCCACCAGGAATGGTATGGATTCCCGGTAAGCAATTTATGCAGGGTGCCCTATCTAATGATTCTTTGGCTATGTCGCATGAGAAACCACATCATCCTGTAGCGGTAGATGGCTTTTTTATTGATCTTACTGAAGTTACCAATGCACAGTTCAAAGAATTTGTACAAGAAACCGGGTACACTACCCTAGCAGAAAGAAAAGTCGATTGGAATGAGATGAAAAAAGAGTTACCCCCTGGAACTCCAAAACCTAATGATTCAATATTACAACCAGGATCCTTAATTTTTAAAAAGCCCCAATCTAAAATATTAAATATGTATAATTATTCTCAGTGGTGGGAATGGAAAATAGGAGCTAACTGGAAACATCCTAATGGCCCTAACAGTACCATTGACGGTAAAGATGACTACCCCGTAGTGCATATTGCATATGAAGATGCACTAGCCTATTGCAAATGGGCCAATCGCAGACTTCCCACAGAAGCCGAGTGGGAATTAGCTTCCAGAGGAAAAGAAATTGAGTCTATTTACACTTGGGGTAATTCTGATACTTCCTTACACCAAAAAGCAAATACCTGGAATGGAACTTTTCCAAACTTAAATACCAAAAAAGATGGTTTTGAAAGTATTGCACCGGTGCAATCTTTTTCTCCTAATTCCATGGAATTATATGATATGGCAGGTAACGTCTGGGAGTGGACACAGGACTGGTATAACACCAATTATTACAATGAATTATCCAAAAAAGGTGTAACATTAAATCCACTAGGGCCTGAACTACCATATAATCCAAATAATGCTTTGGCCCAAGAAAAAGTAATAAAAGGAGGTTCTTTCTTATGCAATAAGTCCTATTGTGCAAGTTATAGAAATTCAGCTAGAATGGCTAATAGTAAAGACTCTTCTTCAGAACATCTTGGTTTTAGAACGGTTGTAACTATCAATATGATAAAGAATCCAATTGAAAAATGAAATGGTGATCATTAAAACCCAAATTATTTCACTCTACTAATTTCATAAATTTTTGACACAGTAAATAGATTTTAAATTAACTACCAAAAACGTAATTTTTCAGGATTTCAATTTCTAAATACTTCTAACATCAAAGACTTTCAGGATTCAAGGCAAGACTATTAAACAACTTGGCTTTGGTAGTGAAAAATTTGTTTTCAACTTCAATTTCCTTTAATCTGGCATCGATCAAGCTTCGTTCTCTGGAATTAATTAAGAATAAAGAACTTTCTCCAAAACTAAACTTACGTTCTTCTGCAGTAAGTAAAGATTGGTAGTCTTTTACGATATTTTCAATAAGTTCGTTTTGATTTACAAAAGATTCAAGTTCGGCGTAAATTGCAGTTATCTTATTTCTTATTTGTAGTTGAGTGGTTTCAAACTCAAATTGAGCATCCTGTACTTTAAATTTAGCTAACTTAAGATCTCCCCGTTCTTTTCTTAGAAAAAGTGGAAAGCGAAAAGTAATACCTCCCTTATACTCTGCTGTGTTAAATGATCTGGCCGTTTCTGGAGTCTCTGTCAGGAAATTATACTCCAAGTCAATTCTAGGTAATAATTTATTGGCCTTTAATTTTCTATCTACTTCTAACCCCTCTATTTTATAATTTAATGATCTAAGTTTTGGGTGGTTTTCTAAAGTGAAACTATCCAAAGGTCTTCCCATAATCTCTAGGGTGCTATCAATATCGTTTTCAACATTTTGATCAGGAACCACATTTGGCTGTAACTCTACCGGAATATTACCCTCGAGCCATAGAAAATTAGATAACTCCAGAGTTTTATTCATTAATTTGACTTTGGCCTGTTCTAAGCTAAGCGCTCTATTTTGAAAGGCAATCTTAGCTTCTACAGTGTCAATTGTTGCTCTGTCTCCTGCCAAAGCACTTCTTTTGATTCCTTCGAAGCGTATTTTTGCATTATCCAAGAAGTTACGATATATCTCTTTTTCGTTGAATGCTCTTAACCAATCAAAATATGCCAGTGATGCGTCATATAAAATTTGGTTTACTAACAAATCTCTATCTGCTTTGGTTTGTTCTCTAAAAAACTTGGCTTTACGCAATGTTGCCATTCGATCATTAATAAACAGTCCTTGTGCGACGGGCACAGATACTCCTGCACTAAATAGGCCATCATCTGGTACAAAATTTTGACGATTTAAGAAGTCTCCATCGTTTTGCTCGAATCCTCCTTTAAATTCAATACCGTACCATGTAGGAATCTTAAAAGTAGCATTTAAAAGATCATAATACTCTGAACCTTTGAACTTTTTTCGATCATAATCGACTTCCATTTTTGGATCGAAACCACCACGAGCTTTCATCAAATTAGCCTGCCCTATATCTATATTTAGTTCTGCCTGTTTAGCCACCGGATGATATTTTTTCACATAACCCAAGTACTCTCTAAAATTAAGTACTAGGTTATCTTCTTGTTGAGCGGTGATTGAGGTTACCAAAAAAAACAGGGAATACACTACGTATTTCATCATGCTATTTCTTTTCTGATTTGGCCATTTTTTCATTCGTGTTAGGCTGATAATAATTGGGTGGGAAACCATTTAATTGTCTCCATAATTCGAACCAAATAGGTACATCTTCTAATAATGCGATGGTTCGTGCTCCAGATCCAACCTGTATTTCTGGCCACTCATGATCATTTTCATCGGGTGCAATCAGCACTCTATATTTACCATTGTCACTAATAAACCTCTCTATAGCTACAATTTTACCCCCATAAGTACCATAAGATACATTGGGCCAACCACTAAACACAATAGCAGGCCAGCCATCAAATTGTATCCTTACTTCTTCGCCAACATGAATTAATGGAAGATCAATAGGTTTTACATAGGTCTCCACAGCTAACTCATAGTCTGATGGCATAATGCTTACTAATTGATCGCCTTCTTTAAAAGTTTCACCTACTCCAGCTCGTAATGCTTTATTAATAAATCCACTTTGAGGGGCTTTAATATAATACATATCGTTACGCATAGAGTAGTTAGTATATTCATTTTCTAACTTGGTTACCTGTGCTTCAGCATCAAACTGATTGGACTGTGCTGTATATTTATCACTTCTTGATTTTGCTATTTTATCAGCGTATTCTGCTTTTACCCTATTAATTTCGACCTTTGCATTTAACACTTCATTCTTACTTGCCAAAAGCTTATTTTCCTGAGAAATCAATTTTGCCTGTGTTTCCTGAAGTTTTAAACGTTTTTCTTCGACATCAGTTACTGCTTTTAATCCTTCCTTCTCGAGCTGTTGCGTTCGATCAAACTGGCGCTGTGCTATGCTGATATTTGTTTTGGCAGCTTCGAGATCAATACTATCGCTTTGTACTTTCAGCTTTGATTGTAATAATTTATTTTCAGCCTGTTGTAATTTCAACTTTCTTTCATTGATCAAAGCTTCGGCCTGGGTATTTAAAGCTTTTACTTTTTCGCCATAAGACTCAACAGACATCGATTTTGCTTTAATCTGCTGACCTGTACGCTCTACCAGATTGGGATCAAAATACTCATTCTTTACCTCAGAAATGAATAAAATAGTATCTCCTTTCTGAACAAAATCACCCTCTTGTACATACCAAGTTTCTATTCGACCTGGAATAGGAGATTGAATCGTTTGAGGACGGTGATCTGGTTTTAAAGTAGTTAGATACCCATTACCCGAGATATTTTGAGTCCAGGGAAGAAATAAAATAATCACTACACTTACAGCAAAAATCTTTAAAAAGCGATTGAAGTACTTATAATGCTTTCTATGAAAAACTTTTTGCACAGCATTATAGCCTGAAAGATCTACCTTTTTATTTAATGTATTTTGAGAAATATTCAACATATACAATTATTTTTCACTTATGATTTTTCCATTTTCAATATTAATAATTCTACCACATCGTTTAGTCCATTTCGGGTTTTGACTTACCACAACCAGTGCCCATGGATTAGATGCATCGGTAAGAAAATCCATAATTCTATTTACTTCCTGATCATCAAATTGATCTAATGGATCTTTGAGAATTAATAACTTGGGTTTTCTTACTATACTACGCGCCAAAACAATTTTTTTGGATACCGTATAAGATATTTGTTTTCCTTCTGGATACAGTATAGTTTTTAAACCTTTTGGTTGTTCTTTTACAAATTGTGTTAGTCCTACCTTGTCTAAAGCCCAGTATACATCGTCATGTGATACAGATTCATCACCAAATGTTATATTCTCCAAGAGTGTACCCTCAAAAGGAGACTCTTCTGTTAGTGATTGCCCCAGATGTGCCCTATAATAATTTAAATTTACCCCCCTTAACTCTACATCATTCACATAAATATTCCCAGATGTAGGCTCTACAAGTCCCGCAATAAGACGAAGTAATGTTGTTTTTCCTGAACCACTAGGCCCCTGAATCAATATCGTACATTTAGGAGTTATGGTAAGAGATACAGTATCTAATATTTTCTTATTATGTTCGGGTGTTAGATATACAACATTTGAAAGCTCCACTGTATATCCATTCTCTTCTTTGAATGGTTTTTCTCCATCTTGAGGTTCTAAGTCCTTATCTACCACCTGACCCAGTTTTTCCATGGAGGTTAATACATCATAAAAAGACTCTAATCCCAAAATAAGTTTTTCGACCGATGCTATTACTAATACAATAATAATTTCTGCAGCTACAAACTGACCAATATTCATTTCCTGATTAAGTACTAAAATCCCCCCTATTAGAAGAAGCCCGGCTGTAACCAAAACTTTAAATCCAATCATCTGGATGAATTGTAGTACTAAAATTTTGAAATGACTTTCACGGGCATCCAGATATTCGCTTACCAGAGCGTCGTTTTTGCTAAGTGCGTGATTTGTTTTTCCTGAAAGCTTAAAACTCACGATTGTTCTAGCTACTTCCTGAATCCAGTGAGCCACTTTATATTTACTCTTTGATTCTTTAAGACTGGTTTCTAAACCACGTTTCGCAGTATATTTAAAAACGATATAAACTAATAATAACAACAGTATACCATATATAATAAAGAAAGGATGATAAAAAGAGAGTAGCATCAATCCGAAAATAATCTGTATCAAAGCAGCCGGAAAATCAATCAGGATTTTAGCCAGTCCCTTTTGAGCCGTAAGCGTATCAAAAAAACGATTAGCCAATTCTGGTGGATAATAATTTCTTAGTTCACTCATTTTAATTTTTGGAAAACGATACGCAAACTCAAAAGAGGCTCGGGTAAATATTTTCTGCTGAACATTTTCAATAATCCTAATTTGCATCAATTGAAGTAAACCTACAAAAAGAACTCCTACTGTTACCAAAATAACTAGAATGATCCACGAAGTACTCATTTGAGCACCTTGTATTAAATTAATAATCGCTTGAATACCTAAAGGAAGCGATAGATTAACCAATCCCGCAAATATTGCATAATAAAATGTTTGTAGAATATCTTTTTTATCAAGCTGTAAAAGTCCTATTAACCTTTGCCAGGCTGTCAAAATGTTCTTGGCCATAAATTTATTTCTTTAGAGAATGAAACACTAGGTCTGTAAAATATTTAGTTGGGGTGATTTTATGGTCACAATTCGTTAACGATGGAAAGTGTTCCTTCAGAAAATGCTGATGTAATGCGCCCTCTATAACTGTACTTGCCAGACTTGCTGGATAAGGATACTTACCATCAACTTCTATTATCATGTCCCTGATTCTAGTTGCCAATCGTTTATAAATTGAGAAATAACCTTCTTTATTTTCTTCATCAACTTCTTTGGTTAAATAGGATTTAGAATATTCATTAATCACAATCTTATTTAAAAGCACTTCATTGATATGAGAAAAAGAAGAATCTTCTTCTATGGACCTCGTTATAATTTCTAGGCCCTTTCTTAATTTATCTTTAGAATCGGGAATGCTATTGGTAGCAAAAACCAATTGATACTCTAGCCATCCCCAATACCAACAAGTTAAATACAACAACAGTTTGTGTTTATTCTCAAAATATCGATATATGGAGCTTTCATTAGAACCTATTTTTTCACCAAGCTTTTTGAATGTAAAGCTTTCGAAGCCTTTTTCCTGAATCATAAGAATACTATGCTCTATGATTCGCTTTCCCAATGCTGAGGATTCGGGATCTTTAATATAAATTTTATCGTTAATTCTAACTTTTAAGTCCTGAAGTAAAAATTTCATTTTAATTTATCCTTTTTTAATTATCTAGTTCACAAATGAATAGAAACAAAACATCACAAATTTCTCGGTTTTCAATTTGAAATTGAAATGTTCACTGCAAAAATAAAAGTAATACTATTAACAACTAACAGATTAACTTTTATTTAACCAATCTACTTTTGATTAAAGACTTCGAATTATTATTTTTATAAAAATTTGCCTTTATACTAACAATAAAATAATACAACTATGAAAAAAATATTGTTTTTTACGTTATTATCATTTTTAACCCTGGAAGTACAGAGCGACACAAATCCAACTCAAAATACTGTAGAGGTTGGAGACGTATTAATTATTGGAAAACCTTCGGCACAGAAATATCAGCATATTAAATTTCCGAAAACCAATTTTATTATTAAAAAAGGAGGCATTCCTAATTATAAAGCATTAATTGGAAGTAATGTTACCGTTACCAACATTGAGAAAAAAGAAAATGGCTCAACAATGATTACTTTGAAAAAAGTAGACGGAAAAAAATTCTTTAATACCTTAACAGTGGTCAAAGCTAATTTTGATAAGGCGTTAGAAAGAAAAGAGATTATTTTATCAAATTAAAATATAAAAAAACCCATCTCGAATAGTTCGAGATGGGTATAAAAGTTCAAAGCCTAAAATTTATTGACTCTTTTAGTAAAGAGCGTTCATTGCTGTGATATCAGTACTTGTAAATTCTCCATCTTCACTGCTACTGAAGCAAGCTAACATGATAGAATCTGCCGTATCAGAACTAGGAGTACCTGGAATTAAGATAGCTCCTACACCAGCTTGTCCTTCATTAGAGTTTTGACCACAGCTCTGACGACTTTGCCAGTCTTGGTGACGGAACCCGATAGAGTGTCCTATTTCGTGAGTGATCACATGCTCAATTACATTAGTACTAAAACTATCTGTACCAGCATTAATTTGAACACGCTTAAATACTTCACCACCAGATGGGAATCCAGCCGATCCTCCTCCTCCAGCAGCACCATTGTTATATACAACCATATCACTATTCGTGAAGCTTGATGAGAAAACCAATGTTATATTAATAGAAGTATTTAACCTGTTATAATTATTAACAGCCCACTGCAAAGCAGTTTGCATTTTTGAAGTAAGTGCACAACAAGAACCTGTATAACCAACTATTCTAAAGCTACGGTTAGAACCTGTAACCAGGTTAGTCGTTCTATATTGCTTATTACCATCATCCATTTGCTTCAAAGCATAATCGCCAGCCAATAACTGATCTACTGGAATTCCTATATCGCCTGCTTTTGCAATTTTAATTGATTCATCTCCAGGCAAACCTTTCGACATACCAATAGTAACATCAGAGGTATTTACTCCAGCATCCTGTAATGCTTTTAAGACTTCTTTTGTTGCCTTTTCAGGTTGAATTTGCTCAATTTCGTTAGAAACATCGCTTTTTTGACAAGATGTAGCCATACCAGCTACAATAGCGCATAGCGCTAAGATTTTGATTTTTTTCATTTTTAATAAGTTGAGTTTGCGTAATCACTATTTAAGATCAAGTAGTTTATGCTCAATCTTACAGTTTTTATAGAAAAGCTTTGAACTTTTTCAATTTTACGGTTTGAAGATATGATATTTTTTTTTAAATATCAGTTAATTTTTTGAACTATTCTTTAAAAATACGGTAAAACCGTAAGATTATCCTAAAGAAAATAATATTTTTTTAAATTTTTAAATAATCATAAAATCGATTAAATGCACTTGTAAAATCATTGATATTCCTATTAAAAAACTGTTAATCTATGTGTTTATGAAGAAATTGCATGAAACTGTGAACACGAAAAGTAATACTATTAAATGAAAGTTTTTTCGTACAATTCATAAAGTTTCATTTCTTATCCTGTTAAGAAAAGTAATTTTTAACTATTTAACAACTTACTTAAAACTACATTACTTTTTAACAAAGTTTGAATTGATAAACGCTTTTTACTTTTATGAAAACAAATAAATCCCTAATAAGGGATTTATTATACTCTATAGATAATAGCTCTTATACAATTTCGGCACTAAGACCAGCCTGAAGTAATTTTGAACAACGAGGAACAAGCTCTTCGTAGCTACCGGTTTTAACGGTACACTTACCTTTATAATGAACTAGGAAGGCGCATTGTTCTGCCTGCAAAGGGGTATGTTCACAACTATAAATTAAAGTTTCTATCACGTGATCAAAGGTGTTCACATCATCGTTATATAATACAATCTCATTGTTACTTTGATCTACGGATTTCTCAAGAACTTCTTCTAATACTTTTTCTTGTGTACTCATGTCGAGAATTCTTTTATACAAATATAATAACTTAAGCTATTAAATTACCAATAGACTTATAATTTTAACTCATAACAAGCTGCTATCCAATCATTTCTAGAAAAATGACTCTTATAATCCAAACCATATTTCATACATTCCCCTGTGATCATTTCGAGATCCTTTTGATAAAAGCCGCTTAAAAGTAACTTACCTTTAGCATGCAAAGACTTAGCATAAGATTGAATGTCTTTAAGCAATATATTACGATTAATATTCGCAATTACTATGTCATAACTTCTTCCAGCCAAAAGAGAAGTATCTCCTTGATAAGCAGTTATATGATCACAATCATTACGCTCTATATTTTCGATAGTATTCAAATAACACCAGTTATCGATATCAATTGCATCTATCGGCCGTGCTCCTCTCATTTCTGATAAAATTGCTAACACACCAGTACCGCAGCCCATATCAAGCACCTTTTTCTCTTTAAAATCTATATTTAACAGGTGTTGAATCATCATATGCGTAGTTTCATGATGACCTGTACCAAATGACATTTTCGGTTCTATAACAATATCGTATTGAGTATTTGGTTTTTCATGAAAAGGAGCTCTAATGCTACAACGATCATCAACTATAATCGCATTAAAATTTTTTTCCCATTCGAGATTCCAATTCACCTGCTCTATCTCTTCAGAAGTATAATTTATAGTAAATTCATGAGAATTCAATACATGAATATCATCAAATAAGTTCTCATACCAATCTTCCTTCTTGATATATGCATGAACACCGTCTTCGGTTTCGACAAAACTCTCAAAACCGACATATCCCAATTCTGCAATTAGGATTTCGGTTGCAGGTTGAAGTGGCGAAACTTTAAAATAATATCCAAGGTATATAGAGTTTGACATAGTTATTTTTATTGCGGTGCAAAGGTAACCTTTATTACAAATAAAAAACATTCTATCCTGCGATAGAATGCTTTTTATATTTCCCATATTTTTTTATTTATCAGATAGCATTTGCAATGGCTGCAAAACTTTGGGCGTCCAGAGATGCACCACCAATTAATCCTCCATCAACATCGGGTTTTGCAAAAATCTCCTCTGCATTGTTGGGTTTTACACTTCCTCCATACAAAATAGAAACCTCATCTGCAATTTCTTGATTATAAGTTTTACGAATGGTTTCACGAATGAACGCATGCATTTCCTGAGCTTGCTCTGGGCTCGCTGTTTCCCCCGTTCCTATAGCCCAAACAGGTTCGTAGGCAAGTACAATATTTTTCCAATCTGCCTCCGTAATATGAAACAATCCATTTTTTAACTGGCTCTCTACCAAAGAAAAATGAGTATTATTCTTACGATCTTGTAATTCTTCGCCAAAACAAAAAATAACAGTCATATCATGCTTTAAGGCTGTATTTACCTTTTTGGCCAACAATTCATCATTCTCTCCAAAATACGCTCTTCTCTCACTATGACCCAAAATTACTGTATCTACACCAATACTTTTCAACATGCCGGCCGAAATCTCTCCTGTAAACGCTCCACTTTCTGCCTGGTGCATATTTTGAGCAGCTACTTTGATATCTAGTCCCTTCAACTCCTCAAAAGCATAATAAAGATTTGTAAAAGTAGGAGAAATAATAATCTCTGCTTCAGGTAAATTTTCAAAACTTCTTTTAATTTCGGCAATTAGCTCTCCGGTTTCTGCCAGATCTTTATTCATTTTCCAGTTTCCGGCTACAATTTTTTTTCTCATTAATTTAGTATTTAGATTGTGGTTATAAGTATGGTTACTTTATTAGTAATTAAAAAGGCAAAGTACTTTAAATTCTTATTCGTGGATCTAGCCATCTATAGATGATATCGACAAATATATTGATAAGTATAAACATAGTTGCTATGACCAAAACCGCACCCATGATTATAGGCAGATCTAACGTATTCAAGGCATCTACGATTTCTTTGCCCAATCCATTCCATCCAAAAATATATTCTACAAAAACAGCACCAGCAAGCATTGAAGCAAACCATCCTGAAATTGCAGTCACCACAGGATTTAGGGAATTTTTCAAGGCATGCTTTCTTATAATTTGATACATTGAAAGTCCTTTGGACTTTGCTGTACGAACATAATCTTGATTCATTACTTCTAATAGAGAATTACGCATTAGCTGTGTTACGACTGCCAAAGGTCTTATTCCTAAAACTATGGCTGGTAACGTCAGGTTTTTCCATTGAATATAACTTCCCTCTCCAAAATCATCTACTTCATAAAGACTGCCATTCATGTTAAGATTGGTAAACTCATGTAGGACGTAGCCAAACAACCATGCAAAAATAATCGAGCTGAAAAAAGAAGGAACACTCATCCCCAATGTACTTAATAGCTGAATGAGTTTATCAGCCCATTGATCTTTGGTCAAAGCACTAATAATACCTAGCAAAATCCCAAAAAATATAGCTATACATATGGCAGAAACAGCAAGTATGGCAGTATTGGGTAATGTTTCTTCAATCACGTCACTTACTTTTTTGCCACTTTTTTGAAAAGAATCTCGCAAATATGGGAACTTAATGACTACCACTACGTTTCCAATATTAAATAATCGACTCGCAACATATTTATTTTTGTCTAAATATGAAAAATCTTCTGCATTTAAGCTATGGAAAGAGATTGGTGAAAGATCATTTATATAATATCTGTATTGCTTGGAGATTGGTTGATCAAAGCCGTATTTCTTTCTTACAGTATTTAACTGCTCTTCATTTTCGTTTTGTCCCAGCATCATCTGTGCGGGATCTCCCGGAAGTAATGTAAAAAGTAAAAAAATTACAGTTATCACACCCAATAATGTAAGTAAAGCATAACCTAATTTATTAAAGAGGTACTCAAGCATAATACGCTTACTTAGATTTTTCTTTTAACTTTTCTACTTCTTCAATAGTGTATATTTTATAAGGAACTCCCAAAACGCGTTCACTATACTCTTCTACAGTTTCTTCAAATCCTAAATTTTGTCTTTTCTCATTGACCGTTTCAGGGTTTTTTATAGGCCATATTAACCGTATTGAATTTTTACTGTCTGAATCTAATGTGATTCCCTGAGTACCATATAGCTGTTCTTTGCCTTGTTGCATTAAAAATCGATCTTCCATCATGGCCACATAAACGTTATCTAACTCTTCTTTTCTTCCTGCTTCTTTAATAAGTGGCAGGTATTGTCCAATTTTATCAGAATGTTGAATGACTAACCAGGCAGCAATATTAGTGTCTTCTCCTACCAAGGATTTACCAGGATAACCGTGCTTTTCAAAAATTTGTTCAATAAATATAGTATTGGTACTATCTGCCAGTTTTTGTTCTTCCCAGGAAATATCTCCTCTATTTCTTCCTTCCTGATCAATTTTCATAATGCTATCCAATTGGACTTTCAATCTCTCGTTAATGCGAGGTTTTGAAGGTTCTACTTTTTCTAAAGAAAGTTTTGAGGCATCATTCCAGTGCAGTTTCTCTACTATGGTTCCTTTTTTAAGTTGTATTATTCCCGGATTAGATCTTAAAATGGTCTTTAACGCAGTTTCATCTGTAGTATAGAAATCAAAACCTAGATTATATTGCTCTTTTACTTCCATCATTTTTTCTGGTGTCGATGCTGTAAGCCCAATCACATCATATCCCAGAGAAATTGCGTTATCGGTTACTTCTTTTATTGCAATTAATCCTTCTGCTTCACTTTTAGATAGATTATACGTGACTATTGCGATTACATTTTCTCTTCCCAGAAATTCTGAGGTATAGTCAACACCGTCTTTCTCGATCGCAAAATCATGAATAGGAGGTTCGTAACCTTCTTTTATCGTTTCTGTTTCTACATCTATAAACTTTCCATCTACTTTAGGATAGTCTCCACTAGTGCTTATAATTTTTTCCTCTCCATCAACATTAAATTTCCAGTGATAGGCGAACTCAGCTTTTGGCGCATCATCGGGAACCTGCATACCCTCCTCTATGTTTGTTCCTATTTTATATGCTCTAAAATCAAAAAGCGGTAGGTGCATCAATACATAGTAGGCGAACCCCAGACAGGCAGTAAAACCAGCAAAAACTATCCATTTATGCATGGCCACCGGATGAATTGGAGTAATAAACTTTCTACCGAAGAATAACACCAATATCAAGGCTAATAAAATTACATCTTTAGTAAAAGATTCCCAAGGCGTTAATGGTAAGGCATCTCCAAAACAACCACAATCGGTAACCTTATTAAAATATGCCGAATAGAACGTTAAAAAAGTAAAAAATACAATCATTAACAATAATGACCAAACGGTAAATTTAGGTAAATAGCCTAGTAGTAATGTAATGCCTAAGATAATTTCAAAAATCACCAAAAAAATGGCAATCAACAGCGCGTACGGAATTAAAAATTCCAGGTTAAGTACGCCTTCTCCAAAATACTCTTGTAGTTTATACGAAAAACCAAGGGGGTCATTAAGTTTGATAAATCCTGAAAACAGGAAAAGTGCCGCCACAAATATTCTTGAGAATGTAACTAGTATTTTCATCTATTTAAAAATTTTTATTTTGTTGTAATCCAAACAAATAAAAATTTTCTGCTAGATCAACCGCTGTGCTTTCACACAAAAAATTAAATTATTTCGATTGGCATGCAAAAAATTAAATTTGTTTATGCTCATTTCATAAATTGATGTTGTATTATAAATTTTCACAAGATAAGGAGTGTTTGAAGCTAGTAATACTGGTTTAACAGCATTTTATACATCTATTTCACATTTGCTTCACCCAAATGTATCATGGCAAATACTGCATAATTTATCATATCTTGATAATTTGCATCGATTCCTTCGCTCACCAAAGTTTTTCCTTTATTATCTTCTATTTGTTTTACACGCAATATTTTCTGAATAATTAGATCTGTTAGAGAACTCACCCTCATATCACGCCATGCCTCACCATAATCATAGTTTTTATTCATCATCAACTCTTTGGTAATAGAAATATGTTTATTATACAATTCTTCTGCTTCTCCAGCAGATAAATCAGGCTGATCTGCTATTCCCTTCTCTAATTGTATCAATGCCATAATACTGTAATTAATGATCCCTGTAAACTCTGAAGCTTCGCCTTCATCTACTTTTCTTACTTCATTTTCCTGGAGGCTTCTTATACGTTGTGCTTTAATAAAAATTTGATCTGTGAGTGATGGAAGTCTCAAGATTCTCCACGCACTTCCGTAGTCTTTCATTTTTTTAAGAAATAGGTCGCGACATGAGTTAATCACCGCATCATATTGTGCAGAAGTATCTTGCATAAACTGTTGAATTTTGCGTAAATTTCGCTTTAATATGGGAATTAAAAAAATTGAATATAAAAATAAATAATGACAATTAACTGTAAAGGTTCTCTTATTGACTTATCAACCCCAAAGGCAATGGGGATTCTTAATGTGACTCCTGATTCATTTTATGATGGAGGAAGATATAAAGATGAAAATCAAATTCTAATTCAGGTAGAGACCATGCTTAATGATGGTGCTACTTTTATTGATGTAGGAGCATATTCATCAAGACCAGGGGCTGATCATATCTCGGAAGAAGAAGAAAAAAGTAGAATTTTACCAATTGTAGAGCTACTGATAAATACATTTCCTGAAATTTTATTATCTATTGACACATTTAGAAGCAAAATTGCACAACATTGTATTGACACCGGCGCTTCATTAATTAATGATATTTCTGCAGGAAACCTAGACAAAAATATGATGACTACTGTGGGAGAATTAAAAGCACCCTATATCATAATGCACATGAGAGGAACTCCACAAACTATGAAATCCTTAAATCACTATGATGATCTAATACACGAAGTGAACATATACTTCGCTAAAAAAGTATCCGAAGCGAGAGAAAAAGGCATCAACGATATCATTATAGATCCTGGTTTTGGATTTGCAAAAAACATCGACCAGAATTTTGAGCTTTTAAACAAACTAAATCTTCTGAGCATTCACAACCTACCTTTGTTGGCTGGTTTATCCAGAAAATCAATGATTTATAAAACACTAAATATAGAACCGAAAGAAGCATTAAATGGAACTACATCATTAAATACCATTGCTTTGCTTAATGGAGCTTCTATTTTGAGAGTACACGATGTAAAAGAAGCGATGGAATGTATCAAATTAGTTAACGCCATTAAAGGGATTTCGTCATAATAAAATCCTATTTGGATTTGAACGCTTTGTCACATGTTGATTTTCAATGAACACAATTACCAATACATTAGGGCCCCTTCTGCAAAGGGATTAGTTCAACTAATAGTTTCGAATGCGCTTTTTAAGCTTTTCGAAATAGCATTTTTACGATTTGGATCCCGTTCTACAACGGGATTAGTTCAACTATTAGTTGCGAATACGCTTTTTAAGCTTTTCGAAACTAAGTTTCACTAATTTTTCTATTTTTACAAAAACTCCTGACATTGGATTTAATCAACCTAAGAATACTTGATGTACTTGATATTGTATTAGTAGCCTTTTTACTATACTATATCTACAAGTTGGTTAAAGGTACAGCCGCTATTAATATCTTTATTGGTATTGTAATGATTTATTTAGTTTGGAAACTTACCCAGTTTCTGGCTATGGAAATGCTAAGTAGTGTTTTGGGCGAGTTTATTGGTGTTGGAATGTTTGCTCTTATTGTAGTTTTCCAGCAAGAAATTCGAAAATTCTTGTTGATGATAGGCTCTACCAACTTTGGGAGAAGACGTAAATTCTTAAGACAATTGAAGTTTATAAGAGATACGCCTGAAGATAGCGTCAACAATGTAAAAGAAATCATAGATGCATGTATGAACATGGGAAAAACAAATACAGGTGCTTTGATCGTTATTAAACGAAACACGTCGCTGGATTTTGTAAAAACTTCGGGTGACTCTATGGATATCATCGTAAACACTCCTATTCTTGAAAGTATCTTTTACAAAAATAGTCCGCTTCATGATGGTGCCATGATTATAGAAGATAATCACATAGTCGCTACTCGTGTAATCTTACCTGTGAGCAATGATAACGATATGCCCTTGCGTTTTGGATTGCGACATAGAGCTGCCGTAGGAATTACCGAGAAAACTGATGCTCTGGCACTAGTGGTTAGTGAAGAAACAGGCAAACTTTCGTACATTAAGAATGGTGAATTCGTTATTTTTAAGACACAAGAAGAATTAGAGGAAAAAATAAAAAGGGATTTAGCTTAATGAATAGTTTAATTACTACTACCCATTGCAAAAATTGCGGACAACAAATAGAAACTTACAATTTTTGTCCAGATTGTGGAGCCAAAAAAATTACCAAAAGAATCACTTTTAAAAATTTGGTTTCAGATTTTATTGATCGCTTCTTTAACCTTGATAATTCTTTTATCCGAACTTTTCTACATTTATTCACTCAACCAGAAGTGGTAATAGATGGATATATTCATGGACTAAGAAAACGCTACATTAATGCCTTTGGATATTTTGCTATTTCTATTACCATTACGGGATTATACGCCTTTATAGTAAAAGATCGTTTGTTAGAACTTGTCGCCAGTGGAATGGAAACCATTCCCGATGCACAACTTGAAACTCAATTGATGCTCATAGAAAAGACATATCAACATCAATCCGTACTAAGTTTCTTATTAATACCAGTACTAGCAATTATATCAAGATTAGTGTTTTTAAATTATAAGAAATTTAATCTTACCGAACATTTTGTTATTTATCTTTATGCCTATTCTCATATTGTAGGAATTGTTTCCTTAATTTCAATACCCTCCGTATTTTTAATTGACAATTACTTCATTGTTTCATTTGCTCCATTTCCGATATATGTATCTTATATAGCTTATGTGTTGAAGAGGCTCTACGGAATCACCTTAAAGAAGATTCTAATTAAGACATTGTTGTTTTGTGTCATTGGTGGCATCTTTTACATAACAATTATCTTTGTTTCTGTAATTCTTGCATTATTGTTCGGGATTCTTGAAATTCCAAACGTTCCAGTAAAGTAGAAAAGTACTAATCTACTCTACTACAGCAGCAAACTGCACCTCGTATAAATTTCTATAGTATCCATCTTCAATTTCAAGAAGTTCATTATGATTTCCTTCTTCTACGATTTTGCCTTCATCCATCACTATGATTTTATCTGCATTTTTGATGGTTGCCAAACGATGCGCAATAACTATTGATGTTCTACCTTCTGTAATTTTATTCGTAGCATCTTGTATTAATTGTTCACTATGTGAATCTATAGAAGAGGTCGCTTCATCAAGCACCAAGATTTCAGGATTCGTTACAAATGCCCTCAAAAAAGAGATTAGTTGACGCTGACCAGAAGATAACATGACTCCTCTTTCTTTAACATTATATTGGTACCCGTTAGGAAGACTCATTATAAAATCATGTATTCCTATTTCTTTCGCTGCCTTGTATACTTGTTCTTCTGAAACATCAGGATTATTTAAAGTAATATTATTAAAAATGGTATCAGCAAACAAGAATACATCTTGCAATACTACAGCAATATGCTCGCGTAATGATGCTAGTTGTATTTCCTCTATATTTTTGTCATCAATAGAGATCGAACCACTATCAATCTCATAAAATCTACTTAACAAATTAATGATGGTTGATTTTCCTGCACCGGTAGCACCAACAATGGCAACTGTTTCGCCTTCATTTACATCTAGAGTAATTCCTTTTAATACTTCTTCGTCTTGCACATAACTAAATCTAACGTTATCAAACGAAATTCTACCTCGAACACTTTCTAAACTCATCTTTCCTTTATCTTCGATTTTAGAATTTGTATCCAAAACTCTAAATACACGTTGAGCAGCTACCATCCCCATCTGAAGCGTATTAAACTTATCTGCGATTTGTCGCAAAGGTCTAAACAACATTTGTGACAATTCAATAAAAGCGATCACAACTCCAAGTGTAAGAACGTCTCCCTGAGCTGCTTTCAATCCTCCAAACCAAACGATTAACCCAATCGTAATTGAACTTGACATTTCTGCAATCGGAAAAAATATGGAGTTATACCAAACAGTTTTGATCCATCCTTTTTTATGCTTCTCGTTAATCTCCTTGAAATTGGCATATTCAGTTTCTTCTCTTGTAAATAACTGAACTATTTTCATTCCGGTTATACGCTCCTGAACGAAGGAATTTAGATTGGAAACCTGAGTTCTAACTTCTTCAAAAGCAGCTTTCATCTTTTTTTGAAAAACTCGTGTTGCATATAAAATAAAAGGTAGGACTACAAGAACCAAAAGGGTTAGCTGCCAGCTTTGGTAAATCATATATCCTAAAATGACCAACATTTTTAAAAGATCACTAATGATCATAAAAAGACCTTGGCTAAAAATACTTGCAATAGTCTCAATATCGCTTACTGCCCTGGTTACCAAACGCCCAACTGCTGATTGATCATAATATTGCTTCTTAAAGCCTAGCATATGCTCAAATAGCTTTACTCTAATATCCCGAATTACCTCTTGACCTAACCAATTGGCAAAATAAATAAATAAAAATTGTGAAATAACCTCAAGAAATAACACGGTTAGCATCAAAAGAATAAAATTCAATAAAAGCTCATTATTTTTAGGAATTAAACTTTCATCAATTATTTGCTGTAAAAGATAAGGTCTTAGAACAGCGAATACAGATAATAGAATAGCCGAAAATGCCACGAAATAAAATGTAAGCCTATAAGGATTGGTATACGTTATCAATCTCTTAAAAAGCTTAAAATCAAAAGCACTACCACTCTTTTCAGCCATTTATCTAATAAATTTTTTTGGATACTCTACTTTTGTCAGATACAAACCATGAGCAGGAACTGAGTAGCCTGCACGACTGCGATCTTCACTTTTAATAATCTCTATCAAATCCTTTACATCTAGCTTTTGTAAACCAATTTCGACAAGAGTTCCTACGATAGCTCTCACCATATTTCGCAAAAAACGATTTGCCGTGATTTTAAAAATTAATTGATCTTCATTTCTTTCCCAAATCGCTTCTGTAATTGTACAATTATACGTTTTTACATCGGTTTTAGACTTACTAAAACATTTAAAATTGGTATAGTTTAACAGTAATTTAGCAGCTTCATTCATAAGATCTACATCCAAAGGTTTCTTAAAATAATAAGATCTATTACTAACAAAAGGATCTTTTTGTGTATGCACATAGTACTCATATGATCTACTAACAGCATCAAAACGGGCATGCGCATCATCTCGCACCTTATACAGACATTGTACGGCGATTTGTGTCGGTAAAATAGAGTTGAGCTTATATCTAAAATCATCATAATCCAAAGAATCATGGTAATCAAAATGCGCCATAATCTGTTTCGCATGCACACCAGTATCTGTGCGCCCTGCTCCTACAATTTCTGTCTTGACCCTTAAAATGATAGATAGAGCATTTTCTAAAACTTCCTGAATTGAAACTGCATTAGGTTGCCGCTGCCATCCGTGATATGGAGTTCCATCATAAGAAAGTTCTAAAAAGTATCTCAAAGTATTCTATTTTTGTAAAAAATCGAAAGCAAATATACCTTTTATAATACAGATACATGTAACGCCACTATTTCTGTTTTCTTATTATTCTATAAATGATATTTATAATCTTATTGTGAAAAAAATTCTTCTACTTAGCGATACCCACAGTCATATTGACGATCGTATTTTATATTATGTTAATGAAGCCGATGAAGTTTGGCATGCAGGAGACATTGGAGATCTAAAAGTAACCGATGCTATTGAAGCCTTAAAGCCACTTAGGGCGGTGTATGGAAACATAGATAATGATAAAGCACGAGCAACATTTCCTTTACATCAAAGGTTTATTTGTGAAGATGTTTCAGTTTGGATTACTCATATCGGAGGCTACCCGCCAAAATACAATAGTAATACCAGGGAGGAAATTAAGACTAACCCACCTGACTTATTTATTTGTGGACACTCACATATTTTAAAGGTTATCCCTGATAACAAAAACAAAGTACTGCACATGAATCCAGGTGCCGCAGGAAAGCACGGTTTTCACAAGGTAAGAACAATGCTTAGATTTACCTTGGATACTGGAAAAATAGAAAATCTGGAAGTGATTGAGCTGGGTCAGAAATAATTTTAAAGATTGTCTTTTGATCTAATTGAGAAAAAAAACTCCGCTTTACAACAGGATTAATTCAACCAGTAAATTTCAATAAAGTATTGCTTTTTGAAACATAGGTTGCGTCAAAATAAAACCCGAAGTTGGCACACTCCGGGTTTTAACGCACTAATACTACTAAGATGTTAGGTTTATCGTAATCGATCTACAGATTTTACGAGATTCTCATCCTTTCTTATGGCCTTGTTGGCCAGAACTAATAAAACGATAGAAATAATAGGTATGATCATCCCAATACCTTTCTCTGAAACCTTAGTTTCTCCAGATACCGTTAGTGACCAATAAACAAATACTCCTAGTAAAATAAAGTTTAATAAGATATTGATACGCCCCAACACAAATTGAAGCTGTCTGTTTTTAAATAAAAAAATTGCAATAAGCGATAATATAGCTGAGCCCATAAACATTCCTAAGAGAAAAAAATCTTCTTTTGCGAATAACTCTAAATCATTCTTATCTATACCATAAGGCAAAAACAAGCATAGCCCTGCTGAAACAGCAGCAGCCAATAAAAGATAAATAGTTTGTATTCTTTGTAACATTACAGGTTTTTCTTAAGGAAAGCAAAAATAAGAGTTTCTTTTTATAAATATATGTAAAAGATTAAAAATAAAGTTGTATACTTGCATCACAAAATATGTAACCCATTCAATAGGGGTTATTTACCTTCAAAATAAAATTTTCCTAGATTTCTTTTCTTTAGAAAATTTATACCAAAACGTAAATTATATAACACATTTAAATGTTAGAGATTTCTGAATTAAAAGCGAAAAAGCTTCCTGAATTGCAGGAGATTGCAAAAAACCTAAATGTACCAAAGTATCGTACACTTAAAAAATTGGACTTAGTATACCAAATTTTAGATCACCAAGCCGCAAACCCCAATAAGCTAAAAGAAGTTACAAAAGAGGATTCTTCGACAAAATCGAATCCTGAAACTAAAAATGCGAATCCTCGTCAAAGAAGACCACGCACCAGAAAAAATGAAAGCTCGAGCAATCAAGCTGGCAAGGACGTTAAAGCATCCACTGAGAGCAATAAAGAAGAAACTTTATTCACTAAGACAGATACTACTCCTAACGTTAATTCGGAAAACGCTTCGAAGAACGATGAGAGTAAAGATAGTAGTAGACCTCAGCAAAATAAAGATGATAAGAAAGATCATAGAACTAGAGGGAACGACAAGTCGCAGCAGAATAAAAACAGAAGCAACAAAAAGGAAAACGGAAATAGAGACAATAGAAACCGTTACAAAGAACCTGATTTCGAGTTCGACGCGATTATAGAAAGCGAAGGGGTATTAGACATTATGCAAGACGGTTATGGTTTCTTACGCTCTAGTGATTACAATTACCTTTCTTCTCCTGATGATATTTACGTATCTCAATCGCAAATCAGACTCTTTGGACTAAAAACCGGAGATACTGTATTAGGACAAGTTAGACCACCTAAAGAAGGAGAAAAATATTTTCCATTAATAAAAGTAAATAAAATTAATGGTCTCGATCCACAAGTAGTTCGAGATAGAGTTTCTTTCGAGCACTTAACACCATTGTTTCCGCAAGAAAAATTTAATATAGCAGAAAGACAAAGCACTATATCGACAAGGATAATGGATTTGTTTGCTCCAATTGGTAAAGGACAACGTGGTATGATAGTGTCACAACCTAAAACTGGTAAGACCATGTTGCTTAAGGACGTAGCTAATGCTATAGCAGCTAACCATCCAGAAGTATATCAGATGATCCTTCTTATCGATGAAAGACCAGAAGAGGTTACCGATATGCAACGTAATGTTAAGGGAGAAGTTGTCGCTTCTACCTTTGATAAAGAAGCAAACGAGCATGTAAAGGTTGCTAATATTGTTTTGGAAAAGGCAAAAAGATTGGTAGAATGTGGTCATGATGTTGTAATATTATTAGATTCTATTACTCGATTGGCAAGAGCATACAATACAGTACAACCTGCCTCTGGTAAGATTTTAAGTGGAGGTGTGGATGCAAATGCACTACATAAACCAAAGCGTTTCTTTGGGGCTGCCCGTAATATAGAAAATGGAGGTTCTCTTACTATAATTGCCACAGCATTAACAGAGACAGGATCAAAGATGGACGAAGTTATCTTTGAAGAATTTAAAGGAACTGGTAATATGGAACTGCAATTAGATCGTAAAATCTCTAACCGTCGTATCTTCCCAGCCATCGATCTTACTTCGTCAAGCACGCGTCGTGATGACCTCTTACTTGATGACAATACAATTCAAAGAATGTGGGTGATGCGTAAATACCTCGCCGATATGAACCCTGTTGAAGCAATGGAATTTATTAACGAGCGTTTTAAACAAACTCGCAATAATGATGAATTCTTAATCTCAATGAACGCATAATCTAAACGAAATATAATAATATAAAATATCTATACAACGGCTATCAAAATTGATAGCCGTTGTATTTTATCTTTGTTTTAAGAAATATCTATCCCATATCTTTCTAATTTTACTTTTTTATAATTTCTTGAAAGTTTTTTTAAAAAATATTGACTAAATAAAAAAATTACAAGCCATGAAAAGAATACCATATATAATAGTAATAACAATTTCATTCGTTTTAGTGAGTTGTCAAAGCAATGGGCAATCTGCAAAAAATAAAAAAGAAACAACCGAAAATCTTATTCCTGTTCAAGTACCATCGGTAGATGGATTAGAACGAGCTTACTTTGCCAGTGGATGTTTTTGGTGTGTAGAAGCAATTTATGAAAGCGTAAAAGGTGTAAAAGAATCAATCTCTGGATATTCTGGCGGACATACAGAAAATCCAACATATGAAGCAAGCAATACAGGACGTACTGGCCATGCAGAAGCCGTAGAAATATATTACGACCCTTCTATAGTATCTTTTGAAACATTAGTTGATGTATACTTTGGTTCGCAAAATGTAACTCAAATAAATGGTCAAGGACCTGACCACGGATCACAATATCGATCTATTATTTTTTATCAAAATAAAGAACAGAAAGAAATCATCGAAGAAAAGAAAGAAGCATTAAGCAAAAAGTTAAATAAAAGAATAGCTGCAGAGATACTTCCCTTTCAAAAGTTCTGGAAAGGCGAAGCCTATCATCAAGATTACGAAAAAAGAAATCCTAATAACCCTTATATAAGAAATGTTTCTATTCCAAGATTAAAAAAATTTCAAGCTAAATTCCCAGAACTTATTAAAGAAAATCACTGATCCGTAAGTTTAAAAGATAAGTTTCGTTAAATAGTAGTAAGCACCAAATATAATAAGATATACACTCTGATCCTCTTTAAGATTATAATTCAACATTTTTAACCGCTTATACTGCCAAAATATGGAAACCGACAGTGTATCTAAAAAAAGAAGTTAAAATCCGTTGTAATGCTTAAAAAAATCGCTAAAAAACACAAAACGAAGAAAAAAAATTATATTTTTGTGCAAATAAAACTAAAAGATGTTGTGTTTTTAATATTAAAACATTACTTTTGAGTCTGTTTTAATGGTTTTCTTACCAATATTTTAACACAAAATATTGAAGTTTTAGTATAAGAAAGTTTTGTTAAATTATTGAAAAACAAATCATTAGAAAACAGAATGCTCTTTAAAAAGTGAAGTTTTTTTACGCTCTTGAAAACAGAGTTTGTAAGAAGAAATTAGTGTCGAATTTACTTTGGCATCCTTTTTGAAAAGCAATTTTTGACGGTAAATTTGAGTATTTAATGCTTAAAATTTAAATTATTAGAAAAATAATATTGAATAAAAATTATAACCCAATCTACTTAAAAACAAGAGATATGAAATCTATTTTTACATTTATTCTACTTTTGGTGATTACTTTCTCGACAGCTCATGCACAAGATGGGCAATATTTAATGTCTTCTCAGAAACTAGAAGTACGTAGTGGTCCAGATTTAACTTTTAATACTATTGCCGAAGTTCCTCAAGGAACCCAAGTATATGTAATGAGTTCTAATTATGGAGACTGGAGTGCAATACAGTATAAGAGTATGAACGGTTTTGTGCTTACTAGACTCCTAACAGAAGATAGTCGAATTGCAGACGCTGAAAGAGCGGCAAAAGAAGCTGCAGCAAAAAGGGAAGCTGCAAAGGCCGCAGCCGCAGCCGCAATTGCGCAGGCAGAAGCAGCAAAGAGAGCTGCAGAAGAAGCAGCCAGACAAGCAATTGCTAATGCAGAGCGTTTAAAAAGAGAAGCCGAAGCTAATGCAGCAAAGGCTATTGCAGATGCAGAAGCAGCAAAAAGATCACAAGATGCAGCGGCCAGAAAAGCACTTGCTGATACAAAAGAAACACAAAAAGCGTTAGAAGAAGCGCGACGTAGAGCAGCCAAAGGTGGTGATGTAGCTTCTACTCCAATAGAATCTACTACTCCTTCTTATGGTTCTAGTTCGAATACTAATAGACCTACTGCCGCAACTATGACGGTAAGTAGAGAAGATAAGTATTCTAGCTGGGAGAAAAAGACATATAAGTCTGGTGCAACGCCAAAATCATTCAACTTTAAAGGGAAGTTTGACTATAAGTTAGACAATTACCTAAAAATTAAAGTAGGTAAAAATACTGAGGTAGTTGTTAAAATGTACAAAATGGGTAAAACTGAAAAAGATGATGAGCTAGTACGTGTTACCTACATTAATTCTAATACTACCCAATTCATCAGAAATATTCCTGAAGGTGAGTACTACTTAAAAATCGCTTATGGTAAAGACTGGAGAGAAACTGTTGAAAATGGTAAGAAATTTGGTACATTTACTAAAAATGCACTGTATGAAAAAAGTAAGTCAATCTTAGACTTTAATACTGTAAAAACATCTAAGGGAATCAATGTTCCTTCTTATAATCTAGCTTTAGACCTTCTTCCATCTAGTGGTGGATATACAACAGGTAATGATGATAACATTTCTGCAAAAGCTTTTAACGATGTTAACTAAATAAAAATATAGTATTCGAAGTCACCAAAATATAAATGTAGAAAAACGTTAGGACTCTGTCCTAACGTTTTTTTTTCTTCTAATCATGATATAATTTTGAATTTTTTATGTTGTGTGTTAATAATTGCGAAGGGTAATCAGCAGAGATGAAATAGTAAGTAAACCAAAAAGCCTGAGTACTTAGTAAGTACTCAGGCTTTTTGGTTTTTACGCTATCAATATAATACTACTATTTTGTTACCCTGCCCTATGTCTTTCTCTTGCCAATAATGTGTTTTTAAGTAACATTGCAATGGTCATAGGTCCTACACCACCAGGAACTGGAGTAATGTAAGATGCTTTTTTACTTACATTTTCAAAATCAACATCACCTACAATTTTATATCCCTTTGGTCTGGAATCATCTGCAACCCTCGTGATACCGACGTCTATAATTACAGCATCATCTTTTACCATCTCCGCTTTCAGAAAATTGGGTACACCTAGTGCAGAAATCACAATATCTGCCTGAGAAATTATCTGTGTGATGTTTTTTGTATGACTATGAGTTAACGTTACTGTAGAGTTACCAGGCCAGCCTTTTCTTCCCATCAAAATACTCATAGGACGTCCTACAATATGACTTCTCCCAATAACTACAGTATGTTTTCCTTTGGTATCAACATCATACCGCTCTAATAATTCTAGTATCCCGAACGGTGTCGCCGGAATAAAAGTAGACATGTCCAGCGCCATCTTTCCAAAATTCATAGGGTGAAAACCATCAACGTCTTTATCCGGATCTACTGCTAATAAAACTTTTTGGGTATCAATCTGTGGCGGTAATGGTAATTGAACAATAAACCCATCGATATCATCATTTTCATTGAGCTCTTTGATTTTAGCTAAAAGCTCTATTTCACTCGTAGTGCTAGGCATTTTAACCAAAGTCGATTCGAAACCAACACGCTCACACGCTTTTACTTTACTACCAACATATGTTAAGCTGGCACCATCGTTCCCTACCAATACGGCAGCCAAATGTGGTACCTTCTCACCCCGCTCTTTCATTTTTTGAACTTCAGCAGCAATTTCATCTTTGATGTCATTACTTACTTTTTTTCCGTCTAATATTTCCATTCCCCCAAATTATCTTGTAAAAGTTTATTTTTTATTTATTATCGCATTTTTCCCATCATCTGCATCATTCTTTTACCACCACCACCTTGCATCATTTTCATCATCTTACTCATTTGGTCAAATTGCTTAAGCAATTGATTTACTTGTTGAATAGAGGTACCAGACCCTTTACCAATTCGTTTTTTTCTGCTTGCATTAATAATTTGTGGTTTTGATCGCTCTGCCGGGGTCATAGAATGTATAATAGCTTCGATATGTTTAAAAGCATCATCATCGATATCCATATTTTTCATCATTTTTCCTGTTCCAGGAATCATTCCGACAAGATCTTTCATATTACCCATCTTCTTAATCTGCTGAATTTGCTTCAGGAAATCATCAAATCCAAATTGATTTTTCGCAATTTTCTTCTGAAGTTTTCTGGCTTCTTCTTCATCGAATTGCTCTTGAGCTCTCTCTACAAGAGATACGACATCCCCCATACCCAAGATACGATCTGCCATACGAGAAGGATAGAACACGTCAATCGCTTCCATCTTCTCTCCAGTACCAATAAACTTGATAGGCTTATGAACAACAGATTTTATTGATATCGCCGCACCACCTCTGGTATCACCATCTAATTTGGTAAGGATAACACCATCAAAATTTAACACATCGTTAAATGCTTTGGCGGTATTTACAGCATCCTGACCCGTCATAGAATCAACCACAAATAAAGTTTCGTCAGGCGTAACTGCTTTATGAATATTTGCAATTTCAGTCATCATCACCTCATCAACTGCCAAACGACCAGCAGTATCGATAATCACCACATTAAATCCATTAGCCTTGGCATAATCAACCCCGGCCTTAGCAATTGCTACAGGATCATTATTGCCTCGATCACTAAAAACCTCTATATTAATCTGCTCTCCTACTATGTGTAACTGATCAATCGCAGCAGGTCTATAAACATCACAAGCAACTAATAAAGGTTTTTTAGTTTTTTTATTTTTAAGGAAATTAGCAAGCTTTCCAGAAAAAGTAGTTTTACCAGAACCCTGAAGTCCTGACATTAAAATTACCGAAGGATTTCCTGACAAATTAATTCCTGCAGCATCTCCTCCCATCAACTCGGTAAGTTCATCTTTCACCAACTTTACCATAAGCTGGCCCGGTTTAAGACTTTTTAATACATCTTGACCAAGTGCTTTTTCTTTTACGGTAGCGGTAAACTCTTTGGCAATTTTATAATTAACATCGGCATCAACCAAAGCTCTACGCACCTCTTTTAATGTCTCTGCTACGTTTATTTCTGTTATCTGACCATGACCTTTGAGAATATGTAAGGCCTTATCTAACTTATCACTTAAATTATCAAACATATGTATATTCTGTTTTGAAAATAGCTACGCAAAATGTAGCAAAATGCAAATTTAAGGATTTGAAAGAGATCTAAATAATTTACGCAATAAAAAACGATCTAAGAAGCTATTCTTAGATCGTTTTTCTAAATCTAAATTAAATGTCTAATTTTTAACAAACTTAAGGAATTCTATTTTTCCATTGTTATCAACGATTCTTACTAGATAAATTCCACCTTTCTGATTTGAGAACTCTATTTTAGTTCCGCTAACTATATCTGTAGTTTTGAGTATTAAATTACCATAGAAATCGAATATTTCTATAGAAAACTTACTATCTAAAGATGAGTTAACCGATAACATATTTGTAACGGGAACAGGTACAATGCTATATTTAAGGGCATTTTCTAATCTATTATCTTCAAATATTTTTGCATCATCCGACGAATCGGCTTGGCGGGAAGAAACACTTCTAGACACAGTTGCCGTTCTATTGACAGCCCCTACATCATATAAATCGCAATTATTACCTGGATCAGTGGGAACTGTAGAAACCGTATCCGTTGTCAATCTTATTTTGCTACCACTTAAAAATTCGGTACCTGGTTTTATTACGATTTTAGTCCCGGCTTTAAACTCTTTCTCGACA
Organism: Aquimarina celericrescens; assembly: GCF_042682765.1. Classification (NCBI taxonomy): domain Bacteria; kingdom Pseudomonadati; phylum Bacteroidota; class Flavobacteriia; order Flavobacteriales; family Flavobacteriaceae; genus Aquimarina; species Aquimarina celericrescens. The sequence continues at coordinate 126,305 of NZ_JBHUHY010000015.1, read as the reverse complement.
CCACTGCCAAAAGTAACGTCACAGCCATCTCCTATTGTTATATTATTTGCTTTAGTTATATTAGATGATGGAATACTACATACATTGATATTTTCTGGAATTCCAGGAGTCGGTGGTATATCAGATATTGCACCATTCATAATATCATCAAATTCATATATGAATACTTCTCCACAGCTTGTATTAGGTGCTACTAGATAATTCCCATCTATAGCTATACTTTGTCCATAGTCTAATAAACTGTTTTCTAGTTCAAAACTGCTTGTTGCCTGATATGGGTTTAACCAATACTTAGGATAATTATTTGCTAATTGAGGAGAATGAATTTCTACCAAACCATTATTTGTATCATGAAAACTAATTCCTGCTTTTTTACGAGCTAAAATTAAAATATTATCTTTTATGTCAATATCCATTACCTGATCATGATGAAGACTAAAGCTTGAGGTAGTAGTCAAAGTCCTTGCAGTAACTAAGTTTAGGGAAGATCCTGAAAAACGGTATTTACGAATTTCTGAGTAGCCTGTATTGCTTCGGTTGATACTTGCATAAATATTATCATTATTATCTATAAAAACACTCGTATATCGTATATCTATTGACGATTTCATATCGCTATCAAATCTACCTGCACTATTCTTTTTAAATATTGCAATTTCAGAAGTCACACTTCTCGTAAACCTTGAAATCAAATACTTTCCATTATATGAAATGCTTCCCTGATATAGATTGTCAGAAACAAAAGACGGGCCGGGAAAACTATCTGGCAAACCAGCAATAATGTCTTGAAAAAGATTATACGATCCACCAGATGACACCTTATAAACCATAATTCTTTTTCCACCAATTGCTAATAGCTCGTTTCCTCGTACAATAATTGATTTGGCAAAGTTGTGATCTGTATCCTCTATAATCTGATCAAAATACCAACCAGAATCATTTTCTTTGAGTACTGCAATAAATCTTCTGTTATATATAGATCCAACCACAAAAACTTTGTCATTTACCACTTTAACACCTTCTCCAAACTGTAAAGGTTCATCACCTTGATAGCTAATATACTCTGCCAAACTGTATTTTCCTAGAATACCAGAATCAACAACCCCACAATCTGAATTGATTCTATACATCCTAACCAGACCTCTACCAGGATCAACTGCTGCAATTAGATTATTATGAATAGCAACGTTTTGACCAAAATTACCCCCGGGATAGTTGATTTTAAAACCGAGACCACTATCTGGTGTACAACTGTTATTAGGAGGGTTCGGAATTGTTCCCTGGCTACACTCTACAATTTCTGTGCTGTAATTAAGCATATTAGGCCGGTATAAAACCAGCATTTGGCGCATTCTGTCTTTTTGCCCTTGTGTAAAAAACTTCAAGCAATCATCATAATTATAATCCATATAGTTTTGCACTGCATTGGTATTTTGATTGGGGTTACTGCACTTGGGAGCTTCACTACAAGAATTCGGAGTTAATAAGGGTTGATCCTGATTGTTCCTTAAAGCTATGGCAGGTTCTGCTCTTGGTTCTGTATCACAAACTTCGTCTCCTTGTGTAGCACAGCTACTTTCTGAACATTGAAAAGAATCCCCTCGTTGTACCTGAAACGTATGCCATAGCCCCAACCAATGCCCAACTTCATGAGGTAAAGTCATTCCCCCACCGTATGCATTATCTGATGTAATCCCAACATACTGATAATCCAAACCTATACCATCTACAGTAAAGTTGTTCTCCTGGTTTAAAAATGGAAATGTAGCATACCCCAACATAGTATCTTCTAATGTGGAATTACCATAATCATCAAATACTTGCTCATATAAATCTGCTGTCCATACATTAAGATAATGTGTGGGTGGAAAATTTAGATCTCTATTCTGTTTTAATTGAGAATCTCCCCCATAATCACGGCCAATATAAAACTCAGATCGCGTTCCTCTATATCTAAGAATTCCTGACTTATTATTTCCATTAATATCCTGCTTTGCCAAGCAGAATCTTATTTTAATGTCTACTCCTTGACCATTATAATTAGAATACACCTGATTCAGAATATTTAGTTGTTCTAAAATTCTAGCATCAGAAAGGTTTCTACCCACACCAATTGCTTCTCCGTTATGAACTATATTAAACACTACCGGGATAGTTACTATCTGATTATTATTTGTATTTACGGTATTCTTTGCAATATTAAACTGTTGGATTTTTGCTTCTACACGATTACGTAAAGCATTATTTTCTAGTAAAGATTCATAAAATTCATCGGTAGCACATTTCTTCGTGGGTGTTTGTGAATACAAAACATCACCAGAAAAACATACTGCAATAAATAATATCATCCATTGTATATATTTTTTCATCATCATTTCTTTTTTACAAAGTAGTAGTAATCTTGCCCCAAGCTAGCTCCCATAGACCGTCTTAAAATTAAGGTGTCATTTTGAATGTCAGGTGTGAATTTAAATGATGAACGCCCATAATCTAAAAGCAATATACCGTCATATTTTCCAATTCTCCAGGTACCTGAAGCTTTTCTAATAAAAGCATCCTTAAAGTCGCCATTACCCTTTAGCATTAAAGAGGTTAGGCAATAATTAGGATTAAGAATTTTTGCTGGCTTATATGCGCTAGCTCTTGCTTTGGTTCCCTTAGTACGATGGTACAAACACCATTCACCTACTAAATCACTATCAGGAATAGTTTGAAACGAAGTAAGAAGCCATAAACAACCTATAAAAACTACTAACCTTATATGTTTATACATACATTACTTGTTTTTGTTTTCTAATTCTTCTATACGTTTATGCAATTGTATTACATATAACGTAAGTTCTTCTACTTTTTTAAGAAGTTTGGTATTCATCTCGCCCAGGGCAAAACCTGTTTCACCACTTACTTCTTCTGCCGTTGGGATTTCAGGTAAATGTTTATTTTCCTTTACATACTCTTCTAGTTCTGGTAGAGAGATCAAATCATAATCATTTTCAAAAACATAATCTGGCCAGGCAGCAACAGGCTGTACATGAACCTCTTCTGTTATAGTTTTACCATTCACTCCTAGCACAAAACTTTCATCCAAAGAATAATAAAGACCTTTGCCAATCTGTAATTGATTAGATGTAATAAATAAATTAGAATTTACAATACCAATTGTACCATCTTTTGAAGATCTAATTTCAAATGATTCCCCTCGTTTTTTAAAAGTTAAATCGTGAGTATCTTCGCTTAACCTAAGAAGCCATTCTGTGTAAGAGAATGGAATTTTATTAACTTCTAACATGGCATTAGGCTCCTCTGTACCGATACCCACTCTATTACTTCTCAATGAATTTCCAATCAAACCATTAGGTACAAAAACCTTTTGTGAATACAAACCGAATGTAAGATTTAAAAACAAAAACGTTAAAACTAATTTTTTCATAATACATAAATTTTAAGAGTGATTAAATACAATATACTCTTAAAGCTAAGGTAAATCATCGCTTATTCATAAGAATCCTCGTTAATTAACAACCGTTTAAAAATCAATGTTTTATATTGAAACAAAAATGTAACTAAAATAAGAGAGGCTATATTTACAGGGGCTTACAAGAATGAATTCTTTAAATAACAGTATTACTACCTCACAAAATGTAGATATAGCGTAAAAAGTTTACGTTCTTGTGTTCTTCAAAAGAAAGAAAATTTAAAAATACGTAAAGAATAATGGTATTTACGTATTTAGGAAGCTTCCTAGAAGCTTAAAAACCATTGGCACGGCCAAAAAAACACGCCGTGAAAGAAAAAAATTATTGGTGTCTAATTTGAGCGACAATGTGATGATCTCCTAAGTTGATCACTTTGATATTGGCTGAGCTTGCCAAACTAAAAGAAACTTTGACTGCAATACATATCAACAGGCTGGTAGAAGAAGCTTTTAAATTGGATACAGTACGGGATGATGCTTTTATGATGCTACGGGATTTGATCTATGTTTATAGAAAATCAAAAAACGAGAGCAAACAAGAAGCCTTCCTGTTATTGTGGAATGTGATTGAAAAACTGGGGACTACCCTCTATGGTGACGGATACACAGAGCAATTGGGAAAACTGGCTGCCTTGTTTCTGGAATTTGATAAAAAAGAGAGTATTGCTGCCATGAATGAATTAAACATATACCCTTTTTATGAGGATTTGAAAACTGCCGAAGCAAATTTTATTTCAGTATATAACCAAAAACTAGACAATGATACTCAAAAGAACTATTCCACAATTAAAGAAACCCGTGCAGGACTCTCCCCACTGATCAAGGACCTTTTACCCACTTTACGGGTATTGTTCGCACTGCTGATCAAAGCGGTGACATGGGCTGAGTTGCTTTGATCGACGAACAAACCGATAAGGTAATGAGGCAAATTGCTGCCAGAAGAACAAGAAAAGAAAATAGTGAAGAGAAGTAATTTTTTTTGAACTCAGAACTTAGAAATATAGTTGAGTGGATTAAAACTAAAATATTGTATAAAAAACCGAGCTGTTTACTAATACATGGGAGAATAAACAGCCCGGATTGTTGAGTCTGTGAAGACTATATATTACATCGTTGTCATAGGTAATAATACTCTATCAATGGTATGAATAACTCCGTTAGAGGCTTGAATATCTAAATCAGCGGTAATGTTACTTGCAGTTCCACCATTACCAGCACCTAACACAGTTGCAGGAGAGGCAGAAATTGTTACATTCTGTCCGTTAACTGTTGCAACTTCACCTTCGACATCTACTAATCCAGAAGATTGTACATTGGCTTCAGAAATTACATGGTATGTTAATACAGCTGCCAATTCGTTAGGGTCTGTTGGAACTGTAATCGCACCAAATGCATCATTTGTAGGAGCAAAAATTGTAAAAGGAGCTTCAGGAGTTCCAGATCCATTAGCAGCTTGCAATACTGTAACCAGATTCGCATCAGTAAGTGCTCCAGCTAGTGAAGAAAAATTAGGATCAGCAACTACAAAAGTAGTAACATCTGGTAACCCGATTACAGCATCAACTTCATGAATCACTCCATTTCTGGTCTCGATGTTTGCAGCAGATACTGTAGCACCAGTATTGGCCGAACCCCCATTTAATACTACCCCACTATTAATATTAATATATATACTTAAGTTATTGTCTGTGTCTCCATAAGTTGCTAAAGTATTAGCATAAGAAGTGGTTAAATCTGTAGATAGTAATTTACCAGAAACAACATGATTCAATAATATTTGTGTTACTGTTTCTACAGGAAGATCTGTAAGAGCAGCTCCATCCAACAATGTAGCAAAGGCATCGTTTGTGGGTGCAAATACTGTACGCATCATAGCGTTGTCTAGAGCGTCATTAAGACCAGTATATCTAAGTGCAGCATATAGTGAAGAAAAATTACTATCTTCCCCATTATTGTAGGCTGCTGCTGTAATACTTCTTCCTAAAGCATCTAAAGCTGCAGTGGGTAATAACACTTTGTCGATGGCATGAATAACTCCGTTAGTGGCTTTTACATCGGTGACAATAATTTCAGAATCTACGCCAGAACGATCTCGTAGAAATGCACCTCCTTCTAAATTTAGCTTTATAATCTCATTTTGTAATAAAGTGTTAATAATCTCTCCATCAGTAATTCCAGGAAGATCTTCTGCAAGTACACTAGCTCCGGCCAAAACATGGTAATTAAGTACAATTTCTAATTGCGCTGCAGTCAAGTCTCCGATTTCTATATCAAATCTGGCTAAAAGATCTGCAAAAGCGTCATTTGTTGGTGCGAAAACCGTGAAAGGAGCAGAAGTCTCACCGCTAAGTGTTGCTGCATAATCTGTATCTGGTGTTAAATCTGTTAAAGCGGCTTGTAAAGTATCAAAGTTGGGGTCGGCTACTGCGAAAGTAGTTACTGTTGGTAGTGCAATAACTGCATTTACTGCATGAATCACTCCGTTAGATTGGTCAAGATCAGCGGTAGTAACAGTTACATTACCGTTAATTACTACTCCGTCTTCCTTGTTAATGTATGTACTGAAACCAGCAAGATTGTCTTCATAACCTGTTTGTAGTTGAGTAGAACTAAACTCTTCTCCTAATACATGATTTAAAAGTATCGCCTCTAACTGTTCTTTGGTTGCAGATTCTAACGTTAAGCCATTTGCAGTTAAAAATGCATCAAAAGCTGCATTGTTAGGAGCAAAAACTGTAAAATTACCTGTACCTGATAAGGTAGTTACTAATTCTGCTTTCTGCAACGCAGCAAGAAGAGAACTGTAATCAGGGTTACTAGCAACAAATTCTGCGATGGTTGAAGTCGCTGGTGGAAAAGTCGTGTCATCGTCATCGCTACAAGAAGTAAAACTTATAACGAATAACCCTACTAAAAGTGTTTTAAAAATGTGTTGAAATTTCATGGTGTTTAAATTTATTGTTTGATGATTAAACAACTCATTCTTTAAAACTCTAACCCTCCCTATGCGTTTTAGCACTATTTTAACTTTTTGTCTACTGTTTTTAAAAATATGTTAAACAAAAAATCCATCTCGTTTAAGATGGATCTGAATAAAGAAAAGTCCTTAATACTTTTTATTTATCATTTTCATCACAAGCAGAAGCAACGCTTGAAATAGCTTCTAACAAACCGCTATTATGCTGAATATCTACACGTTGACCATTATGCAAAAGTAAACTTATAGGATAGTTCATACTAACAGAGATATTGTTATCCATTTTGGATATGAATAAATACATTTCAGAATCATGATTGAGAACTATTGAATTTAATTCATTTGATCTATTATTGAATGTCGATGCTTGTATAGGATATAAGAAATCAATACACTCAATATCCTCATCATCAATTTGACATTGTTCAATATATATCTTTAATTCGGTATCATTACTAATGATTTCCTCACTGTAATCAAACATGGTTATCACTATCGGATATTGAATTTCAATAATATCGGTATTGGAAAGCTTTTGATAATCATTAATTTCATTTACTATAAATTCTTCTCCATTAACCAATAAACTATATGGCAAATTAATACTATAACAATTACCACTATCAACAATATCATCAAAAGATCCGTCGTGAATAACTACATTTCTCATGAGCTTTGCCAGTTGCGAATCCTTAGGGATAGTATTATCAATATTAGGATCGATAATCTCTCTCTCTTCTTCCTGACAAGAACTGAAAAAAATTATTCCGACTATGAGTATATATAAAATCTTCTTCATTTTTAGCAATTTTTCCTTCACTTTTGTAATTAAAACAATATACGAAACAAAATTCCTACTTATCATTTCATTTTTTTTTAATTTTAACAAAAATCCCAAGGATGCCCAAAGATTTATTTGAGAATGTTTGTGAGGAAAAATTGTTCTCAGAGCTTTTCATGAAACATTCCAAAGAGCTACACGATTTCATATATTATAAATATGGAGAACATATAGACCCTAAAGACAGAGTCCAGGAAGCCTTTATTAAACTTTGGGACAATTGTAAAAAAGTTCCTTTACAGAAAGCTCGCAGCTTTCTTTTTACAGTAGCCAATAACCTAACTTTAAATCAGTTAAAACATAATAAAGTAAAATTAAAATTTCAACAAACCGAACATCGACATAAAACGAATGAAAATCCCGAATTCGTTTTAGAGGAAAAAGAGTATTTGCAGAAATATCAAAATGCTCTTTCAAAACTTACAGAGCCCCAACGTGTTGCTTTCCTGCTTAATCGTATCGAAGGCAAAAAGCATCAGGAAATTGCCGATTTGCTAAATATCTCTAGAAAAGCGGTTGAAAAAAGAATTTATGGTGCTTTGGAAAAATTACGTAAAGAAATTGATGGAATTTAAAGCGTGAAGGGTAGGAGTTTTTAAATCAAAGTTGTTATATAAGCAGAAATCTTGCTATGAAAGAGAAAGATATCATAAAAAAGTGGTTGGACCATAAGCAACTCACCACAGATGAATTAGAGGCGTTTAAGAATTTAGACGCCTATAATTCGTATATTAAAATATCTGAAGCTGCTCGAAAATTCGAATCCCCAGAATATAACATTCAAGAAGAATTAGAAGATATACAGAGGTTATTATCAAAACATAAAAAGAGATCTTTTTTAAGCTCTCAAATCAATATTTTTATTAGAATTGCTGCAGTGTTCGTACTTGGAATAGGTACTTATTTTACATTTTTCAATGAGAATACGATCACTGAAAACACCTTAGTTAGTGAGAAAATTTCTATTGAATTACCAGATCAAACTATCGTTACCCTAAATTCCCTTTCATCAATCAATTACAAGAATAAAGATTGGGATAACAATCGTAAGCTTGAGCTTGATGGTGAAGCGTACTTCAAAGTAGCAAAAGGAAAAAAATTTGATGTTTTTACTTCATCGGGAGTAGTTAGTGTTTTAGGTACTCAGTTTAATGTAAAACAACGAGGGGATTATTTTGAGGTAGTTTGTTATGAAGGGCTTGTAAGTGTAACCCATAATAATAAAACAATTAAACTGCCGGCTGGTAAGTTTTTTAGAGTGATCGATGATGAAGTGTTGAATAGTAACACTTCATTAATAAAACCTCTTTGGATCGAAAATAGAAGCGCTTTTTCCAGCACACCTTATAAATATATTCTTAGAGAGTTCGAAAGGCAATATAATGTAACAATTATTGCAAAAAATATAGATCAGGATAAACTTTTTACGGGTAATTTTGTACATTCAGATATTCAAACAGCATTACAATCTATTACGATACCCATGCGTTTGAAATACGAAATGAATGGCAACAACGTAACCCTAAACAAACAGTGATCAAAACCATTATCACAGTTTTATTTACTATTCTTTTTTTTATTCCCAAACAGACACAATCTCAGCCTGAACAGGAATCTTTACCGCTTATCACAATATTAAATCAGCTTCAAGAAAAATTTGATTGTAGCTTTACCTATGCAGATGAAGATATCATCAAAATTAAACTCCAAAAGCCACTAGAGTCCCTTGATCTGAAAGAAACTATAGAATACTTAAAACTCAACACTCCCCTTGATTATACTTTTTTAAGCGAAAATAGTATTGTACTGAGTCTTAAGACTGAAGAAAAGAGAATATGTGGAGTCTTACAGTCTATAATCGATGGTGCGGTATTATCGAACGCCACAATTCGAGCAAAAAACGAGGATACCATAAGTGATGCAAAAGGTGAGTTTTCAATAGTTGTAGAAGATATTGATGAATGGGTAAATATTAATTTTATAGGATACAGGACATTAAAACTGCCTGCCAAAGACTTTCTAGGGAAGCCTTGCAAAACCATTTTTTTAACTCCAGAAGTTCAATATTTAAGCGAAGTAATCCTAAACGATTATTTGGTCAAGGGTATCAACAAAAGATCTGATGGATCAATCATTATTGACTATACAGATTTTGGAATACTCCCTGGTCTAATTGAACCGGATTTACTTCAAACAATTCAGGCTTTACCTGGTGTTTTAAGTGTAGAGGAAACTGTTTCAGATATTAACGTAAGAGGGGGAACTAACGATCAAAATCTAATTTTATGGGATGGTATAAAAATGTATCAATCCGGTCACTTTTTTGGTCTTATTTCTGCTTTTAACCCTTATCTCACAAAAAACGTTCAGCTCATTAGAAATGGATCTAGTGCTAGCTATGGAGATGGGGTCTCTAGTGTTATTGCCATGAACACCTCAAACCAAGTAAATAAAAAACTAGATGCAAGTCTTGGCGTAAATATGATTAGTGCTGATGGTTATATTGACACACCGCTTGGGAGAAAATCTTCACTTCAAGTATCTATTAGGAGGTCTATTAGCGATCTAGTGGAAACACCTACCTACAATCAATTTTTTGATAAAGCGTTTCAAGATTCTGAGGTCACAAATATTGCAGAAAACGCCTCGAATACAGACCAACAATTTTCTTTTTATGATACGAGTCTTCGTTGGCTTTATCGATTAAGCCCTAAAGATTTGCTTAAAGTAAACGCAATTTTAATGCGAAATGATCTTGTTTTCGAAGAAAACGCTCTGATCAATCAAATTAACGTTTCAAGGGAGAGTAGTGCAAAACAAAAAAATAGTGCAGGAAGTATTTCATACCAAAGGAGCTGGAATACCATTTTTAGGAGCGAAGTACTTATTTATGGTACCAACTATAATCTGGAAACTATAAATTCTGACATTCTGAATGATCAACGTTTATTACAAGAGAACGAGGTACTTGAAAGCGGAATTAAACTCAATACGCTGCTAAAACTAAACTCAAATTTTAATCTTAAAAGCGGCTATCAATTTAATGAGACCGGAATATCCAACCTTCGAGATGTTAATAATCCTACTTTTAGAGATTTTACCAAAGAAGTCATTCGAACAAATAGTATTTTTTCTGAGGTTGAATTCAAGTCAAAAAATAATAATACACATCTCAATCTTGGATTGCGACTCAATCATTTCGATAAGTTTGAAACCTTTCTTTTTGAACCTCGCGTAAGCATAAATCATAGATTCGACAATCGCTTTACCATAGAAGCATTAGGCGAATTGAAAAGTCAAGTTACCTCTCAGATCATAGAATCACAAAATGACTTTTTAGGAGTAGAAAATAGAAAATGGGTCCTTTCTAATAATGACAGCATTCCTATACTAAAAAGTCAACAGGTATCATTAGGACTTAACTATAATCATAATAATTGGCTAATTAGCACTGATTTTTATTACAAAAATGTAGATGGTATTAACACACAAAGCCAGGGATTCCAAAATCAACTTGAGTTTGAGCAAGATCATGGGAGTTATACCGTGAGAGGTATTGACTTTTTAATAAATAAAAGATTCAAAAACTTTGGTACATGGCTGAGCTACTCGTATGCAATTAATGAGTACACTTTTAACAATCTAAGCGAAACGGATTTTCCTAACAATATAGACATTCGACACAATATTAATTTTGCACTTACCTATTCCTTAGGAAACTTAAAATTTTCTAGTGGAATAAACTGGCATAGCGGTAAACCTACAACTCGTCCTATTTCAGGTAACGAGATAGACACAAACGGAAATATCAATTATTTGCATCCTAATAGCGATACTTTGGAGGATTACTTGAGATGGGATGCCTCTGCCACCTACAACTTTAAGTTATCTGATAAAATTACCGGTATGGCAGGAGCATCTATTTGGAATATCCTAGGTCAGGAAAATACAGTAAATAATTACTATAGAATAGCACCTAATAGCGCTGTTGAAGAAGTTCAAGAATTTGGTCTTGGATTTACTCCTAATGTAGTTTTTAGGATTAGCTTCTAGAGTTTCTTAACACCACTATAACTAGTAACCTCGTCACCACCGACTACTTTTACAGCATTTTTCACAATTTTAAAACCATTTTTTTCAAAAAAAGCTCTCGTTGCCAGATGTATTTGAGTGGTAAGCGTGCTGATTTGTGATTCTATAGCTACTTCTTCCAGTACTTGGTAGAGCCCTTTGGCGATACCTCTACCTTGATAATGCATATGCACAAAAAAGTATTCTATTGTACCATTGGTATCCATAGAAAAAGAACCTACGATTTCCCCATTCATTTTAGCATTATAAACATAGTCCTTTTTAAACTTCTTTTGCCAATATATTTTATTTGTAGCCAATCGTGAATAAATTTTTATCTCGGCTTTGGTAAATAACAAGGAGCCATACGTAGTTACTGTTTGATAAAATAAACGCTGCATTAAGGGTAAATCATTATCTGTGGCTCTTGTAATTTTATAATCCATGCCTTAAAATAAAAAAACTATTACGTATATCACAAATTAACCTTAATTTTTCATTGATTTTTTTAGATAAAATGAAGGAAAAATCGATATCCAACACGTTTAGTCATTGTATTGAAAGAATTTGTTACACAAAAGTGAATAAAGGATTGAACTACATACGTTCAGGAACATTAATTCCCAATAGACTAAAGGCTGATTTAATAGTATTTCCTACCGAACCAGAGAGTTGTACTCTAAATTGTTTTTCTTCTTCAGAATCGGCTCCGAATATAGAGACATTCTGAAAAAATGAATTATAGTTTTTCACCAGATCATACGTATAATTTGCTATAAGAGCAGGGCTTAGCTCACTTGCCGCATTTTGAATAATTTCGGGATAAAGTTCTAAGTGTTTGATTAACTCTTTTTCTTTTTGATGTAACTTAACGCTACTGATTGGTTCGCTTTTACTGAAATCTGCTTTACGTAAAATAGCTTGAATTCTTGCATAAGTATACTGAATAAACGGCCCTGTATTTCCTTGAAAATCTACAGATTCTTCAGGGTTAAATAATATTCTCTTTTTGGGATCTACTTTTAGAATATAATATTTTAAGGCTCCAAGACCTATTTTATTATATACTCCTGCTTTTTCTTCTTTGGTATATCCTTCTAATTTGCCTAAGTCTTGGGATATTTCTTCGGCAGTCCTGGTCATTTCATCAATTAAATCATCAGCATCAACTACTGTACCTTCTCTACTTTTCATTTTACCGCTTGGCAGATCGACCATCCCATAACTGAGGTGATGTAGGTTCTTCGCCCATTCATATCCTAATTTCTTAAGAATCAAAAATAAAACTTTAAAATGATAATCCTGCTCATTACCAACAGTGTATATCATTCCGCCGATATCAGGATTATCTTTAACTCGTTGTATAGCAGTCCCTATATCCTGTGTCATGTACACCGCGGTACCATCACTACGTAACACTAATTTTTCATCAAGGCCATCCTCGGTTAAGTCGCACCAAATTGATCCATCTTCCTTCTTAAAAAAGACACCTCTAGACAACCCTTCTTCGATATTATCTTTCCCAAGAAGGTACGTATTACTTTCATAATAATAACTATCAAAATCTACACCAAGTGCGTTATAGGTTTTATCAAAACCATCATATACCCAACCATTCATCATTTTCCAGAGTTTGACAACTTCAGTATCTCCTGACTCCCATTTACGCAGCATTTCCTGTGCTTCGATTAGAATTGGCGCTTCTTTTTTAGCATCTTCTTCAGACAAACCATCTTCTATCAATCCTGCGATTTGCTCCTTATAAACCTGATCAAACTTTACATAATAATTTCCCACTAATTTATCGCCCTTGAGACCAGTTGATTCTGGTGTTTCTCCTTCACCAAATTTATTCCAGGCAACCATTGATTTACAGATATGGATTCCTCGATCGTTTATAATTTGAGTCTTATACACCTTTTTACCGCTGGCTTTAATAATTTCGGCGACAGAATACCCTAAAAGAATATTTCTGATGTGCCCCAGATGTAAAGGTTTGTTAGTATTAGGAGAAGAGTATTCGACCATTACAGCCTTATTATCCTTTAAAGAGTCTGCAAAACCAAACCGTTCATTATCTTTTATACTTGTAAAAAAATCGAGATAATAGGTATCAGAAATCACGAGGTTCAAGAACCCTTTTACCACATTATAATCTTCAACTTCTGTGATATTTTCTGACAGATATTTACCTACAGCTTCACCTATTTGTACTGGATTTCCTTTAACTACTCGAAGCATTGGAAATACCACTACGGTTATATCTCCTTCAAATTCTTTACGGGTTGCCTGCAATTCAACAGATTCCAGAGTAGCATCATACAAGGCGTGTATGGCTATTTTCACATTTTCTGAAATGGTTCGTTGTAAACTCATCTTTATAAATAAAAGGTCATTAAAATAAGATCCCGCTATTCAGCGGGATAAGTTTAACTTATCATTTTTGAATACTCGGTTTTAATGGATTTTCAAAAACGGTTTCACTTAATTAAGCTGCAAAGATAATAGAAATTATAGTCTGACACTATGTCTTCAGACATCATTTGACTATCTTGCTATAAAAAAGAATGCTCATAAATAACTCATATAAAAATCCTGAGTTAATACGAAAAATAAATAATGAGGTTGGCCCACCATTTACGCTAATAGAGCGTATTAAACTGGGAGGTATTGGATCACCAAAACTTCATATCACCGCAAGCAGTATTGAAATTCATAACCTTCTAATTCTTGATAATAAAATCAAAACATGTACTATAGAATTAAGGCCAAAAGGAATTTTGGTTGGTTTTGGAGTAGGGTTAGCAACATATGTATTGGTTATTCCTTTTTATAAATTAAATCTGTATAAAGGAAAAGCAGAGGAATACTCTATTTATAAAGATCAGTATTTTATAAAGTTTAAAGCAAACAAAACTGATACAGCAATCCACAAGTACATTAAAAAGTTGCTCGATTATAAAGTAGATCATAAACCGACAGATATTCAAGATCTTTAGAAAGATAGCATTACTATTCTTTTGTTAAAATTAATTTCTTTGTAACTTATACAAAAAAAATGCGAATTCTTCTTACGGGGACCAATGGGTATATCGGTATGAGATTATTACCCTTGTTATTAGAAGCTGGCCATGAAGTCATATGTTGTGTGAGAGATAAAAACAGGCTTTCAATAGATCAAGAAACTAAGGAAAGAGTTTCGATCATAGAAATTGATTTTTTGGACACTCCTGATCCTTCCAAAATACCAAAGAATATTGATGCTGCCTATTATCTGATTCATTCAATGAGCACATCAACAACAGATTTCGACAAAAAAGAAGAAGTATCTGCTCAAAACTTCAATACTTATGTAAAAGACACCAATGTAAAACAAGTAATCTATTTAAGTGGTATTGTAAATGAAAAAAACCTATCTAAACATTTATGGTCAAGAAAAAATGTAGAAGAAACCTTATATAAGGGAAACTACAACCTTACCGTGTTACGATCAGGAATTATCGTTGGATCGGGCAGTTCTTCTTTTGAAATCATTCGTGATTTATGTGAAAAATTGCCATTAATGATTACTCCAAAATGGGTAAATACTAAAACCCAACCGATAGCTATCAGGGATGTACTTAATTTTATGATTGGAGTGTTAGGCAATTCTGCTTGCTATAATGAATCTTATGATATTAGTGGTCCAGATATAATGACTTATAAGCAAATGCTTAAACAATATGCTAAAGCAAGGGGAATACGATTATTTATTATTACACTTCCTATCATGACCCCAAAATTATCATCATACTGGTTGTATTTTGTAACCTCAACATCGTATAAACTGGCTCTTAACCTAGTTGATAGTATGACTGTTCCAGTAATTGCCAATGACAACCGCTTGCAAGAGCTATTGAACATTACTCCTATGAATTATAAGAAAGCTTTGGAATTAGCATTTATAAAAATAGAACAAAATCAAGTAGTCTCTAGTTGGAAGGACTCTATGGTAAGCGGCAGATTTAAAATGAACCTTCAAAAGTATATTACAGTCCCTAAACACGGATGTTTTAAGGATCATAAAAAAATAAAATTGAAAGATTCTAAAAAGGCTTTGGAACGTATTTGGATGATAGGCGGAGAAACTGGTTGGTATTATGGAAATTGGCTGTGGAAAATTAGAGGATATTTTGACAAGATTTTTGGTGGAGTTGGTTTACGACGGGGAAGAACCAATCCCGATGTCATATTCTCTGGTGATGCCCTCGATTTTTGGAGGGTTTTGGTTGCCGACAAAAAAAACAAACGTTTATTATTATTTGCAGAAATGAAAGTGCCTGGAGAAGCCTGGTTAGAATTTGATATAGATGAAAATGGTATTTTACATCAGACAGCCACATTTAGACCAAAAGGAATATGGGGTCGCATTTATTGGTATATTATGGTTCCATTTCATTATTTTATTTTTGGTGGTATGATTCGGAAAATTGCATCATAAAATAAATTTAATTAGGATAAAACGCTTAGTTTTATCGATAAATTACACTTTTTTTTGTTTATTTTCATATATTTAGTAAAAAACCGAATGAGGCAAGTTTTATTCCTTCTCGTCCTATTTACGTTATTTTCGAGTTGTGGCTCTGTGAAGAAAAAAGATGTAGAATTGGATAATCTGATCACTCTATTAGAAGGTAAGTTTTCTAATGAAGAACAAGTGGAAAAGGATTCAGGTTTTGCTCATTTAAGTTTAATCAATGTTAGAATCTGGAAAGATCGACCAGGGTATTGGATATATTCTCAAGTATCGGATGCAAATAAGGATGAGTATATTTATAGTCAACGTATTTTAACTTACCAAAGATTGGATTCCTCTAAAATTATAAGTACTGGTTATAAAATACCCAATTCTAAAGATTACCGAAATGGTTGGGAAAATATAGAAATATTCGAAAATCTTACCCCCGAAAGTTTAGAGATTCGAAATGGGTGTCAAGTATACTTCAAAAAAAAAACATCGACAATATATTCTGGAAAGACCAAGAAAGGGTCATGTAAGAGTAGCATCAAGGAAATCGACTACATTACTAGCTCTTTTGTAGTTAGTAAAGACAAAATATCTATCTGGACCAGAGGATATAATAAAAAAGGTAATCAAGTATGGGGTAAAATAAAAGGCCCTTATAAATACAGAAGAATATCAAAAAAATCTAATCGGTAAAATCAGCCAGGGTTTTATTCTCTAAGACTTTCAAGGTACTATCTCGTACTTCAATCATTAAACTATGTACTGCGCAACTATCCTCATCTGGACAATCATCGCATTTTTCATAAAAATTGAGACTAACGCAGGGCAACATTGCAATTGGCCCTTCTAAAACTCTAATTATTGCAGCCATAACAATATCTTTTGGCTCTTTAATGAGATAGTAACCCCCTCCCTTACCTTTCTTAGAACCCAAAAAACCATTCTTTCGTAAAGTCAATAAAATACTTTCCAAGAATTTCTGAGAAATATTTTCACTTTCTGCAATCTCTGATATCTGAACGGGATGTTCGCATTTCTTTCTCGCAATATAGGTAAGTGCTTTTAGTCCATATTTTGTTTTCTTTGAAAGCATAGTCTAATTATTTACGCGGCAGAAATACTTCAGCCATCATACATCTTGCACTTCCTCCTCCTAAGGTTTCGATCGTAGTGAGGTCACTATGAAGAATTGCACAATGTTGTTCAATCTTGGTTACTTGATCTTTGGTTAAACTATGATAAGCTGCCGATGACATTACAAGATAACGCTTATCTCCCGAACCTACAACTTGCAGCATATTGCCCGCAAAACTATTTACTTGATCTTCAGAAATTGCAATAATTTCTTTACCATCATTTTTTAAATGAGTCACTAAATTCTTTCTTTCCTTTTTGTCGTCTATACAATCCATGCATACTACAGCAAATGTTTCACCTACTCCCATCATAACATTGGTATGATATATCGGTAACCTTTTATCTTCGACAGTTTGATACGCAGTAAAGATTATGGGGGTATATTCAAAATCTTCACAAAACTCTATGAGCAAATCTTCATCAGCCCTGGGCGAAAGTGCGCAGTATGCCTTTCTATTTACTCTATCTAAAACCAAACTACCCGTTCCTTCAAGAAAGACCTCTTCGTCTTCGGCATTTGTATAATCAATAATGTTTTTTATCTCAAAACCAGATGATTCTATAATATCCAGAACTTCTGGCCTACGTTCTCTCCTTCTATTTACCGCAAACATAGGATACAACGCTACATCTCCATTTTCGTGAAAGGAGACCCAATTGTTTGGGAAAATTGAATCCGGAGTATTATGATCAGGGTCATCATCTATTACAATTACATTTATCCCTACTTTTTTTAACACTTTTACGAATTCATCAAACTCCTTTTGCGCTTTTGCATTGGCATCAGCTATACTCGTATCTTCCTGATAATAATTATTTACTGCTGTCTCTTCGTTCATCCTAAATCGTACCGGACGAATCATTACGATTGTATTTGTTATCTGTTGCATTACTTAATCTCTTATTAACGGCATTGTTGAACAACGTAATAAACCTTCTTGTTTAGCGATTTCAGCATAGGGTACTTCTTCTACTGTAATATTGAGACTTCGAAGCCATGTGTTTAATCTTTTAAAATTTCTTTCTGAAATAACCACATCTTCAGCAATAGAAAAAATATTCGAATTCATATGGTACATTTCATCCTTATCAATATGGAAAAGATTTTCTTTTCCGAAGAAATTGACCAAATACTCATAATCTGATAGATTCTTGAAACCTTCTTTATGAATGATCGCCTTGTTTTTGCCTACAGTCTGAAAACAACAATCTAAATGCAAAGCATTATCTTTTGGGTCTTTCATCGATTTATTAAGATCGAATTCTTTAACTGTTTTATTTGGAAAAAGTGATCTTATATAGGCTACTCCTTTCATGTTAGTACGAGCCACAATACAATCAGGATAATCTTCACCTTTATATGTCCCTATAAAAATATGATCATTATGAATTATGATATCTCCACCTTCAAAATGAATATTATCAGAGGGAGCTTTGTACACCTTATCTGGATCTATTTCATCTATAACATGCTGGATAGCTTTAATCTCTTTTTCACGATGAGGAAGTATATTTGATTTTATAAATTTATCCTCGATTACTAAAGCAATATCCCTGGCAAAGATCTGATTATAATCTGTGATCACTTCTGGCCGATATACTTTTACATCATATTTTTCAAAAACTTTGGCTACAGCTTCCATTTCTGCAATCATATCCTCTTCTTTAGGATAGGTCCCAGCTTTAATATGCTCTATGGACTTTGGATCATAGGCATCTTCTATTTTCGGAACAGGACCATTACTTTTGGCTGTACCCAAAACAACTGCCCTTAACCTAGACGTCTCGTTTTGTATGTTTAAGTTCAAAAATTGAGTTTTTAAGTGTAACTAATAATCTGAGTAGTTACGCAAATATATAAATAGACAATATTACAATACTAACTTTCTTTAAAAAAGTGGCTAGAATATTATTGAAAACAAAAAAAATGATTGATTTAATCTTTACTAATTAAGAATTCATAAAAAAAGCGTTGAATTTTTCAACGCTTTCCTTTAATACATATCACAAATCTGATTTTAGCGCTCAGAGATTGGTTTAAATACTCTATAATTTTCACCAATATAAATTTGCCTAGGTCTTCCTATAGGTTCTTTACGAAGACGCATCTCTCTCCATTGAGCAATCCATCCAGGTAATCTACCCAACGCAAACATTACGGTAAACATATCTGTTGGAATCCCAAGAGCTCTATAAATTATACCTGAATAGAAATCTACATTAGGATACAATTTTCTTTGCACAAAATATTCATCTTTCAAGGCTACTTCTGCTAATCCTTTAGCAATGTCGAGAACAGGATCCTCTATTCCAAGATCACCAAGTACTTCTTCCGCAGATTTTTTAATAATCTTAGCCCTAGGATCAAAATTCTTGTATACCCTATGACCAAATCCCATTAAACGGAAAGGATCGTTTTTATCTTTTGCTTTGGCAATATATTTGGCCGTATCCCCCCCATCTTCTCTAATCGCTTCGAGCATTTCTATTACTGCCTGGTTAGCACCTCCATGAAGTGGCCCCCATAATGCAGAAATACCTGCAGAAAGGGATGCGAACAATCCCGCATGCGAAGAACCAACTATTCTTACGGTAGATGTAGAACAGTTTTGCTCGTGATCGGCATGAAGGATCAATAATTTATCGAGAGCATCATTTACAATTTTATTCGCCTCATAGGTTTGATTAGGCCTAGAAAACATCATTTTATGCAGGTTCTCAACATATCCAAGCGAATTGTCACCATAATCTAACGGAAGACTTTTCTTCTTTCTCATGGTCCAAGCAGCAAGTACAGGGAATTTTGCTAATATTTTTACGATCGCCCCATACATAGCTTCTTCAGAATCTACATCTACAGATCCCGGATTAAAAGCAATCAAAGCACTTGTAAGAGAAGATAGCACTCCCATTGGATGAGCACTTTTAGGAAAACCATCTAAGATTTTCTTCATATCCTCATCTACCTGAGATTCTTCTTTGATATCTTTATCGAATTTTTCTAATTGTTCTGCGGTAGGTAATTCTCCAAAAATCAACAAGTAACAAACCTCTAAAAAATCTGCTTTATCAGCTAGTTCTTCAATAGAATATCCACGATATCTAAGAATTCCCTTTTCTCCATCTAAAAAGGTAATAGCACTCTCACAGCTTCCGGTATTTTTATAACCAGGATCAATTGTGGTAACACCTCCTGTGACTGCTCTTAGCGTTTTAATATCAATTCCTAATTCATTTTCTGTTCCTTCTATAATGGGAAACTCATATTTATTACCGTCGATTTCTAACGTAGCTATTTTTGACATATGATTATTTAGAATTTTGCTGTTACATTAAGGGCTGCTAAAATACGAAATATAGTGTTAATATATTATTAATCATTATATCATTTTTAACCTTACGAAGCATTTTCAAAAAGATTCTCCAAAAAAATAGGCCATCCAAAAAGACAGCCTATTTTCCTAATAAAAATATGATGTTATTTAACTTTAAAAGCTTTTTCTTTTGGATAATATGCCACACTTCCTAATTCTTCCTCTATTCTCAACAACTGGTTGTATTTTGCCATTCTATCACTACGAGATGCAGATCCAGTCTTAATTTGCCCTGTATTTAAGGCTACTGCCAAATCAGCAATTGTGTTATCTTCGGTTTCTCCTGACCTGTGTGACATGACAGAAGTATACCCTGCGTTATGAGCCATGTTCACAGCTGCGATAGTTTCGGTAAGGGTTCCTATTTGGTTAACCTTAATTAAGATCGAATTCGCAATACCGTTCTCGATTCCTCTTGAAAGTCTCTCTACATTGGTCACATACAAATCATCTCCTACCAATTGAACTTTATCTCCAATTTTTTCGGTTAAATATTTCCAGCCTTCCCAATCATTTTCATCCATACCATCTTCTATAGAAATAATCGGATATTTTGAAGCCAGTTCTGCAAGATAATCTGCTTGTTCTTCACTGGTTCGCACTACTCCTTTATCACCTTCAAACTTGGTGTAGTCATATGCCCCGTTCACGAAAAATTCAGCGGCTGCACAATCTAAAGCTATCATTACTTCATCACCAAATTTATATCCTGCCTTTTCAACTGCTAATTTAATACTATCCAATGCATCTTCTGTTCCATCCAGCGTTGGTGCAAAACCTCCTTCATCTCCTACAGCTGTGCTTAAACCTCTATCATGCAAGACTTTCTTTAGGTTATGAAAAATTTCAGTTCCCATCTGCATTGCCTGTGTAAAGTTATCTGCCTTAACAGGCATTACCATAAATTCCTGAAATGCAATGGGTGCATCACTATGAGAACCGCCGTTAATGATATTCATCATAGGAACAGGAAGTGTATTTGCGCTTACTCCTCCCACATAACGATATAGTGGCATATTAAGTTCATTTGCCGCCGCTTTGGCTACTGCCAGAGAAACCCCCAATATGGCATTCGCTCCTAATTTTGATTTATTTGCAGTTCCGTCCAGATCAATCATTGTTTGATCTAATAGATTTTGATCAAATACAGAATATCCTAAAAGCTCTTCAGCAATTATTGTATTTACATTTTCGACAGCTTTAAGAACACCTTTACCCATGTAATTTTCTCCACCATCCCTTAGCTCTACTGCTTCGTGTTCTCCGGTTGAAGCTCCTGAAGGAACCGCTGCTCTTCCTAAAACACCATTTTCAGTAATTACATCTACTTCTACAGTTGGGTTACCACGTGAATCTAATATCTGTCTAGCGTGAATATTAATAATTACACTCATTTTTTTATTTATTTTGTTGGATAATTTTACTTCTTCGCAAGATACAAAACGGGGATATCTTAACACCTCTATAAAAGCCTTAATTTATTACGGAAACCTCAATAATACTCTTAAGTTATCAACTATAACGTTTTAGATTAATGTATTACCAAAACATGCTGATCTAAACAGCTAAAATTTCAATTTTATGCTGTGATTTTTACTTTTTTGATATTTTCTATAAACTGATCAAATAGATATGTAGAATCGTTCGGTCCTGGGCTGGCTTCGGGGTGATACTGTACAGAAAAACAGTTTTTGCTTTTTAGTCTAATTCCAGCTACAGTATTGTCATTAAGATGTAAATGCGTAATCTCTACATCTGCGTGCTTTTCGGTTTCTTCTTTATTTATTGCAAAGCCATGATTCTGCGAAGTAATCTCACCTTTTCCAGTAAGCAAGTTTTTAACAGGATGATTGATTCCTCTATGCCCATGATGCATCTTGTAAGTACTTATCCCGTTGGCCAATGCAATTACTTGATGACCAAGACAGATACCAAACAATGGTAAATCTCTTTTGAGAATTTCTTTTGCACTTTGTATTGCTTCAGTCAAAGGTTCTGGATCTCCTGGGCCATTTGATAAAAAGTACCCGTCTGGCCCCCATTCACTCATTTCTTTAAATGAGGTATTATAAGGGAAAACTTTAATATAGGCATCTCTATTAGCAAGGTTACGCAGTATATTTTTCTTTATTCCAATATCAAGTGCAGAGATCTTGTACGTTGCATTAGGGGCTCCAAAAAAATATGGCTTAGTAGTTGAAACCTTAGAAGCCAATTCCAGCCCATTCATATCGGGTACGGCTGCTAACTGTTCTTTTAGTTTTTCGATATCATCAACCTCGGTAGAGATAACAGCATTCATAGCTCCATTATCTCTTATATAACTTACCAAAGCACGTGTGTCCACATCTGAAATCGCCAAAAGATTATTTTTTTCTAAAAACTCCTGTAGTGAACTATGAGCACGATCTCTAGAATATTCGTAACTAAAATTCTTCACAATAAGACCGGCAATTTTAATTGAGTCTGATTCTACCTCTTCATCATTTGCACCATAATTACCGATATGTGCATTAGTAGCGACCATCAATTGACCATAGTAGGAAGGATCGGTAAAAATTTCTTGATAACCTGTCATTCCAGTATTAAAACATACTTCACCAAAAGCACTACCTTCTCTTCCCACCGCTTTTCCGTGAAAAATTGTACCATCAGCTAATAAAATAATTGCTTTTTTTCGAGATTGATATTTCATCATTTTCTATTTTGTCTTTTTAGATAACAACACCTCAATTTAGAGGAAAAACTTTTTAAAATTATTCAAAAAAAAAGGATAAACGCCAAACGTTTATCCTTTTATTATTATGTGTTATTCACACTTTTCATTTACTCTTCTTCAGATTTTGAAGTTTCAGGAGCTGGAGTGACCGGAGCAGCTGCAGCTTTCTTTCCTTTACCTCCTCTTCTTCTAGCTTTCTTCTTAGCAGGTTTACCAGCGTTGTATAGCTCATTATAATCTACTAATTCGATCATTGCCATGTCAGCGTTATCCCCAAGACGATTTCCAAGTTTGATAATTCTTGTATATCCTCCTGGTCTGTCACCCACTTTTGTAGCTACTTCTCTAAATAATTCAGTCACTGCATATTTGTTGCGCAATTTACTGAATACGATACGACGATTATGAGTTGTATCTTCCTTAGACTTGGTTACTAATGGCTCTACAAATTGCTTAAGTGCCTTAGCTTTGGCCACAGTGGTATTGATTCTTTTGTGTTCTATTAGGGAACAAGCCATGTTCGCAAGCATAGCTTTACGATGCGCCGTCTTTCTTCCTAAATGATTTACTTTTTTTCCGTGTCTCATGACATTTAATTTTAATCATCATCTTGCTCAATCTGCCTCATGCAGAGAGCAAAATATGACAGATTAGTCTTTGTCTAATTTATATTTTGAAAGATCCATTCCAAAGTTAAGCCCTTTTACATTTACAAGCTCTTCGAGCTCTGTTAAAGATTTCTTACCAAAGTTACGGAATTTCATTAAGTCATTTTTATTGTATGATACCAAGTCACCCAAGGTATCCACTTCTGCAGCTTTCAAACAGTTGAGTGCACGTACAGAAAGATCCATATCGATCAACTTAGTTTTTAATAACTGTCTCATGTGAAGAGATTCTTCATCATAAGTTTCTGTTTGTGCAATCTCATCAGCTTCTAATGTAATACGCTCATCAGAGAATAACATAAAGTGATGAATCAGTATTTTTGCTGCTTCCGTTAGCGCATCCTTAGGATGAATAGATCCATCGGTTACGATTTCGAAAACTAACTTTTCGTAATCGGTTTTTTGCTCTACACGATAGTTCTCAATGCTATACTTTACATTTTTGATTGGAGTGTAAATTGAATCTGTAAAAATGGTTCCAATAGGAGCGTTTGCCTTTTTGTTTTCTTCAGCAGGAACATAACCTCTACCTTTTTCGATAGTAATTTCTAGGTTTAGTGCTACTTTCTTATCCATATTACAGATTAACAAATCAGGATTTAGCACTTGAAATCCAGAGATAAATTTCTGAAAATCACCAGCTACTAACTGCTCCTGACCCGAGATAGAGATAGTAACAGACTCGTTATCTATATCTTCGATCTGACGCTTAAAACGCACTTGTTTAAGATTTAAGATAATTTCTGTAACATCCTCTACCACCCCAGAAATAGTTGAGAATTCGTGATCCACACCTTCTATTCTAAGAGAAGTAATAGCGAATCCCTCTAAAGAAGATAGCAAAACTCTTCGTAAAGCATTACCAACTGTTAATCCGTACCCTGGTTCTAATGGTCTAAATTCAAATTTACCATCGAACTCGGTGGAGTCGATCATGATAACTTTATCGGGCTTCTGAAAATTTAATATTGCCATGTTATTGTTTCTTCTTAGAGTTATTACTTAGAGTATAATTCGACGATGAATTGTTCATTAATGTTTTCCGGAATTTGGATTCTAGCCGGAACCGATACAAAAGTACCTTGCTTAGTATCATTATTAAAAGTAATCCATTCGTACACCTTGCTATTATTAGCTAAAGCATTTTGAATTACTTCTAATGATTTCGATTTTTCTCTTACCCCAACAACATCACCTGCCTTTAATTGGTAAGATGGAATGTTTACTTGCTGTCCGTTTACAGTTATATGTCTATGAGAAACCAATTGTCTTGCTCCTCTTCTAGAGTTCGCCAATCCCATTCTAAATACAACATTATCTAAACGAGACTCACATAATTGAAGTAGCACCTCACCGGTAATACCTTGTGCGCGTGTTGCTTTTTCGAACATGTTTCTGAACTGACGTTCTAACACCCCGTAAGTGTATTTAGCTTTTTGCTTTTCCATTAACTGGATTGCATATTCACTTTTTTTACCTCTTCTTCTGTTATTTCCGTGTTGCCCAGGAGGGTAATTTCTTCTTTCGAAAGACTTGTCGTCTCCGAAAATCGCTTCTCCAAACTTACGAGCGATTTTTGTTTTTGGACCAGTATATCTTGCCATTATTAATAATTTAGTTATTGAGGTGATTATGAATTAAGGTCTCTTTCCTTCGATAATCATTTTTTCCCCATTTCGATTTACTTACTATCTTAAAAAGATCCTGAAACAACACTTGGACTCAACTCAATGTGACAGTTCAGGATTCTAATTTATACTCTACGTCTTTTAGGAGGACGACATCCATTATGCGGCATTGGAGTTACATCGATAATCTCTGAAACCTCGATACCTGAATTATGAATAGATCGTATTGCAGATTCTCTACCATTACCTGGACCTTTAACGTATACCTTTACTTTTTTAAGTCCAGCCTCGATAGCTACTTTTGCAGCATCTTCTGCTGCTAACTGAGCAGCATAAGGCGTATTCTTTTTAGATCCTCTGAATCCCATCTTACCAGCAGAAGACCATGAAATAACGTCTCCTTTTTTATTGGTCAACGAAATAATAATATTGTTAAAAGAAGCAGTTACGTGTGCTTCTCCTACAGATTCAACTATTACTTTACGTTTTTTTGAAGTTGACTTTGCCATACTACTTATTATTTAGTTGCTTTTTTCTTGTTAGCAACTGTTTTTCTTCTTCCTTTACGTGTTCTAGAATTATTCTTAGTACGTTGTCCTCTTAGTGGTAAACCAGCTCTATGACGTATACCTCTATAACATCCTATATCCATAAGACGTTTAATATTTAACTGTACTTCAGATCTTAATTCTCCTTCGATGGTATAGGCACCTACAGCTTCACGGATACGACCAATTTGATCATCATCCCAATCAGAAACCTTTATGTTTTCATCTACTTTGGCAGTATCTAGAATTTCTTTAGCTCTACTTCTACCAATTCCGAAGATATAGGTTAATGCTATAACTCCTCGCTTTTGTTTGGGTATATCAACCCCTGCAATTCTTGCCATAATTACCCTTGTCTTTGTTTAAATCTAGGATTCTTTTTATTAATCACATAAAGTCGGCCTTTTCTACGCACAATCTTGCACTCGGCACTTCTCTTTTTTACTGATGCTCTAACTTTCATCTGTTCTTTGTTAAAAGTTTTTTACAAACCAACAAATCGTTTTAATTCTGCTGGTTTTGTCTTTTTATTTAATTTTTGAAAAACGGTATTCACGTTTTTCAAAAGCATATACTAACAGGATTTTTTCAGCGTGCAAAATTACGGAAAAAATCTTAATAAACTAATATTACTAAACTATTAATATCTATATGTAATACGAGCCTTTGATAAATCATAAGGACTCATCTCTAACTTCACTTTGTCCCCTGGTAACAATTTAATATAATGCATACGCATTTTACCAGAGATATGAGCCGTTACAACATGACCATTTTCAAGCTCTACACGAAACATCGCATTTGACAACGCTTCTATAATACTTCCATCTTGTTCTATTGCCGGTTGTTTTGCCATTATGCTACTGCTTTACGGTTTTTACCAGATTTCATTAACCCATCATAATGTCTATTCAACAAATATGAATTTACTTGTTGCATTGTATCAATCGCGACACCTACCATAATAAGTAAAGATGTTCCACCGAAAAACAATGCCCAACCCTGCTGTACATTAAGAAGTTTCACTGCTATAGCAGGAAATATTGCTATTAATGCTAAAAATATTGATCCTGGTAATGTTATTTGTGACATAATCTTATCTAAATATTCAGAAGTTTCGCTTCCCGGGCGTATACCAGGAATGAAGCCACCACTACGCTTTAAATCATCAGCCATCTTATTTGTTGGCACTGTAATTGCCGTATAGAAATAGGTAAATACAATAATTAATAAAGCAAATACTACATTGTACCAAAATCCAAAGATATCACTAAATGCCGCTGCCACTCCTTGTGAAGCCTCTGAGTCTGAAAGACCTGCTACCGCGGCAGGAACAAACATAATCGCCTGTGCAAAAATAATAGGCATAACCCCAGAAGCATTTAATTTCAAGGGAATATATTGGCGCGATCCGAAAACATTTTTCTCATATCCACCTCCAGCAGTTCTTCTAGCATATTGTACAGGAATTTGACGAACAGCCATTACCAACAACACCGATGCTAATATGATCACAAACCAGATTACCAATTCAATTAGTACCATAATCATTCCACCTCCATCTCCAGAAACTCTTGAAGAGAAGTTCTGCACAAATGATTGAGGTAAAGTTGCTATGATACCCACCATAATTAATAATGATATACCGTTTCCGATTCCTTTATCAGTTATTTTTTCACCTAACCACATTGCAAAAATACATCCCGTAGTAAGGATAATTACAGAAGATACAACAAAAACGGTTTGATTTGGAAGTACAAACGCTTCTCCGGGGAGTGTGGCAAACAAATTATAAATATAACCTGGTCCCTGTACTAAAGTAATAGCAATAGTTAACCAGCGTGTAATTTGATTGATTTTCTTTCTACCACTTTCACCTTCTTTTTGAAGTTTTTGTAAATAAGGTATTGCAATACCCATCAACTGAACTACAATAGAAGCCGAGATGTAAGGCATGATACCCAATGCGAACACAGACGCGTTAGCAAAAGCTCCACCTGTAAATGCATTAAGCAACCCAAGTAAACCATCCTGAGTCTGAGTTCCTAAGTTTGCCAATTCTGCTGCATCTACTCCTGGCAGTACAACTTGCGCTCCAAAACGATATACTAAAAGTAACCCTAAAGTAACTAGGATTCTATTTTTTAGCTCTTCGATTTTCCAAATGTTCTTTATTGTATCAATAAATTTCATGAATTGTCTATTATAAGGTTACTGCTTCACCACCGGCTGCTTCAATAGCTGCTTTTGCTGTGGCTGTAAATTTGTGAGCTGAGACTTTCAGTTTTGCCTTCAATTCACCTCTCCCCAGTATCTTAACCAAATCATTTTTTCCAGCAAGACGAGTAGCCAAGATCACATCAAGATCTACAGTATCTTTGATTTTTCCTTCATCAACTAATTTTTGAAGTGTATCTAGATTAATCCCTTGATATTCTTTCCTGTTGATATTTTTGAAGCCAAATTTAGGAACCCTTCTTTGAAGTGGCATTTGCCCTCCTTCAAAACCAATTTTCTTAGAATACCCAGAACGTGATTTTGCTCCTTTATGGCCACGAGTAGACGTTCCTCCCTTACCAGAGCCTTGTCCACGACCAACTCGCTTACCGTTACTTTTTACCGAACCTGCAGCAGGTTTTAAGTTACTTAAATCCATGTGCTATTATTATTTTGTTTCTACCGAAACTAAATGTTTAACTTTATTTACCATCCCAAGGATATTAGGAGTATCTTCATGCTCCACAACCTGACCGATCTTTTTAAGACCTAAAGCCTCTAGAGTTCTTTTTTGTCTCTGAGTGCGGTTAATTGCACTTTTTACTTTAGTAATTTTAATCTTTGCCATCGTTCTTCTATTTATCCTTTAAACACTTTTTCAAGTGAAACACCACGTTGTACTGCTACTTGCTGTGCACTTCGCATTTGCAATAACGCATCAAATGTAGCTTTCACCACGTTGTGTGGGTTAGACGATCCTTGATTCTTCGACAGTACATCATGTACTCCTACCGCTTCTAGTACCGCACGTATAGCTCCACCAGCGATTACTCCGGTACCCGTTGCGGCGGGCATTAATAATACTCTAGCCCCACCATACTTACCTTTTTGTTCATGAGGTAAAGTACCTTTATGCAAAGGAATACGAACTAAATTCTTTTTTGCATCTTCTACTGCTTTAGCAATAGCTTCAGCTACTTCTTTAGATTTACCTAAACCGTGACCTACTACTCCGTTTTCATCACCTACAACCACGATAGCAGAGAATCCGAATGCTCTACCTCCTTTAGTTACTTTAGTCACACGTTGAACACCAACTAAACGGTCTTTAAGCTCAAGCCCACTTGGTTTTACTAATTCTGCGTTTTTATATTTTTGATACATAATTTCTTAGAATTTAAGTCCTGCTTCTCTAGCTCCTTCTGCTAATGATTTTACTCTTCCGTGATACAAATATCCTCCTCTGTCGAAAGATACCGTTTCAACTCCAGCTTTCTTAGCTTTTTCAGCAAGTGCTTTTCCAACCAAGTTTGCTTTTTCAACTTTATTTCCAGATGCCGAAGCAATGTCTTTATCTCTTGAAGAAGCAGCACTGATAGTTTTACCAGTAACATCATCTATGATTTGACCATAGATTTCTTTGTTACTTCTATAAACAGATAACCTAGGACGTTGTTCTGTTCCGCTCATGTTTCCGCGGATTCGCTTTCTTATTTTTAATCTTCTTGATTCTTTTGAGAATGCCATAACACTAGTTATTATGCAGATTTACCTGCTTTTCTTCTTAATTGTTCTCCTACGAATTTAATTCCTTTTCCTTTATAAGGTTCTGGTTTACGGAAGCTTCTAATTTTAGCAGCTATTTGACCAACCAATTGCTTATCATGAGAAGTTAATTTTACAATAGGATTCTTACCTTTTTCCGAAATAGTTTCAACCTTAACTTCTGGTGCCAGGTCCAAAACTATGTTGTGAGAGAATCCTAAAGCCAAATCTAATTTTTGACCTTGATTAGAAGCTCTATAACCAACTCCTACCAACTCTAATTCTTTGGTAAAACCTTCAGAAACACCTACAACCATGTTATTGATTAAAGCTCTGTACAAACCGTGCTTTGCTTTATGATCTTTGGCCTCAGTTGGTCTTTCTAGAACCACTTGACCTTCTTCAACTTTCACATCGATACTATCTATCTCCTGAGAAAGCTCTCCTAATTTTCCTTTAACAGTAACAACATTACCTGTCACTTCTACAGTGACACCAGACGGAATAGTTACTGGATTTTTTCCTATTCTTGACATTTCTTTTGTCTTTTATACTGTTAATATACGTAACAAAGTAATTCACCCCCTACATTCTCCTGTCTTGCCTGTTTACCAGTCATTACGCCATGAGAAGTGGATACAATTGCAACACCTAACCCGTTAAGAATTCTAGGAATATCAGAAGATCCTGCATACTTACGTAAACCAGGCTTACTAATTCTCTGCAATTCTTTTATTACAGGTTCTTTGGTCATTTTATCGTATTTAAGGGCTATCTTGATAGTACCTTGAGTTGTATTATCTTCAAACTTATAACTTAAAATATATCCTTGATCGAATAATATTTTAGTGATCTCTTTTTTAACCTTTGATGCAGGAATCTCGACTACTCTATGTTGAGCACTATTTGCATTACGGATTCGGGTTAAATAATCTGCTATAGGATCTGTATTCATTATTTATTATTTATGGTATTGGTTTTCGATAATATCACCGAACCTAACACCAATTAATTTATTTTATTATTACCAACTCGCTTTTGTTACACCGGGTATTAATCCTTGATTTGCCATTTCTCTAAAAGTAACACGAGAAATTCCAAATTGACGCATATACCCTTTTGGTCTACCAGTTAGTTTACAACGATTATGTTGACGAACCGGTGAAGCATTTTTTGGTAACTTTTGTAATGCCTCATAATCTCCAGCCTCTTTTAAAGCTTTTCTTTTTTCAGCATATTTAGCTACAGTCTTAGCTCTTTTCACCTCACGGGCTTTCATTGATTCTTTAGCCATAATTAATTCTTTTTAAAAGGTAATCCTAGTTCGGTTAACAATGATTTTGCTTCCTTATCGGTCTTAGCCGAAGTCTCGAATGTAATATTCATCCCTGAAATTTTATTCACCTTATCGATATCAATTTCCGGGAAAATAATCTGTTCAGTAATACCTAAAGAGTAATTGCCTCTACCATCAAAACCTGTAACTTTAATTCCGTTAAAATCTCTAACACGTGGAAGTGCAGAAGTAATTAAACGATCTAAAAATTCGTACATCCTTTCTCCTCTTAACGTAACTTTTGCTCCAATTGGCATTCCTTTACGTAATTTGAAAGATGCAACATCCTTTTTAGAAATCGTGGGTATAGCTTTCTGACCAGTGATTGTTGTTAATTCATCTACTGCATAGTCAATTAACTTCTTATCGGCTACTGCTGCACCAACACCTCTACTTAGAACGATTTTTTTAAGTTTAGGTACCTGCATTACATTATCATAGCTGAATTCTTCTGTAAGAGCAGACACTACTCTGTCTTTATACTCTTGTTTTAATCTTGGGATATAAGCCATAACTATATTACTTCATTAGATTTTTTAGAAAATCTCACTTTCTTATCTCCTTCTATCCTGTATCCAACTCTTGTAGTTTCTCCTTTAGAGGTTAACAATGATAAGTTAGAAATATGAATAGGTGCTTCTTGCTTTACAATACCACCTTGTGGATTAGCAGCACTAGGCTTCTGGTGCTTAGAAACTAAATTTACACCTTCTACGATTGCCTTATTATTATCTTTTAATACTTTTTGCACTGTGCCTTCCTGACCTTTATTGTCTCCGGCAATAACACGTACCGTATCTCCTGCTTTAATTTTTAGCTTTGTCATCTTTACAAATGTTTTAAAGCACTTCTGGCGCTAGTGAAACAATCTTCATGAATTGCTTATCACGAAGCTCTCTTG
The DNA here is from genome assembly GCF_042682765.1 of Aquimarina celericrescens. NCBI lineage: Bacteria > Pseudomonadati > Bacteroidota > Flavobacteriia > Flavobacteriales > Flavobacteriaceae > Aquimarina > Aquimarina celericrescens. The sequence continues at coordinate 94,361 of NZ_JBHUHY010000015.1, read as the reverse complement.
CAACAGGGCCAAAAACACGTGTCCCTCTCATTTCTCCTGCAGGGTTCAACAAAACACATGCATTATCATCGAAACGAATATAAGAACCATCTGGCCTGCGCACTTCTTTCTTGGTACGAACTACAACTGCAGTTGAAACCGCTCCTTTTTTGATATTTCCATTTGGAGTTGCTTCTTTTACACTGACAACGATTTTGTCTCCTACAGAGGCGTATCTTCTTTTTGTACCACCTAAAACACGGATAACTAAAACTTCTTTACCCCCTGTGTTGTCTGCTACTTTTAATCTAGACTCTTGTTGTACCATAATTACTTAGCTCTTTCAATTACTTCTACTAATCTCCAGCATTTGGTTTTACTCATAGGTCTTGTTTCCATGATCTTTACAGTATCACCAATATTGCAGTCGTTTTTCTCGTCGTGCGCAACGTACTTTTTCGTTTTTAACACGAACTTTCCGTACATAGGATGTTTTACTTTTTTAACTTCAGAAACCACGATTGATTTCTGCATTTTGTTACTAGTAACAACTCCTATACGTTCTTTTCTTAAATTTCTTTTTTCCATCTTTCAGCAGAATTAACCGTTTAATTCTCTTTTTGTAAGCTCTGTAGCCATTCTTGCAATAGATCTTCTTACCTTACGTAATTGTAGAGGATTCTCTAATGGAGACATAGCATGAGCCATTCTTAAATCTGAATATGCTTTTTGCGATTTACTAAGTTCTTCTTGTAATTCAGCTGTAGATAATTCTTTAACTTCTGATTGCTTCATAATTCTCAATTTTAAGCTTGATAATCTCTAGCTACGATAAACTTAGTTCTTACAGGAAGCTTTTGTGCTGCCAAACGTAAAGCCTCTTTAGCTACGTCAAGTGGTACACCTCCTATTTCGAATAATATTCTTCCTGGTTTTACTACTGCCGCCCAATATTCTACAGCACCTTTACCTTTACCCATACGTACTTCAAGAGGCTTTTTAGTAATTGGCTTGTCTGGGAAAATTTTTATCCACATCGAACCCTCTCTTTTCATATAACGAGTTGCTGCGATACGTGCTGCTTCAATTTGTCTAGCTGTAACAAAACTTGAATCTAATGATTTAATTCCGAAAGTACCGTTTGAAAGGGTATGTCCTCTTTGAGAAAGACCCTTCATACGTCCTTTTTGTTGTTTACGGAATTTTGTTCTTTTAGGCTGTAACATTGTTAATTTACTTTAAAAAATTACTTTCTACGACGTGATTTGTTATTTCCACCACTTCGTCCACCTCTGTCACCTTTTCCTTGTTTTTTGGATAAACCAACTAAAGGAGAAAGCTCTCTTTTACCATATACTTCGCCTTTCATGATCCATACTTTCACACCCAATCTACCATAAGTAGTATGAGCTTCTACCAAAGCATAATCTATGTCAGCTCTAAATGTTGATAAAGGAATACGACCTTCTTTATAGGATTCTGAACGCGCCATTTCTGCACCGTTCAAACGTCCTGAAATCTGAATTTTGATACCTTCAGCATTCATTCTCATTGCAGCCGCAATAGCCATCTTGATAGCACGACGATACGAAATACGACTTTCGATTTGTCTTGCTACGCTGGATCCGACTAAAAATGCATCAAGTTCTGGTCTTTTAATTTCAAAAATATTGATCTGAACTTCCTTTTCGGTAATTTTCTTAAGCTCTTCTTTCAACTTGTCTACCTCTTGACCACCTTTACCGATAATAATACCAGGTCTGGCAGTAGTGATAGTAACGGTTACAAGTTTAAGCGTACGCTCAATAATCACCCTTGATACACTAGCTTTTGATAAACGTGCGTGTACATACTTTCTAATCTTATCGTCTTCGGCAAGTTTATCACCGTAGTCATTACCTCCGTACCAGTTGGATTCCCATCCTCTGATAATACCAAGGCGATTTCCGATTGGATTTGTTTTCTGTCCCATAGTTTATATTAGCTTTGTGTATTATTGTTTGCTGCAACCACGATCGTAACGTGATTAGAGCGTTTTCTTATTCTGTGTGCGCGACCCTGTGGAGCAGGACGTAGTCTTTTCAACATGCTTCCTCCATCTACACGAATCTCTTTTACAAAAAGATCTGCATCTTCGATGCTTGCGTCTTCATTTTTCGCCTGCCAATTTGCTATTGCAGAAAGCAATAATTTCTCTAAACGACGTGATGCTTCTTTAGGACTAAATCTAAGAATCTGAAGCGCCTTTTCAACTTTTTCACCACGAACCAAATCCGCCACTAAACGCATCTTGCGAGGTGATGTCGGGCAGTTATTAAGTTTAGCAAAAGCAAGTTGCTTTTTCTCTTCCTTAATTCTTTCTGCCATTTCTCTTTTACGAACTCCCATGACTTAAATTATTTTTTACCTTTATTTTTAGCACCAGCGTGTCCCCTAAATGAACGTGTTGGCGAAAATTCTCCTAATTTATGACCTACCATATTCTCTGTGATATACACAGGAACAAATTGTCGACCATTATGAACTGCAATTGTTTGCCCTACAAAGTCAGGAGTAATCATAGATGCTCTTGACCAAGTCTTAATAACAGACTTTTTATTAGCTTCTACATTTGCAGCTACTTTTTTCTCTAACTTATAGTGAACGTAAGGTCCTTTTTTTAATGAACGTGCCATATCTTATTATTTCTTTCTACGTTCTACAATATACTTATTACTCGCTTTCGTCTTAGAACGGGTTCTAAATCCTTTTGCAGGAAGACCTTTTCTAGAACGAGGATGCCCTCCAGAAGAACGCCCTTCACCACCACCCATTGGGTGATCAACAGGGTTCATTGCAACTGGTCTTGTACGCGGACGACGTCCTAACCATCTTGTTCTACCAGCTTTACCTCCAACAATTAATTGGTGATCACTATTTGAGATAGCACCAACTGTTGCCATACAATTAGCAAGGATCATTCTCACCTCACCAGAAGGTAATTTTACCGTGGCAAATTTACCATCTCTAGCCATAAGCTGAGCAAATGATCCTGCACTACGTGCCATAACAGCACCTTGACCAGGACGTAATTCTATACAAGAAATGATTGTACCTAATGGGATATCGTTTAATGGCATAGCGTTTCCAATCTCTGGAGCAACATTATTACCTGATACGATATTCTGACCAACTTGCAAACCGTTCTGTGCAATCACATAACGTTTTTCACCATCTTGGTAATTCACAAGAGCAATGAATGCAGTTCTGTTTGGATCATATTCTATTGTAGCAACGGTAGCGGGAACACCCTGCTTATCGCGTTTAAAATCAATAATACGATACCTTCTTTTATGACCACCACCCTTGTAGCGCATAGTCATTTTTCCTTGACTGTTTCTACCACCAGTTCTTTTTTTCGGAGCTAATAAACTTTTCTCCGGCTTATCAGTAGTAATTGCGTCAAATCCATTTACTACTCTAAAACGCTGACCTGGGGTAATTGGCTTTAATTTTCTTACTGACATTTTCTAGTCTTAAAGATTACTATATAAATCAATTACTTCACCTTCCGCCACCTGTACAATTGCCTTTTTATAAGCACCTGTTTTACCAGTGACCATTCCCGTTTTTGTATAACGAGTTTTACGATCTGGGCGAACATTTATTGTGCGAACTTTAGTAACAGAAACACCATAAGCAGACTCTACTGCTTTTTTGATCTCTACCTTATTCGCTTTCTTATCTACTACAAAACCATAGCGGTTAAACACCTCACTATCAGCAGTAGCCTTTTCCGTAATAATAGGTTTTATTAAGATACTCATGGCTTCTATTTACTTAAATTCATTTCAATTCCTTTCAAAGAACCTTCTAAAAGTATAACACTATTTGCATTAAGTATTTTATAAGTACTTAATTCTGAAGCAGTTACAACTTCTGAACCCTTCAAATTGCGTGACGACAAATATACATTTTTATTTGACTCATCCAACACAAACAAAGATTTTTTATTTTCAAGCCCTAAAGACTTCAAAATAGCCGTAAAATTCTTTGTTTTTGGCGCATCAAAACTAAAGTCTTCAATAACTTGTATTGCCTTATCATTTGCCTTGATACTTAACGCCGATTTACGTGCTAATCTCTTCAAGTTCTTGTTTAATTTAAAAGAGTAGTTACGTGGTCTTGGACCAAAAATTCTACCTCCACCTTTAAAAATAGGAGACTTAATACTACCTGCTCTGGCTGTACCAGTTCCTTTTTGCTTCTTTATTTTTCTTGTACTACCAACAATCTCAGCTCGCTCTTTCGCTTTGTGAGTACCTTGACGCTGATTAGCCAAATACTGTTTCACATCAAGATATACAGCGTGATTGTTTGGTTCAATACTATAAACAGCATCAGAAAGGTCTACCTTTCTTCCTGTTTCTTTTCCGTTAATATCAATTACCGCTACTTTCATTACTTCTGAATCGTTACATAAGCGTTTTTGTGTCCAGGAACACATCCTTTTACCACAAGTAAATTCTTTTCAGGAACTACTTTTAACACTCTTAAGTTTTGAACTTTAATTTGATCTCCACCCATTCTTCCTGCCATTTTCATTCCTTTGAATACTCTTGCAGGATAAGATGCAGCACCTATAGAACCAGGAGCTCTTAAACGGTTATGTTGACCATGAGTTGCTTGTCCAACACCGCCAAAGTTATGTCTCTTAACAACTCCTTGAAAACCTTTTCCTTTAGAAGTTGCAGAAACATCAACGAATTCACCTTCTACAAAATGCTCTACTGTGACAGTATCACCTAATTTGTACTCCTCCTCAAAACCTTTAAATTCGACAACTTTACGTTTAGCAACAGTTCCTGCTTTTTTAAAGTGACCTAAAGCCGCCTTAGTAGCATTTTTGTCTGCTTTGTCATCGAAACCTAGCTGAACAGCTTCATAACCATCAACCTCTTCGGTTCTGACTTGGGTAACCACGCATGGCCCAGCTTCGATCACAGTACATGGAATATTTTTTCCATTCTCATCGAAAATGCTGGTCATACCGATCTTTTTTCCTATTAACCCAGACATATTTAAATTATTTATTAATTACTTGTTTATTAATTGAAGATCGACCTTCAATATTTTCTTTTATCATTTTGCAAAAAAACAGGGTCAAAATACTTCAACCCTGAATGTATTTTTTTGCCGCTTTTCCCTTGCACTAAGCTTGGGACATGTCACTTTATGGATCCCGAAACAAGTTCGGGATGGATACTTCTAAACTTTCAATTCGTTTTACTCTTGAAAGCTAAGAATTATCACACCTTGATTTCAACCTCTACTCCGCTAGGTAATTCCAACTTCATCAACGCATCAATAGTTTTTGAAGAAGAGCTGTAAATATCCAATAGTCTTTTGTAAGAACTTAATTGAAACTGCTCTCTGGATTTTTTGTTTACGTGCGGAGAACGAAGCACTGTAAAAATCTTCTTATGTGTTGGTAAAGGAATTGGCCCAGTTACTACAGCTCCTGTGCTCTTTACCGTCTTTACGATTTTCTCAGCAGACTTATCTACTAAATTGTGATCGTAAGATTTTAGTTTTATTCTAATTTTTTGACTCATTTCTGTAATAATTAAGCGTTAACTCCTTTTGCAGCTGCAATTACTTCTTCTGAAATATTAGAAGGAGTCTCGGCATAGTGAGAAAATTCCATGGTTGACGTTGCTCTACCAGAAGATAATGTTCTTAATGTTGTTACATATCCAAACATTTCAGAAAGTGGCACGGTAGCTTTTACAGTTTTTGCACCTGCACGATCTCCCATATCACTTACCTGTCCTCTACGACGGTTAAGGTCACCTACGATATCACCCATGTTTTCTTCAGGAGTAATAACTTCTAGTTTCATAATTGGCTCCAGAATTACAGCTTTAGCAGCTTTAGCAGCAGCTTTAAAACCTAATTTGGCAGCTAATTCGAATGACAATTGATCAGAATCCACATCGTGGTAAGATCCATCAGTAAGTGTAACCTTCATTGCATCTACCTCGTATCCGGCCAAAGGACCATTTACCATAGCCATTTTAAATCCTTTCTCAACCGAAGGAACAAATTCTTTAGGAACGTTACCCCCTTTAATGGTAGATTCAAACTGAAGCCCAACCTGACCTTCGTCAGCAGGTTCAAGTGTAAATACAATATCAGCAAATTTACCACGACCACCAGATTGTTTCTTATACACTTCTCTGTGTTCAGCTCTTTGGGTAATAGCCTCTTTATACTCCACTTGAGGCTGACCTTGATTAACTTCTACTTTAAACTCTCGCCTTAAACGATCTACAATAATATCCAAGTGAAGTTCTCCCATTCCAGAAATTATAGTCTGTCCTGAAGCTTCATCCGTTCTTACAGTAAATGTTGGATCTTCTTCAGCTAACTTCGCTAAAGCCATACCTAATTTATCGACATCAGCCTTGGTTTTTGGCTCAACCGCAATACCAATTACCGGATCAGGGAAGTCCATTGACTCTAAAACAATAGGATGTTTTTCATCAGACATTGTATCTCCGGTCTTAATATCTTTAAAACCTACGGCAGCTCCAATATCTCCTGCTTCGATATAGTCAATAGCGTTTTGCTTATTGGAATGCATTTGATAGATACGTGAAATACGCTCTTTTTTACCCGAACGGTTGTTCAAGATATAAGAACCAGCATCCAAACGCCCAGAATATGCTCTAAAGAATGCTAAACGACCTACAAAAGGATCAGTAGCAATTTTAAATGCTAACGCTGAAAACGGCTCCTTAACATCTGGTTTACGCATTTCCTCTTTATCTGTATTAGGATTCACCCCTACAATACCTTCTTTATCAGTTGGAGAAGGCAAATAACGGCAAACAGCATCCAACAAGAACTGAACACCTTTATTTTTAAATGCAGATCCACAAATCATAGGAATGATAGACATATCCATCACAGCAGCTCTGAGTGCAGCATGCACTTCTTCTTCTGTGATTGAATCTTCATCCTCCATAAATTTCTCTAACAGATTTTCATCATAAGCAGCAACCTCTTCAATAAGCTTACCTCTTAATTCTGCAGCTTCAGCCTTCAACTCCTCAGGAATATCGACAACATCAAATGTAGAACCCTGTGTTTCATCATGCCATATAATCGCACGGTTTTTCACTAAGTCTACAATACCTTTAAAATCTGCTTCATCACCAATATTCATAACGATTGGCACCGCATTAGATCCTAACATATCTTTAACTTGCTGACATACCGCCATAAAGTTAGATCCTTGACGATCCATTTTGTTAACAAAACCTATGCGTGGCACTTTATAATTATCAGCAAGTCTCCAGTTAGTTTCTGATTGTGGCTCTACGCCATCAACTGCACTAAATAAGAACACTAACCCATCAAGGACACGCAAAGAACGATTTACCTCTACGGTAAAATCTACGTGACCTGGTGTATCAATAATATTGAAATGATATGCTTTTGTATCCGCTATTGGTTGTCCATTTTCTGTTGGGAATTTCCATTCACACGTCGTTGCAGCAGAAGTAATCGTGATACCACGTTCTTGCTCTTGCTCCATCCAGTCCATAGTAGCTGCACCATCATGCACCTCCCCAATTTTATGACTTACCCCCGTATAATAAAGGATACGCTCGGTAGTTGTAGTTTTTCCTGCGTCAATATGCGCAGCAATCCCTATATTTCTTGTATATTTTAAATCTCTAGCCATTTCTTAAGGATTAAAATCTAAAGTGTGAGAATGCTTTATTTGCTTCAGCCATTTTATGAGTATCTACTCTTTTCTTTACAGCGGCTCCTTCTTCTTTTTCTGCAGCTATAATCTCTGCAGCAAGTTTTTGAGCCATAGATTTCTCATTTCTTTTTCGCGAAAACTGTATCAACCACTTCATAGCAGTTGAAATCTTGCGATCTGGCCTGATTGGATTAGGGATCTGAAAAGTAGCTCCACCTACTCTACGGCTTCGTACTTCAACGTGAGGCATTACATTAGACAATGCATCTTTCCACATTTCTAGTGCTGTCTTCTCATCGTTTTGTTTTTTCTCATCTACGATATCAATTGCATCGTAAAAAATTCTAAAAGCAGTCGACTTCTTTCCGTCCCACATCATCATATTTACAAAACGTGTCACTAACTGATCGTTAAAACGTGGATCCGGGAGGATTGGTCTTTTTTTAGCCTTTCTTTTTCTCATGTCTTCTTCTTAAAGTTTTTTGATTACTTCTTAGGGCGTTTTGCACCGTACTTAGATCTACGTTGCGTTCTGCCTTCGACACCTGCGGTGTCTAAAGCTCCACGAACAATGTGATATCTAACTCCTGGTAAATCTTTTACCCTTCCACCTCTAACTAATACTATCGAGTGCTCTTGGAGGTTATGACCTTCACCACCGATGTATGCGTTTACCTCTTTACCATTAGTTAACCTAACACGAGCTACTTTACGCATAGCTGAATTTGGTTTTTTTGGTGTAGTAGTATAAACACGCGTACAAACACCGCGGCGTTGCGGGCACGAATCCAAAGCAGCCGATTTACTCTTCTTAGTTATTTTGGCTCTACCTTTTCTTACTAATTGTGAAATTGTTGGCATAATTTGCTTTACACTATTATTAAAATTTTTCTAATATCCCTTTTTAAAGGGCTGCAAAGGTAGAAATATTTTTCAGTAAATCAAATCCTACCATATTAATTTTTAAATATTTAAAAATTAACTATTTTGAGTCTTAAAAGAATAAGTGACCTCATCATAGAAACTTTATTTACCCTAAATTTGAGAAGAGATCGGATTTTTAAAAATAATGTGCTAAATTTCTATTAAATCGCCCATAAAAGAATTAAACAACCAGTAAGTGTTTATGCTATCAAAAAAATCATCTTTAATAAAAGGTTCAGAAACGACGGCAATATTATAACATTTTGGCACTGTCTTGAAAATCAAAGATAATTTAAACAAAACGTTTTTAACAAACAGAACAGATCAAAAAAAATGGTTTTGGCACAACAATATACCGATAGGGTTACTGAAAGAAATAAAGTAACATTCAGCCAAACATCAATACCTAGTGCATAAATGAATGACACTGACCCTAATAACAAATTAATCGCAAGGAAACAACAATTTTAAATTGCGTTATTAGCTGTTTTTTAGCTGAATACAATCTTAAACAAAGTGTGATATTTTTATTAAATTATATTAAATTAACAAATTATCTTCTCTTAAAGTTGTTTAAGTTAAATCTTTTATAGATTTTTGGAATTGGCTAATTCTAATAATTAAAATAAATGAAATCACCAACAAAGCAAATTCTAATGCTATTTCTAGCATTAGTTGTGCAAGTCTCATTTGCACAAGAACAAACCATAACTGGTAAAATTACAGACGATCAAGGGTTACCTCTTCCAGGGGTAAACATCTTAGTCAAAGGAACAAATACAGGTACACAATCAGATTTCGATGGGCTTTATAGCATACAAGCTACCAGAGGAAATGTACTGGTATATAGTTATCTAGGGTTTACTAATAAAGAAGTAACAGTGGGCTCTAATTCAGTTATCAATGTACAACTTGATCCTTCAGCTTCTGAACTAGAAGAAGTAGTGGTTACCGCACAAGGTATTAAAAGAGAAAAAAAATCACTTGGTTATGCAGTAAGTACTATTGAATCTGAAGAAATTCAAAATCAAGCCCAAGGAGATATCGGGCGAATTTTACAAGGCAAAGCTGCAGGTATCAATATCACTGCTACTAATGGTGTCTCTGGTTCTGGAACAAATTTCATAATTAGAGGATACACCTCAATATCTGGTAGTAACCAACCTCTATTTATCGTAAACGGGGTGCCTTTTGATGGAGGGGCAAATGAGCAAACAGCATTCTTTGATGGAGTTACGGAGTCCAGTAGATTTTTGGATTTAGATCCAAAATCTATTCAGGATGTAAAAATTCTAAAGGGATTAAGTGCGACGGTACTCTATGGAGAGCGCGGAAGAAACGGTGTTGTATTAATTACAACTATTGGAGGTAGTTCCAAATCGGTTTCTAAAAAATTAGAGGTATCCGTATCTTCTTCTTACTTCATAAGCGAAGCTATTTTACCAAAATTTCAAACACAATATGGTGGAGGTTTTCACCAAGCATTTGGATTCTTCTTTAGTAATTGGGGACCAGATTTTGCCGAACAAAACCCTGCTATATATGGTAGTTCATTTAGAGGAATTGCATCAGATGGAACAGTTTTAGTAGAACACCCATTTAATAGACTAGCTGATGAATCACTAAAAGTTGGATTTGACGAATTAATTAACGGCACTTATAGATATCAAAATTATAATAGTGTAGAAAATTTCTTCAGAACGGGTAGTGTTTCTGATAATTCAATAAACCTAAGAGGATCAACAGATAACTTAACTTACAACGTTGGACTGGGTCATTTAGAGGATGAAGGATTCACTCCCGGAAATAAACTTGTGAGAAATAACATAAGTGTAGGTGGGTCTGCAATTTTAAATAATAAAATCACTGTGTCTGGTACACTTAATTATTCAAATACCGATTATAAAACTCCACCTATTGCGGCATCTACAGGAAGTGGTACAGTAGGAGGTGGGTCGTCTGTTTTTGGAGACGTTTTATACACCCCTCGAAGTGTTGATTTAATTGGACTTCCCTTTCAAGCAGCCGATGGTAGAAGTATCTATTATCGTTCAGGAAACGATATACAGAATCCTTTATGGACAGTTAACAATTCTAGAACAGGACAGAATACAGAAAGGGTATTTGGAAGTATGACTTTTAATTATGAATTTAATGATAATTTCGGCCTATCCTATTTATTAGGTTTAGATACTTATACTGAATTCAATTTTTATGGTCAAAATAGAGGTGGTGTAGATGGAAATCCAATAGGAATTTTCAGAACTACACAAGCCAAAAGTAAAATTTGGAACCATACTTTAAATTTCAATTACAACAAAGACCTTTCTGATGATTTTAATCTTCAATTGGTTTTAGGTGGACAAACCAGGAACGATACTTTCGAGCGTGATGGTGTTGAAAGTACCCAACAATTGGCTTTTGGTGTTTTAGAACATTTCAATTTTGTCAATCACGGTACTGTAAATAGTTTTTCTGGATTGAATTTGGCTTTTCGCTCAGAGGAAAATCAAGTAGGTGTTTATGCAGATGCAACTTTAGGTTTTCGCCAAGGACTTTATCTTAACCTAGCTGCAAGAAATGATTGGACTTCAACTCTTGAAACTGATAATTTTAGCATATTTTATCCTGCAGCTAGTTTATCATTTATACCCACTCAATTCTTTGACGGTTTGGTAAGTGATAAAGGACTCGGTTATATGAAATTAAGAATTGGATATGGTACTTCAGCCGGATTTCCAGCAGCATACGGTACAAGAAATAGTCTAAGCGTAGCATCCAGATCTTTTGTTGATGCTGGCGGAAACGTTGTTTCCGGTAATTCTGTAGCTAATCGTATAGGGAATCCAGACCTAGAACCAGAAACAGTTTCTGAAATTGAAGCTGGTATCGAGGCGCAGTTTTTCAGAAATAGGTTATCATTAAATGTAAGTGTCTATAAGAAGGAGGCCGATGATCTAATCACTGATCAAACACTGGATCCAGCAACGGGCTTTGAAGTTGTACGTGTAAATGCCGGATCTCTTGAAACAGAAGGTATAGAAGTTGATTTTAATGTAGTACCCATTAAAACCGAAAACTTTACATGGAACCTTAGTGGAAACTTTTTTGCCGATCAAAACGAAATTACCCAGCTACCAGAAGGTACTGATCAAATCGTATTAACTGACTTCATTGTTGGAAGTGCAGCAAATTATGCTATAGTTGGACAGCCTTATGGGGTACTTCAAGGTACTGCTATACAGAGAGATGATCAAGGCAACAGAATTGTTGGAGGTAATGGACAATATTTGGAGACTCAAGATATTGAAATAATAGGTGATCCTAATCCAGATTGGACTGCGGGACTTACTAGCACCTTCAAAATCTTTAAAGATTTTACATTTTCTGCAAATATCCTTTATAGACATGGAGGTGACATTTACTCTCAAACAGCTAGTACATTGCTTGGTAGAGGAACAGTCGCTAACGGTCTTGATAGAGAAGCTTCGTATGTGTTGCCAGGTGTAAAACAAGATGGCACACCAAATGACATACAAGTTACTTCTACTGTTCTAGGATTTAACACCATAGGTTTTGGTCCAAATGAATTACAGATTTATGATGGAACGACAATTCGCCTAAATGAAGTAAACCTTTCTTATTCATTACCAAAACGATTTCTTGAGAAAACACCCTTTGGCACATTAACAATGTCACTACGAGGCAACAATTTATGGTACAAAGCTGTGAACTTCCCAGATGATGTAAATTTCGACACCAATACCTTAAGTACTGGTGTAGGAAATGGTCAAGGTATAGATTTTATTACTGGTCCTAGTTCAAGACGATATGGTATCAGTGTCAATGCCACTTTTTAATTTTGAAACATTTAAATTTAACAATAATGTTAAGACATCATAAAAATATTCTTAGTAGTAAAATTATTGCAGTAATATGCTTGATTTTTAGCTTCAGTTCTTGTGAAACTTTCGAACTGGAGATTTTAGACGATCCTAATGCTTTAACTAATGATCAAGCAGATGCTGATCTTTTTTTAAATGCTATAGAAATTAGCTTAGCTGGCTTTTTTGACGGTAATCAGTTAGATGATAATCTGGCCGTATCCGAAATGGGTATGGAGGTGACCAGAATACTTCACATGTTTGGCCCCCTTTATGACAATGCTTATCAACCAGGGGACTACGATATTTGTTACGAGGATGCCTATGCTGGTCTATTGGCTGATGTACAAGCTTTAGAACCAATAGCAGAAGAAGCAGGGCTTTATACTCATATTGGTATTTCGAAAATTATAGAAGCTTACGTAATAATGACTTTGGTAGATTATTTTGGAGATTTACCTTACAGCGAAGCATTCCAAGGACTAGATAATACTAATCCAGTAGCAGATGATGATGCCAATATTTACAACGACGTTGAAGATTTACTTAATGAAGGATTAAGACAACTAGATCGCATTGAGAGATTTAAAGCGAATACTGATCTTTTTTATGGCGGAAATGAAGCTAGCTGGGCTAAACTGGCCAATACTTTAAAACTAAAACTTTATCTTCAAACTAGGCTCGTGGATGCAAATGCAGGAGCTAAAATTAATAATTTGCTTGCAAATGAAGATCTTATACTTGATTTGGAAGATGATTTTCAGTTTCAATATTCGAATGTTGATGCTAATCCAGACAGTCGTCACCCTTACTTCGGAAGAAACTTTGATGTAGCAGCTGATGTTAATGATTACATGTCTAACTATTATATGACATTAATAAAAGATGATTTCGCTACTGGTGACCCTAGAAGAAGATATTATTTTTATAGACAATCTCTAGACTTTACCGAAGACCCTAATGAGAATGAATGTATTTTAGTTGCAAGACCAACTCATTATTCATCTAACGATGTTTTTTGTAATCCAGGTGATGGTTATTGGGGTAGAGATCATGGTGACGACGACGGAATACCACCAGATGGCGGTCTTCGAACAACATTCGGAGTATACCCTATTGGTGGACCATTTGATGCCAGTGTGGGTGACGCAATATCAGGAAGACGCGTTGGTTTGCAAGGTGCCGGAATTTCTCCAATAATGCTTTCTTCATACACGAACTTTATGCTAGCAGAAGCAGCTTTAACTGCGGGAGTTACAGGTGATCCTCGTTTTTATCTTGAACAAGGGGTTAGACAATCAATTCAAAAAGTTTTAGCTTTTGGAGAAAGATTACCCTTAGACGAACCCGTAAAAGACGATGATCCTGATACTCCAGAAGACGAAACAGTTATACCAAGACCTTTTGTTCCTTCTAATAGTGATATAGAGCTATATGTTAACAATGTTTTAGATAGATATGATGCTGCTTCAGGAGAAGACCGAGTAGAGATTGTTGTCATTGAATATTTCAAGGCTTTATTCGGGAATGGAGTTGAAGCATATAACACGTATAGAAGAACTGGTTTTCCATCAGATCTTCAACCTACGTTGACTTTAAATTCGGGAGAATTCATTAATTCATTCCCCTATCCATCAGAACTATTTCAACAAAACTCAAATGTAAGTCAAAAACCTGCACCTAGCCAAAGCTTAAGAGTTTTTTGGGCAGAAGGTGGACCTGTAGTTGACTAATTAAAAAAATAAAAGAAATGAAAAATATAAGTAAATTTTTATTATTCTTATTCGTTTTCTCAATTTTCGTAGGTTGTGAAGATGAAGACAAGAACCCTGTTCCACTGGATGAAATAGAATCTGCAGCAGTACTTAGAACCGTAGAGGTGATCAATCTAGAGGTTAACTTAAAGGATATAGCTGGATCAACCATTGCTGTCGAAGTAGAAGCGGATGATTTTGCGAATAGCTCAAGGTTCGAATCGGTAGATGTATACGTATCCTATGTAGATAATTTCGTTGACGAAGATAATGAAACTCCAACGCCTAACGATGATGAGGATATCAGTAAACCAGATGTTTTTGTTCGAAATGTTGCTGCATCAGAATTTACCACTGGACCTAACGGAAAACCTACCGCTGTGATCAGTCTAAATGCACAAGATGCCATAGACTTGCTTGACTTGCAGTCAGAGTTTGATTCAGAACAAGCAGATGGAGGTGATATTTTCAGATTGCGTTTGGCATTAAATTTAAATTCTGGTGAAGTCTATACAAGCACAAATATCGGAAACAATATTTCGGGGGTGTTTTTTAATTCTCCATTTCGTTATGATGCAAAAACCCTTTGTGTACTACCAGAACCTCCAACAGGTGAATGGAATATAAATATGCAAGACACTTTTGGAGACGGATGGAATGGAGCTAAATTAGTTGCAGATCTTGATGGAATCGAAACTGAGTTTTTAGTCACTGAAGCTGAAGGATTTAGTTCCTCAGCTACACTTACGGTACCCGATGGATCACAAGAACTAACATTTACCTTCGAATCAGGCGATTTTGATAATGAAGTTACATTTCAAATATTTGCTCCTAGCGGTAATTTGGTTGCTGATGAAGGCCCTTCCCCTACAGCGGGAGTGGTCATCTTGAATTTGTGCTCAGAATAAGCAATTATTTGTCAAGTTAAAATTAAAAAGGATCGTCTTAAATTTAAGACGATCCTTTTTAATTAACATAAAAATTATATGGAGAACCTATTCTTATTCATTTTTCATAACCATATTAAAATCTTATATCTACTGAAAGTATTATAGTTGATAGACTTCAATGATCTCCTCTTTACTGACTCAATTTACAATGTTAACAACATGTCTTAAAAAGTCTCTAAATAGATATCCTAAAAATAGAAGAATTTATTATCAGGTGAGCTTGATGTTGAACGAGAACATTTACGTTCAATTCATTATATTTAGTTATATTGTAGAAACTTTTTTAACATGAAATCTATCAGACTAATTATCCAAGTCTTTACTTTCTTATATTGTACCATCTTATTTTCTCAAAATCCCAGTCCGGCAACACCTGCTAGATTATCAAGTTTTTCATTCGAAGGAAATCTCGCTGCTAATAGTATGATGAGAGGAAGAGACATTTTACAAGAAGTACTCAATATAGGTAATAAAAACCTCACACTCGAAGATATAAAAGGAAATCCCTATCTCATAGAAAAATTTGAAATAGGCTTATTAAAATATACTGATTCTACAGAAATAGGAAAATTACCTATGCGATATAATGCTTATAATGATGAGATTGAAGTTGATTATCAAGACGGAGCAAAACTTTTAAGTAAGTCTATTCCAATATCGGTTATTGTAAATAATAAAGAATTTAGAATTCTAGATTATATGGATAATTCTTCAACTAAGAAAGGTTTTTTTATCGAAAAATTACGCAACACCAACTGTAGCCTATATGTACGATACGAAAAAACGCTCAAACTTCCAGAAGAAGCAAAGACTAGTTTCCATAAATCAGAATCACCGAAATTTATAGAAAAAAAACATTATTATATTCAATTCGGAAACCAAACCCCGATAAGGTTAAAATTGAAAAAAAGTAAAATTTTACAGCACTTTAAATTACATCAGAAAAAATTGAAAGAATTTTGTGGTGAAAAAAAATTAGATCTAAAAAATGAGAATGATTTGATTATTCTTATCAATTATTATAATTCATTACAATAAATAGAATTGTCAATTTTGTTTCAAAAACATTATCTACTCACAAGGATTGAAGAAAAGAATACAGAGCTTTACGCTATAAATATTTATTATTTATTAATCTTACCACAACTGTGTGCACTTTTCAAATAATACGAGAGACAAAATCCAGAATAGTATTAAAAATAAACCCTTAAAAACTTATTTAGAAAAACATATAATTCGACTTTGAAAATTTAATCCTTAGAAATTATTGGATGGTTTAAAGTTTCACAAACTTACGGTTAAATAGATATTGAACCATTTTTAAGCATATTTGCGGTACTACGAAAAAATAATAAAATGAAATTAAAATCACATATATCAAAAAACAAAAATTGAAAACAAAAACTTTCCATAAGAAATATCAACAAGTAATCAATCTAAAATTCAAACCTTTACAAAAAGAAAAATTGTTATCAATGTCAAGAACATTGACAAAAATTGAGCAGAAAGTCTGTAAATATTTGGTATAACAATGAATTTTATTTTCAATTTTTAATATTAAAAAGTTGTTTTATAAATATATTATTATGATTTTTGGAACTGGCTAATTCAAATAAATTGTAAAATGAGAACAAAGTTTAGTGGAATTTTAACGCTATTTCTAGCGTTTGTTGTGCAATTAACTTTTGCACAAGTAAAAACAGTCTCAGGTACAGTAACAGACGATAAAGGTCTGCCGCTACCTGGGGTTAATGTTGTTATTCAAAACTCATCGACAGGTACCCAAACGGATTTTGATGGTAATTACACCATTCAAGCTAACCGAGGAGCTGTACTTTCATTCAGTTATGTTGGTTTTGAAACAAAAACTGCGGTTGTTGGAGATAACGATACGGTAAATGTTCAATTAGTTGCTTCTGCATCAGAACTAGAAGAGGTGGTTGTAACTGCTTATGGGGTTGGTAGAAGATCAACCGTAACTGCAGCAATATCAACTGTTGCAAACGAAGATATTGAGGATTTTGTACCTACCACAAGTATTGACAATATTCTTCAAGGTCAGGCAGCCGGTGTACAGGTAACTGCTGCCAATGGTAGGCCAGGTAACACTGCATTTGTACAAATTCGTGGAGTTGGTTCACTTAATGCAAGTACTACTCCCTTGTACGTTATTGATGGAGTTCCTATACCTATCAACGAAGATGAACAGTTCAACCCTTTGAATAATTTAAACCCAAATGACATTGAGTCATTATCTATACTTAAGGATGCAGCATCTGCTTCAAAGTACGGATCAAGGGGTGCTAACGGAGTTGTTTTGATAACAACTAAGAAGGGTAGAGCTGGAGAAGCTAGAATTACTTTCAATTCGTCTTATGGTTTCGGAGAGCGTATTCCAGATCCTTTCGACTTAATGAATGCTGAGCAAAAACTTGAAATAGAAAGACAATATGCAGCATTAGGAGTTGGAGCTGCAACAGCTCTACCTGGTGCAACTGCTAGCCCAGAAGAAAGAGCTAGATTGATTTCATTCGATACTAATTGGGAAGAAGAACTTCTTAGAACATCGGTAATTCAAAATAACACGCTATCTATTTCTGGTGGATCAGAAGATTTGACATACTTCCTGTCATTAGCTTATAATTTAGATACTGGTATCATTGATCGCATTGATGGTTTCGAAAGAGTATCTGCGAGATTAAATACAACTTATCAAGCAAAAGAGTGGTTAAATATCGGCGCTAATATTTCTGCGGCAAGAAGTACTACAGATTTACCACGGGATAGGAATAATGTTCAGAATCCATTCAGAGGCCTTTATGATTATAATCCTTATGCTCCTTTATTTGCTAGAGATGCAAATGGGAATGTTGTTACAGATGCCAACGGAGAACCTATTTTTAATCGTGGAGGTGGTATTTTCTTTCCTATTGCAGAGGCTCTACAAACGGAACCAGAAGATAATAGAAATCTTTTGTTTATTGCAAATCTATCTGCAGACATAACTATATCTGATAAATTTTCTAACCGTTTTGCTATAGGTTTAGTTAATAATAGATTTAACAGAACGAACAGATCTCTACCGGGTGGTGTACTGCAAGGTTTTATTGGAGATGCTCGTTTTCCTGGTACTCAAACTAACAATGTAAATATTGATTTTGAATATAATGTAAATAACTTATTTACATATAGCGATACGTTTAGTGATGCTCACAATTTATCGGCAAGTTTCTTACTAGAATATAATGAAAACATTCGTAATGAGCAGTTTGTGACTGCGAGAGGTTTTCCTTCTCCTAACATTCCTTTTCTTGATGTAGCTGCTGAAGCAACTGCTGCGGGATCAAATGAAGCAAGGAGAGTTTTATGGTCTCAAGCTATTTTTGCAGATTACGACTATGATGAAAAATATATTGTTTCAGCATCTGTAAGACGTGATGGTTCTTCTAGATTTGGACCTGACAACAAATTTGGTATTTTTTATAGTGGAAGTGTTGCATGGAATTTAGCTCAGGAATCTTTCCTTGAAGGATCTGTTTTTAACAATCTTAAGTTAAGAGCTTCATACGGTACTTCTGGAAATCAAAATATTCCAGATTTTGAATTTATTGATGCAGCAGATTTCTCTACATATAATGGTAATACTACTCTAAGACCATTGCGAGTGGGTAATCCTGAAATTCAATGGGAAGCGCAAGCTATTTTGGATATAGGTTTAGAGTTTGGTCTATTTAACAACAGAGTAAATGGTGTTATAGACTACTTTCAAAAGAACTCTGAAGACTTATTGTTAAACAGACCAATTTCTCAAACAGTTGGTGATGAGGATAATGGTATTTTCTCAAATATTGGAGAAGTACAAAACTCTGGTTTTGAATTTAGTCTGAATGCAGATATAATAAGAACAGATGATCTTTTAGTTTCTGTTGGAGGTAATCTTACTTTAATCGACAATGAAATCAAAAAATTAGTTGATGGTCAAGATATTATCACTGGTACATTCGGTAACATTATTTTGAGAGAAGGTGAGGAAATAAACTCTTTTTTCTTAGTAGAATATGCAGGTGTAAACCCTGACAATGGAGCACCGTTATATGTTGATTTAGATGGTAACGTTACTGAAACTTACAGTGATGCTTTCCAAAAAATCCAAGAAGGAAAATCTCCAATTGCAGATGTTCAAGGTGGTTTTTACGGATCTTTTAAATACAAAGGTTTTGGAGTAAGAACGGACTTTGTTTTTAGAGGGGGTAACTATATTCTTAATAACCAAAGAGCACAAGGTGAATTTATTGGAAACATTGATGCCAATCTTCGTACAGATGTATTTAACTACTGGAGACAGCCGGGAGACACAAATGTTCTACCAAGTCCAACATTCCAAGCCACAGCTGATCAAGCAGGTACTACTAGGTTTTTAGAGAAAGGTGACTTTATTAGATTAAGAACTTTAACCGTTGATTATTCACTACCTAGAAAATTCTTAGACGCTTTACCTATTGATAAACTGAGAATTTATGCTACAGGACAAAACATACTAACCTTTACTGACTATGAAGGTGATCCAGAAATTGGTCTTGGATCTGCTGAATCCGGAGAGCCGGGAGACGTTGGTTTCGTGCCAGGAGAGTTCTCATTATTCAGCTATCCTCAGGTTAGATCTTATATTTTTGGTGTAGAAATAGGTTTTTAAAAATTAAAAAAAGAAGAAATGAAAAATAAAATTTCAAAACTAATAATTTTGTTCACCGTATTCGGCTTTTTTGCCTGTGACGATGAATTGGATGATCTTCAGCCTTTTGTTGAAGTTAATCCAGAGGCGTTTTTGAATAACGTTGATGCTTTTCAAAACGGTGTTGATGGAATCTATCAGCAACTATTTAATTACTATTCGTCTCCTGGTTCGGGACTACAAGGTATTCCTGATATAATATCTGATAATGTAATTCAAGTTCAAAGCGGAAGACGATCCAATGATGATTATCATGATTTTAGATATGTTCCAACTACCGCAGGTGCTATACCCTTATACTGGAGTGAAGCTTACGAAGCGATAAATGCTGCAAATATTGTAATTAGCCAAATAGACAATTTGGTTGATGGTGCTGACAAAAACAATATTCTTGGTCAGGCTTTAGCAGCAAGAGCATGGGCTCATTTTGATCTAGCTCGAATTTATGGTCAAATCCCTACTCAAAGTGCAGATGCTAACGGTTCTTTAGGAATTGTTTATGTAAAAGTAGAAGATGGTGACACAGGGGATCCATTCGCAACTCCTGCAAGAGAAACAGTAGCATCTAATTATGCTGAGATAATTGGTGACTTAGAACGAGCAAGTTCATTAATTAGTGATGGCAATAATGGTGAAGGAAGATTAAACAGAGATGGTGTCTTTGGTTTATTATCTAGAGTTTATTTATATAATGGTGAGTACCAGAAGGCCGTTGATGCCGCTAATGAAGTATCTGTCGACCTTGCTGCCGCAGATGAATTACCGGGAGTTTACACAGATTCTAACAATGCGGGAATAGTGATAGAATTAGGTATCAATACAACTTCTGAGGCTAATTTTAATAATGTTGGTGTACTGTATAGCCAATCAAATGCAGATAACGACATCTTAGAGTTTGCGATTGAGTTCGAATTTTTCAATAGCATATCAAACGACGATATAAGAAAGGATATCATGCAGTACGTTGGTGTTAATACTGGTGTAAGTTATAATGCGATTAAAAAATTCTTAGGAGAAGAAGGACAAGTAAATGGTCGTGTTGATATTAAGGTATTGCGATCTGCAGAAGTCCTTTTAAATAAAGCTGAAGCTCAATTTGAATTAGGACAACAAGTCGCAGCGCTTGCAACACTAAATCAATTAAGAGCAACGAGATACGATCCTTTTGTTCCAGGAACTGAAACAGGTCAAGCACTTGAGGATGCAATTCAATTTGAAAGAAGAGTTGAATTGTCCTTTGAAGGACATAGATTTTTTGATCTTAAAAGAAGAGGAGAAGATATTTCTCGATCCAGCAACGGTGATGTGATCGATGGTAGTGGAACTGAGCCTGAAGCGCTTGTAATACCTGCTGGCAACTTTAGATTCCAGTTTCCAATCCCTCAAGGGGAAATCAACGCCAATCCAGTAATAGCGGATCAACAAAACCCTGGTTACTAAATTAATTGATTTAATAATAAAATGACAGGTTATAAATAATCGATACAGATTATTACTAGATTAAATTTATCATTTAATTCCCAATGAAGCTAGCTTCATTGGGAATTTTGGTTTTATGCAGTTTCTTTTAAATTTATTTTGTTTGTGTATTTGCACTGGGGTAAGCATTTCATTAGATAGGTGCGGTCTTATATTGCTATATACTTTTACAGTATCTGTTATAGTTTTTTCTTTATGTTGATCGATTTCATTTCTTTTGACACGTTGAATTCTTGTTTTAAGATACCATTTGTTGATCCTGCAATGGGCAAGAGTATCAGATACATTATACCCTATAATCATTTTAGAATAGGCGTCTGTTATTAATCCTAAAACAGGATGGATTTGCCCTAGTTCCTACGTAGGTAATATCGCTAACCCATAATTGTTCTGGTCTAGTAATCTCCAAATTACAAACCCTTTTCTTATGTTTTCTAAATCGATGATGAGAATCTGTTGTTATATGAAAAAACCTTTAAGGTTTAATCAACATATGATTTGATTTAAAAATTATAAAGAGCTTATCTCTACCAACTTTTAAAGCAGAAAATTTATTCTTTAGTATACGATACAGTACCGAGTTTTGGCATTATATTACGTACCCCTTTTACAAATCAGATAGCCTGCCATGTTGTAGCCTATTTGCATTTTCTATAGGTAATAGATTGATAATATACCTCTCTACCAAACATAAGTAACTTACAAGTAGAAACTATCGTTTCTTCATGCTCTTTTTTGAAGCATTCAATAAATCAGGTATGTGATTTTTTATAATATCAACACCATTTTCCTTCTCAACAAGATCAACAGGCATATCAAAAATGATCACTTTCTCATTATTGGAACGCTCAGCCAAATGCTCAGCTCTTGCCTTTTGTTTTTCAAGAAGTTTTACTTTAGTTTCTAATTCTAGAATCTTTTGTTCGGGTATCTTCCACGATTACCAGAGATAGATTATCCCAATCAAAGATACCCTATTTCTTAGCCATTAAATAATTGTAAAACTAGTTCGAATGCTATATTTATGGTAAGCATTTAGTCTATCGAAGCCTGCTAGGCTCAATTTCTTTAATTACTTGAAGTTTAAAACAAAGCGAATAGTCTTTTTGGATTCGCTTTACATAACCCATGTTTACTGATTTTCTCATTACACTAAATTTTAGTGTATCGCTATTTTAGGACGGAACAAATAATAATTTAACAACAACCCTTTGGTATACCAAAGGGTTGTTATTTTATACATATCTTTGTTGCTCATGAAACAAGAGTCTTTAATTTTTGGTATCAGAGCCATAATAGAAGCCATTAGCTCAGGTAAAACTATTGATAAACTTTTTATTCAAAAAGGATTACAGGGAGAGTTAGCGAGAGAACTGCTGGCTATGGTACGTCAACAAAATATAAGTGTTACTTATGTACCTTTAGAAAAACTTAATCGACTTGCACGTAAAAATCATCAGGGTGTGGTTGCCTATATCTCCCCTATTGACTTCTATGTTTTAGAAAATCTGGTTCTTGAAGTAATCGAATCTGGTAAAACACCTTTGTTTCTTATTTTAGACCAACTTTCTGATGTACGCAATTTTGGAGCAATTATTAGAACCGCCGAGTGCACTGGTGTTCACGGAATCATCATACAAAAAAAAGGTGGTGCTCCTGTAAATGCCGATACCATTAAAACTTCTGCTGGCGCAGTATTTAATATACCGATATGTAAAGTAGATCATATAAAAGATGCCATGTATTATTTACAAGGTTCAGGGATTCAGGTAATAGCCGCATCAGAAAAAGCAGCTGAAACAATATACGAAGTGAATTTAGCTGTACCAACAGCCATAATTATGGGAAGTGAAGGTAAAGGCATATCAAATTCTGTACTTAAATTGGTAGATAAACAAGCCAAATTACCCATGTATGGTGAAATAGGCTCTCTCAATGTTTCTGTAGCCTGTGGAGTATTTTTGTATGAAACTATAAGACAAAGACAATGATAAATCACTCAGTTTTTCTAGATTCATCTGTCTTATCTTTATATTCATAAATTACCTGTATTGCATCAGGTTTTTGCTCGTTCTCTTCTACTATTTTTTCTATAAAATTACCATTTTCATCAAAATGTTTCAGGAATTCATCCTCCTCGGGGTTATAATCCGAAGATTGCCAATAATATTTCTTAGGCCTCACCACTCCCCTTTTAATAAAAAAGGCCAACAACGTTCCTACAAACAAGCCGGATAGATGCCCTTCCCACGAAATTTTGGGATCTATAGGTAGAATGTACCACACCATACTTCCGTAAATAAAAACAACAACGAAAGATAGAGCAGTTAACCTAAAGTGTTTAGCAATAATACCTTTGAAAAACAAAAAACCAAACAACATATATACTACCCCACTGGCACCAATATGATTTGCTGTGCGCCCTAATAGCCAAGTAGCTATTCCAGTAAATAGAGTTCCAATTATTAGAACCTTCCAAGCATTGGATTGATAAAAATAAAACAGTGCCAAGGATAAAATAAGTAATGGCAATGTGTTGTGCCATAAGTGCGTAATATCAGAATGAATAAACGGGGAAAATAATACTCCTCTTAAACCTTTAACTGTCCTTGGCAGCACTCCAAAACTACTAAAATCTAGTCTAAAACGCACTTCAAACCAAAAAATGATCCAAATAATCAATACAAATAATAAAGGAAACCCTATTACACCAATATTAAATTTAAACTCATCTTGTTCTCTTCTCATAACACCAAAAATATATCAAAAAAAAGTCCAAAATCAATTTATCAGTTAAAATGGCAGACTTTATTACTTTCAGGGAATGCTATAGTTATTTTGAAATGACTTTTCCATCTTCATAATCTTATAAAGCTTTGTAACTTTGTATTTATGAATACAAATAAACCTCTTGCCGAAAGAATACGTCCGAAATCTTTAACATCCTACCTTAGTCAGGAACATTTGATAGGAAATGACGGTTCACTTACCCAGCAAATAAAAAATGGGGTCATTCCATCATTAATCTTATGGGGACCACCTGGAGTTGGCAAAACAACTTTGGCAAATATAATTGCTCAAGAATCACAAAGACCATTTTATACATTAAGTGCTATAAATAGTGGAGTAAAAGAAGTAAGAGATGTGATTGATAAAGCAAAACAAAGTGGTGGCTTGTTTACTTCAAAAAATCCGATTTTATTTATTGATGAAATTCATCGTTTTAGCAAATCTCAACAAGATTCTTTATTGGGTGCAGTAGAAAAAGGCTGGATCACCCTTATCGGAGCAACTACAGAAAATCCAAGTTTTGAAGTCATCCCCGCACTCTTGTCAAGGTGTCAAGTATATGTTTTAAACCCATTTGACAAAGAAGAGTTAGAAGCTTTATTGGATCGTGCTATGCACGAAGACGAGTATTTAAAATCAAAAGATATTACTCTGAAAGAAACCGAGGCCCTATTAAGATTAAGCGGAGGAGATGCAAGAAAACTACTTAATATTTTCGAACTTATCGTTTCAAGTCAGAACCATGGAAGTATAATCATAACTAATGATCTCGTATTAAAACTAGTTCAACAAAATACAGTGCGATACGACAAAACAGGAGATCAGCATTATGATATTATCTCGGCATTCATTAAATCCATACGGGGCAGTGACCCCAATGCTGCAGTATATTGGTTGGCACGTATGATTGAAGGAGGAGAAGATCTTAAATTTATAGCCAGACGAATGATTATTTTAGCATCTGAAGATATAGGAAATGCAAATCCAACCGCTTTGATCATGGCAAACAATACGTTTCAGGCAGTAAATACGATAGGATATCCAGAAGCAAGAATCATTTTAAGCCAATGTGCGGTTTACCTTGCTACCTCCCAAAAAAGTAATGCGTCATATATGGCGATAAATAAAGCGCAACAACTGGTCAAACAAACAGGTGATTTATCGGTACCATTACATATTAGAAATGCTCCCACGAAATTAATGAAAGAACTTGGGTATGGCGAAGATTATAAATATGCTCATAACCACGAAAAAAACTTTGCAGACCAAGAATTTTTACCCGATGAGATTAAGAATACCAAACTTTATGAGCCTGGTGACAACCAGCGTGAAAATTCATTTAGAGCTTTTCTCAAATCGAGATGGGGAAAGAAATATGGGTATTGATAAATCCAGCATTACTGCCTTGCGAACGTATCCAGAATTATTTTATCAGTAACCGGGTTAACTCTTTCCAGAATGAAATTTCCAAAGCTATCAAAATATCCACTGCCACTTAAATCTCCTCCATTAATCAAGTAAGAATTGTCTTTTCTAAGCTTATAAATTTTTCCGGAAAAAATTAACTTTTCACCTTCCTTTTTTGAAAGCTCATATCCATATTCTTTCTTTTTAAATACGAATACTTTGTTATTTAAAACGTATGACCTGGAGACTTGGTTAGCGTAATCTCCCGAGCTAGTTGATACTTCGTTTTTTATTTCTACAGCTTTTTCTTTTTCTGCCGAAATGATTTGTTTCTCTGTAACCGGAACTGGAGTTATTTGTACTATTTTTTTATCCTCTTCTTGTGATTCGTTATACTTATAGTTCAATTTTTGTACATCCTTAAATGCATCACGTAAGGCTTCATGATATGCTTTTTTAAATTCTTTTTCCCTACTTGTACCTTCAGCAGAGACAAAAACCACTTGGTCTTCACAGTTTTTTAATTCTATATTCAACTTGGTAATAAAAAGTGAGGAAGACTTCTTTACGTGAACCAATAACCCCCTACAACTATTTTCTTTTAGTTCCTTAGGCATTTCTTTTCCCTGAACATAGGCATTGAAGCCGTATTTATTAAATAAAAACCTGGTTAACGAATTTAATTGATATGCATCTTCTTTTTTAAGAAACTCGAAAGTTCTGGGAACAATAATGTACTCATAATCATTCACACTTTTCTGACTAAATATGTTCAGACTTGAAACCAAAATAATTCCCAAAAAAAGAAAACGTATCATATTAATTACATTATAACATTAAAACCAAACTGTAAAGATGCTCCTTTTGCTTTAGCAAGATCAGTATATTCTATCAAATTATTAGTAGAAATATAAAAATTAATTTTCTCTATATGACCTGATCATAAAAACCCTATATTAAAATACAAATACTAACGACTAAAGATAATTTTTGACCTGTTTTAAATTAAAAACCTGAAGGTTTTTTTCTGGAAGTTTTTCCCGATGGTAATTGAAACATATCGTCTTCAATCCAATTGCTTCGGCTCCTAAAATATCAGCTTCATAATTATCCCCTATCATAATACTATTATTTGTGGCTGCACCTGAAATTTTTATGGCATATTCAAAAATAAACGGATTAGGTTTTTTTACTCCTGCTTCTTCACTATTAGTAACCGTTTTAAAAAAGTGTTTTATTCCTGAATTTGACAACTTATTATTTTGAACTTCTTTAAATCCATTTGTTATGATATGCATATTATATTTTGGATTTAGATATTCCAACAATTCTTTAGCACCACCAATTAAATGATTATTAAGCGGTAAAAAGGCTATATAATCATGAGCCATCTCGTCTATAATTTCTAAAGAAAATTTCTGACCTAAAATATCAAACGCCTCTATAAGTCTTCTTCTTCTCAATTCTTCTTTGGTAACTTCTTCATCTCTGTAAAGTTTCCAGTATTTCATATTAATAGGTTGGTATATGTATAAAAAAGAATCGAGTTCGAGATGTATTTTAAACTTATCGAATATCATCCCAAATGCTAATGACGAATTTTTATCAAAATCCCATAAAGTATGGTCGAGATCAAAAAAAATATGTTTAATTATATTATTCATCTTCTGTATTCCACATAAATTCAAAAATTGATTTCCAAAATGTCTGGCTATGAAGCTCACTAAATAAAATATTACTAAAAATGGGTATGAATACCCCATCTACCTTCTTAACTTTTTCGATATAAGTAGTAATTTCATTTCTCGTAGCTGTCTCGCTTTCAAAATCCTCTCGCTTCCCTAAGTTGGCAATGCAAAAAGAATATATTACCAAAGGTGTTTGTACTTCATAATCCAAATCGTAAAACATAAAAGGAGTACAAGTACCTGCCCTAAATCCAGAATATCTCGAATATCCCATAGAATAATCTTCTTGTATCTCTAATTCAATAAAATTTCGATAAGCTTCGGGTAATTTAATTTTAAAAAATGAACATAAAGCATATTTAAGTCTCCTGTTAAGAATACCTTCTATTCTTTGTTTCTCTTTGTTTAATGTAAGTAAATCACTTATGGCTTCATAAGAAACTTTAAGCCCTACATCAATATAATCTGATATATGTTTTATAACAATACGATGTTGAGGATTATTGTACCCTATATTTTTCTCATAATTTGAGTAATCTCCTAATCCAAATAACACTTTACATTTTCTTTTTTTTTGTTTTTGTAGATCTATAATAAAATCAAAAGTATCAAATGGATCTTTTTTAAATCCAAGTATAACTCGTATTCTATCGGAGAGTTCATCTAATTTCAGCCTCCACAAATCTCGCAAACTCCCTCCCAACGATCTTAAAACACCTTTATCTTTATAAGCAAATGTTTCACTTACAGAGATAATAGGAGTAATTGTAAATTTCTTTTTATCGAATTCTAAGTTAGAATATTTATCAACAAGAACTTTTTTAAATTTCAAAGCCCATATATCAACGACGGGATCTTGTAAAAATCCGTTATCATATCCAATACTTTCTATTGCAGGAAAACGTCCTAAATTATCTTTTACGTGGGGTAAATATTCTTCATACCTGGTTAATAAATAAAATGATGCGGCAAAGATATCAAAGGGCAAAGCTGTATTTGGATGTTTAACTTCGAAAAAACATTTGGTCTCTTCCCAATCCAATACATGAATGTCTATAGCATTTAGTCCATGTTCAAAAAGTAACTCGACGCTTTGAAAATACAGTTCTTTACCCAAAGGTTGCTTACCATAAGAAAATTTAGGACCATCATGAGCAATAAAGACCTCTATCTTTGATGTTAAATCAACCTCGATTCCTAATATTCTTCTACAAATATGTTTAAAAATGTAAGAAACTCTTGGAGTGATCTTTTGTACATATATCAATAACATCGAAATCGTGGGTTATAATATGGATTCATCGGCAAAGCTAAAATAACTTTTTTCTGTTACAATAAGATGATCTAGTACATTGATATCTAAACTGGCCCCGGCTTGTTTCAATTTTTGCGTTAAATCTTTATCCGATTTACTAGGCAATAAAGAACCGCTTGGATGGTTATGTGCAATGATTATTCCAGTTGCTCCGTATTCCAGGGCAGATCGATACACTATTCTGGCATCTACCAACGTACCAGTTTTCCCCCCTACACTAACTTGTTTCTTTTGTAAAACTTTATTTGCATTATTTAAATACAATACCCAAAACTCTTCGTGATCTAAATCACCTATAACCGGACGAAGAAGATCAAATACATCTTTGCTACATGTAATTTTTGGAACAATCTCTACTCCCTCCTCTCTTCTTCTACGTCCTAATTCTAATCCTGCTATAATGGCAATTGCTTTTGCTTCTCCTATTCCTTTGAACTTCATCAATTGTTTAATTGACAATTTTCCCAAGGCATCAATCTTGTGATTAACACTAGATAAGATTCGTTTGCTCAATGCGACAGCGCTCTCTTCACGATTCCCAGAACCTATTAATATGGCTATTATTTCTGCATCGGTCAACGTATTTTTCCCTTTAGCGATTAATTTTTCCCTTGGACGATCATTTTCGCTCCATTCCTTGATAGAAAAAGAGGAGTTTAACTCTTTCATTTATTACTTTTATTTGTTAAAATAATACAATTATTTCTATTTGTAAGTATAAACTATTTAGCTCAAAAACAAGACATTATTAGATTTTTAATACTTTAAAAGAAGCGATATAAAATTAAATATTCCCCAATATTTAATCTATATATTTGTTTGAAAATGAAAGTTTTACTATATTTGGACACCCAAAATCCAAAAATGAATAATTTAACAACTTCAAATTAACCTATTTATGAAGAATATTTTTACCCTCGTTTTATTTCTTGTTACTTTGAGCTTTTACGGTCAGGATAAGAAAGTTTCCTTTTTAAATTTAGTAGGAAATAACATACAAGTTCCTAGAGGATGTGAAGCTCAATCGGAATATGAGTTGCAAGCCTGTGATGGTACATCGATAAAATGGGATTACTATACTGATGATATGTTATCTGCTGTTTTTGATGCTACCATAAGCGCATTTGCAGAGAGTAATAGTTCTAAAACTGAAGTAACTTTTACTTCTTTTGGTTCTCAACTTAAGGGTTATAAATTCAAAATGGGAACTACTTTTCAATATTTTCTACATGGTAAAATTAAAGATCAGCCATTAATGATCAATTTAGGCACACCTAAAGACATAGCAGGTACTGATGATCTGGACGGGTTCTTAAGTTTATTCTTCGATGAAGCAAGTTAATTAAGAAATTATATACTTATATAGATGAAGGTGAATCACATGATTCGCCTTTATTATTTTATAATCTTAAAATATACTATTTTTGAGTATCATTGATCTCAAAATTCGTAATCATGAAATCATTATTCGAAGAATCTGCCCTGCAAGAAATTGAAAATAGAATTAACAAACTATCTAATGAAAGTTCTTCTTTATGGGGTAAAATGAATATAGCCCAGATGTTCAATCATTGTCAGTTTCCTTTAAAAATTGCTTTAAAAAAAGAACATCCCAAGTTAAAACCTAACGTACTGGCAAAGTTATTCTTCAAAAAATCACTATATAATAATAAACCATGGAGAAAAAATCTACCCACGCATTCAAAACTAAAAGTTGTAGAACAAAAAGAATTTGATAAAGAAAAACAAGAGCTTCTAAAACTGGTTGCAGAGTTTTCTAATCAAAGAGAAAAAAAAGAATGGGATCCTCATCCTATGTTTGGAAAATTTACCAATGAACAATGGGGGCAAATGCAGTACAAACATTTAGATCATCATCTTCAACAATTTAACGTATAGACAGTGTATCCACCAAAACATCACCAGGACTATAATCCAGAAAATATAAAGGAAGTAGCCAAAGCGTATCCCCTTGCTGCCATAATATCAGCAAAAAACAGTACTCCTTTTATTACTCATGCTCCCTTGATTTTTCATGGTCAGAAACTCATAGGTCATATTGACGCAAATAACCCCCATGTTAATTTATTAAAAAATGACTATCCTGTTTGTACAATCTTTCAAGGACCACAGACCTATATTTCTCCATCGATATACACCAGAAAACAATTACCCACCTGGAATTATATTATCGCCCATGCGACTGGTATTGTAAAAGAAATCGTAGATACAGAAATCATAAAAAATTCGATAGTGACCATGACAGAATTCCTTGAGTCACCGGATCAAAAATTTGTTTTAGATCATGAAGATGTAAGAATGGATCGCTTGGTGCCCTATATTCATTGTTTCGAAATAGAAATACATAATTGGGAAGGAAAATTTAAATTAAGTCAGGATAAAGTCCCAAAAGATATAGAAAATGCAAAGCGAGAACTAATTAAGAACAATCAAAAAAGTGTTTCCAATTTTGTAAACAAATTGTTTGAAAAGCATTTTTAAGTATCTATAAATACCTCAAAACCATTCTTTTATTTCATCAAAATTAAGTCCCCCATAATTCCCACTGCTCATAAGAACTAAGGCAGTATTAGAAAAATCTTTGTTTTTTAAATAATGTTGAAACTCTTCTGGATTAGTGTAGATAATTAAATCTTCCCGGCTAAACGCTTCTTCAATTTGATCAGCAGATACCTCTTCCAATTGTTTAATCTTTACTGCTTTAGGGGAATAAAACACAACAGCTTCGTCTGCTGCATCTAAAGCTCCTTTATATTCTTTTAAAAACTCTGCATTTAAGCTACTATAGGTGTGTAATTCTAAACACGCGATTACTGTTCTATTATGATATTGATCTTTTACAGCTTTTGTAGTGGCGCTTACTTTAGAAGGGCTATGTGCAAAATCCTTGTAGGCAACCGATGTAGAATTTTCTGCAATTTTTTCGAGTCTTTTGGATGCTCCTTTAAAAGAGGCTATCGCTTCATAAAAATCATCCTCATCAATTCCCATATGTTGACAAATCCATTTTGCACCTGCCAAATTACTCAAATTATGGGCTCCAAAAACTTCAATTGGCATTTCTCCTTCGGGAGTAAAAAGCAATGTCTCTCCATCTTCAACACTATACCCGGGTGTTGAATAGGGAAATTTACGAATCGGGTTTTCAGTAGTTTCGGCTAGTCTTTTTACCTCCTCATCTTCTTCATTATAAACTAAAGCACCTCCATTTACAATAGAATTCATGAATATTCTAAATTGATCAACATAATTATCAAAAGTTGGAAACACATTAATGTGATCCCATGCAATTCCACTTACTAGGGCTATATTAGGCTGATATAAATGAAATTTTGGTCTTCTATCTATGGGAGATGACAAGTATTCATCCCCTTCTAACACTATAAAATCATTCTCTTCAGTAAGGTGAACCATGGTATCAAAACCCTCTAGTTGTGCTCCTACCATATAATCTACTTCTTTCTCGTGATAATGTAATACATGTAAAATCATTGAGGTAATTGTTGTTTTACCATGTGATCCACCGATGACTACACGGGTTTTATTTTTGGACTGCTCGTATAAAAACTCTGGATAAGAATAGATGGTCAATTGTAATTCCTGGGCTCTAAGAAGTTCTGCGTTATCTTCTTTTGCATGCATTCCCAAAATAATTGCATCAAGATCTTTTGTTATCTTTTCGGGAAACCAGCCAAACTCATTAGGTAATAACCCATGTCGGTCTAGTCTAGATTTTGAGGGTTCAAAAATGGTATCATCACTTCCTGTTACCTGATATCCTTTTTGATGCAATGCAATAGCTAGATTGTGCATGGCACTGCCCCCTATTGCTATAAAATGTACACGCATAATTTATTGTTAAATCTGATCGTAAAGATACAATCTACAATGAATAATAAAAGAACTAGAAATAAAAATCAAATGTGGATCAATGTCTATATTTACAAACAATTGTCTATTCTTATACCAATACACACTCAACCAAACCTCTCTTTCCCTAATTCATAGTTTAATTTGCTGATTTTTACTTTTTTCTTTGAAGCAAGTATTGAATTTGAATTAGATCTTAATTTGTAATCACAAAATTGTTAAGGCTCATTTCAAATACGTAGCTTTATAATGTTATTTACAAATAAATAAAAATTCATGAATACATTTGGTATGGCTATTGTTTGTATAAAAAATCTAAAACCTAAATGATGAAAAAATATATCATCCTTATTATAATCTGTATAGCAAATCTAAACGATATGAAAGGTCAAAATGAGTATTCGACCGATTGGAAAAAAGTGAAGGCTTTTGAAGAGCAAGGATTGCCAAAATCTGCTCTAGAACTTGTTGAAAATATTTACAGTACCTCTAAAGCCGAGAATAATGACAATCAGCTTATCAAATCATTATTGTACAAAGCAAAATATTTGCTTACTCTCGAGGAAAATGCACAACTAACCATCATCAAGGATTTTAAAGATGAAATTCGCCAAAGTGAATTCCCCAAAAGAAATATCTTAGAAAGCATTTTGGCCAACCTGTACTGGCAATATTTCCAACAAAACAGGTGGAAATTTTACAATCGAACACAAACATCAGCAAAAGTAGACCAAGAAGATTTTAGAACATGGGATCTCGAGACTTTGTTTGCCGAAATTCATTTGTACTACCAAAAATCTATCAAAAACGGAGTGTTGGCGCAGCAAACGGATCTTAAAAAATTTGATGATATCTTGAACACTTATTCAGATTCTAAAAAATATAGGCCGACTCTCTATGACTTCTTGCTACATAATGCTCTGGAGTTTTATAAAACTTCAGAAACTAATATCACAAAACCAGCTTTCGCTTTTACTATTAATGATAGTAAATATCTCAAAGAGCATATTTCTTTTATTTCTCTAAACATAGCACCAGAAGATTCTTTGTCGCTTCAAGGTAACGCATTAACGCTATACCAGAATTTAATACGATTTCATAGTAGAGACAATACTCCTGAAGCTTTAACCGAAGTGAATATAGAACGTTTAAAATTTGTTTATGATAATGCAGTATTTAATGACAAACAAGCTGTTTTTCTGGAAACTTTATCATTAGAAAAAGAAAGGTTTGCTACCAAAAGTATTTCTGCTTTATACGATTTCGAAATTGCAAATTTATATAAAGAACAAGTTGTAACCTTTATTCCAAAAGAAAATGAAAAATATCGTTGGAAACTTAAAGAAGCTTTAGAAATATGTAATACAGCGATTAAAAAGTTTCCCGATTCGAGAGGAGCAAATAAGTGCAAATCACTTAAAGAACAAATACTTCATCCAGAACTTACTATCACAACTGAAAAATATGTGCCCATTCAACAACCGGCACGATTATTAGTAACCTACAAGAATCTTGACAAACTCTATTTAAGAGCTTTAAAAATTAACCAAAAGCAACTAAAATCTTTGAATCGATTGTATAAAACCAATGAAAAGATTAAGTTTCTAAACAATTTGAAGATTAGTAAAACATGGGAATCTGAAATAAAGAATGAGAAAGATTTTCAAACCCATACCACCGAAGTTTTGTTACCAGAGCTTGACCAAGGAGGATATCTAATTGTAGCCACTATTACAAAAGAGCTATCGCAGGAAAGTCTATTTTCCTATGGAGATGTACAAATAAGTAACCTGGCATTGGTTGAAAATCGTACTCCAGAAAAATCAATATTTCAGGTAATCGATCGCAATACAGGAAAACCTATTGTTAATGCCAAATTACACCTGAAAACTGATAGTGAACGAGGTTACAGAAATAAACTAGATAAAACCATTTCTACAGATCAAAAAGGTCAGGCGTATTTGACATTAAATAACTATTTCTATGATGTCACAATTACAGTAACTCATGAAAAAGACACAGCATATTTTGAAGGATATTATTTAAATCAATCCTACAAACCCAATAACGATGATAACGCAACTCGACAAAATACTTTTCTTTTTACAGATCGTAGTATCTATAGACCTGGCCAGATAGTCTATTTTAAAGGCATAATGATGTCGGCTACTGGCAAAGAAGATTTTAAAGTACTGCCCAATCAGTCGACTTTTGTAATCTTAAGAGATGTTAATGGTCAAGAGGTAAAAACCTTATCTTTTAAAACCAATGAATATGGATCATTTACAGGTGAATTTATTTTACCGTCTACAGGTTTAACAGGTATATACACTCTACAAACTAATAATTATCAAAGTATTTCTATTTCTGTTGAAGAATATAAACGCCCCAAGTTTGAAACCAAATTCAATCCTGTTAGCCAAACTTACAAGATCAACGATACTATAAAACTTACTGCTACGGCTACTGCCTATGCTGGAAGTAACATTACCGATGCCACGGTAGTATATAGAGTTCACCGAAAAGTACAATATCCAAGATGGTGTTATTGGTACCCTAGATACACTTCAGAACCACAAGAGATCACCCATGGTGAGACAAAAACTAATGAAAAAGGCGAATATATGATTGATTTTGTCGCACTTCCTGACCCCAGTGTTGACAAAGAAAATCTACCTATTTTTAATTACGAAGTCATTGCAGATGTTACCGATATTAATGGTGAAACCAGAAGCACAACCACAATAGTAAATGTTGGCTATCATACGATGACAGCTACAGTTGCTGTCGAAAACGAAATTGATAAAACACAAAAAGATCACAAACTTACCATAACAACAAAAAACCTAAATAATGAGGCAATTGCAGCTACAGGAAGTATAAAAATCTTCAAGTTAAAAGCACCAGACAAACCATTACGTCAGCGCCCTTGGAAAGCTCCTGACTACCCTGGTTTTTTAGAAGAAGAATTTGATAAACTGTTTCCGCACGACGCTTTTAACAATGAATCCGATTACAGAACCTGGGAAAAGGGAGCATTAGTATTTGATACATCATTTAACACAGCTTCTGCCAAAAGAAACGAATTAGGAACTCATGAAATAGCTCTGGGAGTTACTAAGAAATGGGAATCCGGAAAATACGTTATAGAATTAAATACCGAAGATCGATTTGGTCAAGAGGTGAAAGATATGCATTATATTTCGGTTTTTGGTCAAGACGATAAAACCATTAGTGATCAACAATTATTTGAGATCACAACCAACAAAACAACATATAAAATTGGCGAAGAAGCGATTATCAAACTAAGTTCTGCATCTAAAGACATAACTATAACCGTTGATATCGAAAAGAACCACAAGATCATAGAAACACAGCTTATTCAACTTTCCAGAAGTAGTAAAACGATCAAAATACCAGTTAAAAAAGAAGACTTAGGTGGTTTCACAGTGAGTTATAGTTTTGCTAATTATAATGATTATCAAAATGGGATCATCCCAATTGCAGTGCCCTACGAGCCAACCGAGCTTAGCATAGAAACCAAAACCTTTAGAGATAAACTAAAACCTGGTCAGCAAGAAACCTGGAGCTTTATCATTAAAGGACCAAAAGGTGATAAAGTAACTGCAGAACTTTTGGCAAGTATGTATGATGCTTCCTTAGATCAATTTAAGCCCCATCAATGGTATTTTAATCCAATCTATCGCCCAGTCTATCATTCGCAAAGCAGTAGGCAAGCATCACGCAGTTTTAGTCTTACTGCATTTAAACTTAATAATCATAGCGGTCCTGAATATTACTATAGTGATCAGGGTTATGATCAACTTAATTGGTTTGGATTGTATTTTGGTCAGCAATATTATGCAGAAAGAAGCAGAATGATGAATAAATCAGCCGCTCCAATGGCTGCTACGGAAATGGTTGAGGAAGAGTCTGCCGCATTAGACGAAGTAGCTGTAGCCAGTCAGGTAAACGGTGTTAGTACAGATAAAACAAAAGAGAAGGATGAAAGTATAGAAAAAGACAAAAAAGATACTTCTCTTGAGGGGGTGAAAATTAGAAAAAACTTTCAGGAAACTGCCTTTTTCTTTCCACAATTGACCACAGATCCCGATGGCAATGTAAGTTTTAGTTTTACAGCACCCGAAGCTCTAACCAAATGGAAGTTGCAATTACTAGCACATACAAAAGAGTTAAACGCGGCAACGACTGCTTTAGAAACTGTAACACAAAAAGAATTAATGGTTCTTCCTAACCCTCCAAGGTTCCTTAGAGAAGGTGATAAAATTGTTTTAAGTTCGAAAATATCAAACCTAGCAAACAAAGATTTAGAAGGAGTTGTAGAGCTACAATTGTTTGATGCATTAACTAATACATCCATCGATGCAGCATTACAAAATAGCAGTGCTCGCCAGAATTTTGAAGTGAAAACCAAAGGAAACACCAGTATTTCTTGGGAATTAAAAATTCCTGATAATGTACAGACTGTACAATACAAAATTGTCGCCAAGGCTGGTGATTTTGCAGATGGAGAACAAAATGTACTTCCGGTACTTTCTAACAGAATGTTGGTGACCGAGACCTTACCCATGTGGATTCGTTCTAATGAGACTAAGACATTTACCCTTGATAAATTAAAAAACAACACCTCCACTACGCTTAAGCATCATAAGCTTACACTCGAGATCACCTCTAACCCTGCCTGGTATGCTGTACAAGCATTACCTTATTTGATGGAGTATCCCTATGAATGCTCTGAGCAGACATTCTCCAGATACTATGCTAATGCTTTGGCCAGCCATATAGCAAATTCTAACCCGAGAATTCAGGAAGTATTTAATCAATGGAAATCTACTGATGCATT
Source organism: Aquimarina celericrescens (assembly GCF_042682765.1). Classification (NCBI taxonomy): domain Bacteria; kingdom Pseudomonadati; phylum Bacteroidota; class Flavobacteriia; order Flavobacteriales; family Flavobacteriaceae; genus Aquimarina; species Aquimarina celericrescens. The sequence goes on along the minus strand of NZ_JBHUHY010000015.1, from coordinate 56,948 downwards.
ACTTAGCGATTTAGAAAAAAATCAGGAGCTTAAATCTTTAATTATTCAAGAAACCCCATGGTTGCGTGATGCACAGAGTGAAACTGAACAAAAGAAGCGAATTGCTTTGCTTTTTGACCTAAATAAGATGAACAATGAGTTACAATCGGCTTTAAACAAACTTAGACAAATGCAGTATGGCTCTGGTGGATTCCCATGGTTTAAAGGTGGTCATGAAAATCGATTTATCACACAACACATAGCAACTGGCTTCGGGCATCTTAAAAAGTTAGGAGTTACCCAATTTGATAGCAATACGGCAAATATGTTACAGAATGCTGTTCGTTTTCTTGATAAGGAATTTGTAAAAGAATATGAAGCATTAAAAAGATACTGCAAAAAAAATGATATTGACATCAACAAAAACCACCTTAGTTATACTCAGGTTCATTACCTGTATATGCGTAGTTTCTTTGTCGATATCAAAAGGCCAAAAAGCACCAATGAAGCATGGGATTATTACTTAGATCAATCCAATAAATATTGGTTGAAGCAAGGTTTGTATGTCCAAGGAATGATAGCCTTGATCTTAAACCGAAATGAAAATGCATCTACTGCTGCAAAAATCATAAGATCTTTGGATGAAAGAAGTATTACCAGCGAGGAACTGGGAATGTATTGGAAATCTAACACTGCAAGTTGGTATTGGTATCAAGCTCCTATAGAAACGCAATCGTTAATGATAGAAGTATTTTCTGAAATTGAAACCGAAACAAAGAGAACAGAAATCGTTGATAATCTTAAAGTTTGGTTATTAAAACACAAGCAAACCAATCGCTGGCAAACTACCAAAGCTACTTCTGATGCAGTCTACGCATTATTATTGCAAGGTAGTGACTGGTTATCTGTTACCGATATGGTAGAAATCGTTTTGGGAGATCAAAAAATTGATCCAAGCAAAATGGATGATGTAAAAGTTGAAGCTGGTACGGGATATTTTAAAACCTCTTGGAATAGCAATGAGATAGAGCCCAATATGGCCACTGCCAAAATCACCAAAAAAGAAAAAGGTGTTGCCTGGGGTGCCTTATACTGGCAGTATTTTGAAAACCTTGATAAAATCACCTCAGCCAAAACCCCATTATCTCTTAAGAAAAAACTATTCTTGAAAAAGAATACAGATACCGGTGAAGTGATTACAGAAATAACTAGTGAAACCAATTTGAAGCTGGGTGATTTAGTGCGAGTACGTATTGAGTTGAGATCAGATCGGGCGATGGAGTTTGTACATATGAAAGATATGAGGGCTTCTGGTTTAGAACCTATCAATGTAATTTCTCAATACAAGTGGCAAGATGGTTTAGGGTATTATGAAAGCACAAAAGACGCTGCCACAAACTTTTTCTTTGATTATTTACCAAAAGGAGTATATATTTTTGAATACGATTTAAGAGTAAATAATAAAGGGGATTTCTCTAATGGCATTACCACCATTCAAAGTATGTATGCACCAGAGTTTTCTAGTCATTCTAAAGGAGTACGAATTAAAATTGATTAAAAAAAGTAACTTTTTCGATCATTTTTAGACCTATCAGGTATGTAAGAAGATGAAAAGTCGCATCACTAAAATACTACGATATATTGGATTCATTTTAATGATACCAATTACATATTTTCTTGTGTCTTTGATCTTAACTTATATTCCTGTAAACAATGATAATGACATAACCAAAAATGATCATAGTATCTATTTGAGCTCTAATGGCGTACATTTAGAAATAATCATTCCCAAGAAAAATCTGGATCCATTAATTCTTGATGGATTAAAATTTGAAGATCAGGAACAGTTTTTTTCGTTTGGCTGGGGAGACAGAATCTTTTATGTCGAAACACCAACCTGGGGAGATTTGACCTTTGTAAATGGATTTAGAGCCTTGTTTGTAAATACCTCAACATTAATACATGTAACTAGATATTCAAAGACTCAAAAAGATTGGGCCGAAATAAAAATAAATAGCGTACAGCTTGAAAAGATGAACTCATATATTAGTAAGACCTTCCAATTAGATTCATATGGCAATAAGGTTTTACTCCCAGGACTGGGTTATTTTAAAAATGATGATTTTTATGAAGCTACCGGAAATTATAATTGTTTTAGAACATGCAATAGCTGGGTAAATACCGGATTAAAACAAAGCGATATCAAAGCCTGTTTATGGACACCCTACGATTTTAGATTATTAAAAATGCATCAATAAAAAACGAAAGCTTTTTAGTGAAGTTTCCGCTTTTTAGTTATGTAAAATGTAAGAAGAATGTGGCTATTTTTTAGGCTGCATTACACCATCTATCGTATTAATGAATCCATTTGCCGCCTCTACATCAGTAGTGATCAATTTACCCCCATTACCCATTTCATCAATTAAAAATATACTATTACCTTTTAGGGAAGCTGTTAGTTTTTTTCCTCCTAAAGTTCTCAAAGGCACGCTTCCTCTACCTTCATTTATGGCAGTAATGATATCCTCTTTGGTAATCACACTCGGAATAATATGATATTTTATGATTTCAGCAAGTTGATCTTTATTTTCTGGCTTTAAAAGCTTTTCAACAACACCCTCAGAGAAGCCATCGAAAGCTGTATTTATAGGTGCAAAAACCGTATATCCTTTTTCTTCATTCAATATTTTATCCAATTCTGTAACTTTTAACGCAGCAACAAACCTAGAAAATCCTTTATCTACAGATACAAATTCGGTTATCGTTGGTAGTTTTTCTTCTACTTTTTCTATATCGGTTATATTCTGTGCTATTAATTTGTCGTCCCCGTCCTGTTGAGAAACGTTCATTTTTATCATATCACATGATGTAGTAAATACTAATGCAGACAAGGCTAAAACAGTTGAAATATTTTGAATTTTCATTTTGAAAAATTGAGGTTGATAATTACACATAAAGATTAAACTGATTTGGACACGCGGTATTATTTTTTACCGTGTTAAAAATATTTTAAATCGAGTTAATATATGTTAACGAATGAGTATCCGTTGGATTTGGATTAGTAAGCGTTTTCAATTTAAGTAGTCAACCAACCAATACATTAAATATCTTATTTTATAATTATATAAAGAGTAGTTTTCAACGGAGTATTGTATTGCCTATTCCAGTAGAATTTATTTGGTATATTTATACTTGTCAATTCTATACCAGGGGATAAGCCAAAAAAAATTAAAGCTCATCATTTTATGCGTCGTCTTATCAAAAGAATTTCCTTAGTAATTTTAGTTCTTATCACAGGTTTTATTTCCCATACTCTTATCTCAACAGGATTTTTCAGAACGATTAAAAATCAATTTCAAGGCACTATTTTAAAAAAAGTTCCACTACCAGGCGCAGAGGATATTACTATAAGCAACACAGACCATTTTGCATTGATCTCATCCACCAATAGGGCTGTTTACCCTCCTACCGAACAAGAGCAAGGAGGATTGTATCTTATGGATCTAAAGAACAAAAAATTCTCTATTAAACTTCTCACCGCTTCTTTTGACAAACCTTTTGCTCCCCATGGCATCTCAATGATCAAAAAAGATAGTACATATACAATAATGGCGGTTAATCATACTACCAATGAACACTCGGTTGAAGTCTTCACTTTTGACGGTCAAAATATCAATCATCTAAGATCTCTGACCGATGCCTCTATGATCAGTCCGAATGACTTGGTTATGATCGATGAAAATCGCTTCTACTTTACCAACGATCATGGTTACTCCAAAGGCATTGGTAAACTTTTAGAAGAATATGGTGGACTTTCAGTTGCTAATGTTGTGTATTATGATGGTAATTCATTTAAAGAAGTCGCTGATGGTATCGCTTATGCAAACGGAATAAATTTTGATCTCAAACGTAACCTAATTTATGTAGCCTCTCCCCGAGGCTTCCTGATAAAAGTATACCTCAAAAAAAATGATGGCTCTTTAGACTTTATTGAAGATATCCCTTGCGGCACTGGAGTAGATAACATAGAAATCGATGGCAAGGGAAACTTATGGAGTGGCGGACATCCAAATCTATTAAGGTTTAAAGCTTACGCAAAAGGAAAAAAAGAAACTGCACCTTCAGAAATCATCAAAATAGAATATAGAGGTAAAGGCGATTATACAGTAGAGAAAATATATGTAGAGGACGGAAAAATTATGTCGGGCTCTAGCGTTGCCGCACCATTTGAAGACCTAATTTTAGTCGGAAATGTAATGGATGACGAGTTTTTGATTCTAAAAAAAGAATAACAATACAAACGATTATTAAGACCTCTATTTTCTTGAAATATGAAAGATCAACTCAAAAATCACATACTAAAATTTGTATCCCCACCAGAAAGTGACCTTCAAACTTTTCTTGATGCTATGACGTTTGAAACCTTGAAAAATAAAGAATCCCTTATAAAGCAAGGACAATATTGCAAACACCAGTATTTTATCCTTAAAGGTTGTCTTCGGTCATTTTTTGTCAATGAAAAGGGAGTAGAAAAGATCGTTAACTTCGGAATTGAAAACTGGTGGCTTACAAATATTGACAGTTTTATTAACCAAACCCCTTCAAAACTGAACATTCAGGCTGCAGAGGATTCGATTGTATTAAAAATAAACAAGCAAAAACTGGATACTATTCTAAAAGATTCTCTAGAATTGAACAGATACTTTAGAATTATCCTGGAGAAAGTTAGAATTGCCGATCAACGTAGAATTCAATTCATCTACAACCTATCTGGCGAAGAACTTTATAGCATTTTCTGCAAACACAATCCTGATTTCGTACAGAGAGTTCCCCAATATATGCTTGCATCATATTTGGGATTTACTCCAGAATTTTTAAGTAAAATAAGAGGTCGTAAAAAGATTTAATTTGTTTCTTAATCTAGATTAATTTTTTCCTCATTCTTTATCTTGAATTTTGTCTTTTAACCCTTAAAACAAAGACATGAAAACAAAAAGAATTGACATTAATGAGGTGAAGCCAACAGCTTACAAGCCAATATTTGATCTCTACAATGATCTTAAGAAAAGTACCTTGTCGACCTTAGCGTTTTTATTAATCCAGATAAGAGCCTCTCAAATTAATGGGTGCGCATATTGTGTACAATCTCATATCAAAGAAGCTGTGCAACAGGGAGAAAAGCAATATCGTATTCATGCGCTATCAACTTGGAGAGAGTCTCCTTTTTTTACTGAAGAAGAACAGATAATTCTAGAAATGACCGAGGAAATAACCAATATTTCTACACATGGATTAAGCGAGAAACTTTATCAAAAAGCCATTAAATTGTTTGAAGAAGAAGAAATAGCAGACATCATTATGGGTATTTGCTGTATCAATGTATGGAACAGAATTGGCCGTGCTACTTTAATGGAACCAATACCTTCTCAAGATTAATCTATAAGTAACATGAAAATATAAACAATTTGTATCAAACTCTTACTAAGGGTTATTTTAACTATTGGGTTTTTATCGGCTGCAGCAGATAGGTTAGGTTTATGGCCAGAAGAGAAATCTGCTTGGGATGAATAGGATAGTTTTTCAGCATATACAAACTACGTAATCCCTGGGCTCTCGTTAACCTTATTAATATCATTGGTAGTATTGCCTAGCTTATTGAGATCTAGTTAGCTCTATGTTTAATTATTGGCTTCAAAACATCGCTCTCTGCCAAATTTAGTGATTTTCTATAATTGATTTTTGGTTGGGCAATGATCTTAACTATAGGAATCAAAGCTCCTTCGGATTATTTGGTTTTCCCTGAAGCGTTAGCTGGGTTTAACCTAAGTCTGATTGAGGAACAATATCTTGAAATTCATATCCTTATTTCTATAAAGTTGATAATACTATTTGTATTAGAATATATGATGCGCTTGCTCCATGAACTTTAACCTATTATTAAGTCCTGCACCATCCTAAATCTTTTAAATTTGAAAGTATCTTAAAAACATTGGTACTATGGAAAAGAAAAACTGGTCACAATTAACGCTCATTAACAATACTGATCATCCAAAAAAACGTTTTGAATTACATGTAGAAGATAAGATTGCGTTTATTGAGTATATTTTGGCCAAAGGAGAATCAATATACCTAACGCACACAGAAGTTCCCAGGTCATTAGAAGGTAACGGATTAGGGAGTGCGATTATAAAGAAAACTTTAGCTTACATTCGTAAAAATGGATATCAACTTGTTCCGCTATGCCCTTTTGTAGCTGCTTATCTTAAAAAACATCCAGAAGCAGCAAACGGAATTCTAAAACAGGGCTATTCCGTTTAGGTTAATTATTCAGCATTTGCCACAACTTATCTTTTAATTCTTGTAGTCCTTGTTGGGCAACCGAGGAGATAAATAAATAAGGAACATTAAATTGCCCGTCTAATTCTGTTTTCAATTCTTCTTTCAACTCATCATCCAGCATATCACATTTTGAAATGGCAATAAGTCTGTCTTTATCCAAAAGATCAGGATTATAGCGCCGCAACTCATCCAGAAGAATCTCATATTGTTCTACAATATCTGGTGCATCTGCCGGAATCAGAAAAAGTAATGTAGAGTTACGCTCAATGTGTCGTAAAAAACGATGTCCGATCCCTTTACCCTCTGCTGCACCTTCAATTATACCAGGGATATCAGCCATTACAAAAGTTTGAAAATCACGATATTCTACAATACCCAAATTAGGTTTTAAGGTAGTAAATTCGTAATCGGCAATCTTTGGTTTTGCAGCGGTAATTACAGATAACAGCGTTGATTTTCCAGCGTTAGGAAATCCAACCAGCCCTACATCTGCCAGCACTTTTAGCTCTAAGGTAATATCACGCTGTTGTCCTTCTATACCAGGTTGGGCATACCGTGGTGTTTGATTGGTTGGGCTTTTAAAGTGCCAGTTACCACGTCCTCCCATTCCCCCTTCGACGACGATATATTCTTGTCCCTCTTCGGTAATCTCTTTAATAATACTTTGTGTTTCAGTATCTCGAATTACAGTTCCCAGGGGTACATCAACATAAATATCTTCCCCATCTGCTCCTGTACTTCGGTTTTTACTACCATGTCCACCATGACCGGCTTTAAAATGACGCTTAAACTTAAGATGGTACAAGGTCCACATATTTGGATTAGCACGTATGATTATATGCCCTCCACGGCCTCCGTCTCCACCATCAGGACCTCCTTTGGATATATACTTTTCACGATGTAGGTGCGCAGATCCCTTACCTCCGTTTCCGGAAGCAATATGCAACTTTACATAATCTACAAAATTCCCTTCTGTCATAATTCGTTTCCTATAATTACAGTATATACTAAAGCCATTTTAATGAAATACGATAACAAAGATGTCCTCGTAAACTACATCGAGACAACGTTAAAGCTTATCAATTACCTGACTTAATCTTTCTGTAATTTCATTAATCGCTCCTACTCCATCAACTCCAAAATATTTATTTTGCTTCTGGTAGTAATTTTTTAAGATTGCAGTCTCATCATAATACACTTTAATTCGATTACGAATTACTGTCTCATCTGCATCATCAGGACGCCCTGAAGTCTTACCTCTTTCTAATAATCTTTGTACCAATACCTCATCATCAACCTCTAATGCCACCATGGCGCTTACTTCTGATCCCTTTGAAACCAATAATTCTGATAATGAATCTGCCTGAGCCTCGGTTCGGGGAAAGCCATCGAAAATAAAACCATTGGCATTTGGATTCTTGTCAACTTCGGCATTAAGCATATTTATAGTAACCTCATCAGGAACTAATTGTCCTTTATCAATATATGATTTTGCCAATGTGCCAAGTTTAGTCGCATTTTTTATATTATACCTAAACACGTCTCCGGTAGAGATATGTATTAGATCATATTTTTGTTTTAAAACTTCTGCTTGTGTTCCCTTTCCTGCTCCTGGAGGGCCAAACAACACCAAATTTGTCATGTTACTTGATTTTAGTTGATAAACATCTGTGAGATTACGGCCAAGACCATCATAATCTAATCCGTATCCCACTATAAATTTATTAGGGATCTCGATCCCATAATAGTCTATTTTAATTTGCTTAGTATATGCTTCAGGTTTAAAAAATAATGTTGCAACTTTAACCTCTTTACAATCTTTATCTTTAAGCATTTTATCCAACAAAGCTATCGTATTTCCAGTATCCACAATATCTTCGAGAACCACGACGGTCCGTCCAGATATATTATCTTCTAAGCCTATTAATTCTTGAATCTCATTGGTTGTTTTGGTTCCCTTATATGAAGCCAATTTCACAAAGCTAATTTCACAATCAAATTGAAATCGTTTTAGTACTTCTGAAACAAACATAAAAGCACCATTCAATACACCAATAAATAAAGGGTTTTTATCTGAAAGATCTTTATTTAATCTATCAGACATCTTATCAATTGCCGCTACTATTTCATTCTCCGTAATAAATGGGATAAATTGTAAATCGTGCAGTTTTATCATAAAATACTATACTAACTACTACTAGGTTTTTCAATTAAAGCGGCAAAGATAGTGATTATAAAAGTTTGACTCTAGCATTTACTTCCTATTATTATGGTTATTCTTTCTGAAAAAATTATTTTTGTCTTCATTAAGGTAAACATGAATCCCCCGGTAATGGAAAATTTTTTCTCGTCAAATTTTAAGTTAGGAATTTTAGGAGGTGGTCAATTAGGTAAAATGATGTTATATGATACAAGAAAGTATGACATTCAAACTTGTGTTCTTGATCCTAGTCCTGATGCACCATGTAAAATAGCCTGTGATCATTTTCAACAAGGCAATTTAATGGATTATGAAACCGTTTATGATTTTGGAAAAAAGGTTGATGTACTCACCTTCGAAATTGAAACTGTTAATACTAAAGCTCTTGCAAAACTAGAAAGAGAAGGCAAAAAAGTATATCCGAGTTCAAAAACATTGGAAATTATTCAAAACAAAGGGAGGCAAAAACTCTTCTATGAAGAAAAGAATATTCCAACAGCAAAATTTAGACGATTTTCGAATAAAGCTCATCTTACCGAAGGAATAACTGATAATCGTGTTAAACTTCCTTTTGTGTGGAAAAGTACTCAAGGAGGATATGATGGCAAAGGCGTTTCTGTCATAAAGTCTGGAGCAGATGTTGCAAAACTACCAGATGTAGAGTGCATTGCTGAAGAAATGATTAATTTCAAAAATGAATTAGCAGTAATTGTTGTGCGCAGTGTAAGTGGTGAAATCAAAACGTATCCTGTAGTAGAGATGGAGTTTCACCCCGAAGCAAATCAAGTAGAATATGTGATATGCCCTGCAAGAATAAGTGATGCTATTACCTTAAAAGCTATTAAAGTTGCAGAAAAAGTGTCCAAAGCATTCGAACATGTTGGTGTATTGGCCGTAGAAATGTTTCAAACACAGAGTGATGAAATTTTGGTTAATGAAGTAGCTCCGAGACCACATAACAGTGGTCATTATAGTATAGAAGCGAGTTATACTAATCAATTTGAGCAGCATATTAGAGCAATATTAGACTTACCTTTGGGAGCTACCCAGAGTAAAGTAGGCGGAATTATGGTAAATTTGGTTGGTGCTGAAGGTCATGCGGGAGATGTAGTCTACAAAAACATTGAAAAAATCATGAAAATGCCTGGTGTAACCCCACATATTTATGGCAAGAAGCAAACACGACCATTTAGAAAGATGGGCCATGTAACTATTGTGCATGAAAATATAGATGAAGCTAGAAAAATTGCTGAAAAGGTAAAAAACACAATAAAAGTAGTAAGTAAATAAAACTTTCTAATTTAAGAAAACAATAATAATCATAACAAAATAGTATCATGAGCAAGGTCGGAATAATAATGGGTAGTGCTAGCGATATGCCCGTAATGGAAAAGGCTATAGAAGTATTACAAGGGTTTGATATTGAAGTTGAAGTTGATATCGTATCTGCACATCGCACTCCCGAAAAATTGTTTGATTATGCTAAAAATGCTCATACACGAGGAATCAATGTTATAATAGCGGGAGCTGGAGGTGCCGCTCACCTACCTGGAATGGTAGCATCTTTAACTCCTTTACCAGTAATAGGTGTTCCTGTTAAATCAAGAAATTCTATTGATGGTTGGGACTCTGTACTTTCTATTCTACAGATGCCTGGTGGAGTTCCTGTGGCAACTGTCGCGCTAGATGGAGCTTTAAATGCTGGTATATTAGCTGCACAGATTGTTGGGGCTAGCGACACTTGTACTCTGGACAAAATATTGATGTATAAAGAAGGGCTCAAACAAAAAGTAATCGAGGGCGCAAAAAAGATTAATCAATAACGCAGATACTATATAAACATAAAAACAAAAAAGAGTCACCTTTCGGTGACTCTTTAAATATCAGGTCTTACAGAAGAATATAACAATATTTATTAACCAACTTAAATATATTACACAAAAAATTCATTGTAAGACCATACTCTTAAAACCTGTAACAAAGGTAAAACCTTACTTTAATTACACAATAAAAGTAACGAATATTTATTAACAATTTTCGACAAAATGCATTTTTTTTCGACAAACCGCATTCTTGTTGAGTTTCAAGAGTTTTTTTTAATAGAAAACACATCCACTAACCAACTTATTAACTAAATTTTAAAGGTTTTTAACAACAAAAAGAGCTGCATTAATTGCAGCCCTTTCCATATATTTGGCCTTTGCTTAGAAAATATAGTGTTATCACTCATACCCTAAACAAGAATAATATTTATATTTTCTGCATCAGGCCTTTTACTAATAAACCGTTTCAAATGTACACGTCTAATTATTAGAATAATGAAAAAAGGGCATCATGAGATATCCATTTTTCGACAAAAGACGAATTTTATCGACACAAAAAAACAATACAAAAAGTAATTAAAAAAATATCGTTTATATAATATGAGCAACCCACTACTAACATTATTTGATACTGCTCCGTTTTCCAAAATAAAATCAGAGCATTTTTTACCTGCCATTAAAAACGGTATATCCGTAGCCAAAAAAGAAATAGATCAAATAGTATCTAATTCAGATACTCCTACTTTTTCCAATACCATCGAAGCTTTGGAGTATAGTGGAGAATTACTCGACCGTGTTACCAGCGTGTTTTTTAATCTTAATAGTGCAGAAACTAATGAAGAAATTCAAAAAATAGCCCAGGAAGCATCTCCATTACTTTCAGAATTTAGCAATGACATTGCTCTCAATTTAGATTTATTTAAAAAAATTGAGACAGTTTATCACCAAAGAGAAGAACTCGATCTTGATCCAGAACAATATACATTACTTACAAAAAGATATAAGTCATTCTCAAGAAATGGAGCAAATCTTCCTGAAGATAAAAAGAAAAAGTTAAGAGAGATTGACAAAAAGCTTTCGATACTGAGCTTGAATTTTGGCGAAAACATATTGGCAGAAACTAATAAGTTCGAAATGCTGCTTACTAATGAATCAGATCTAGAAGGTCTTCCAGAAGGAGCAAAAGAAGCAGCAAAAGCGATGGCCGAAGCCAAAAATAAAAAAGGATGGTTAATTACCCTGGACTACCCTAGCTATATACCTTTTATTACCTATGCCAAAAACAGAGAGTTAAGAAAAAAATTAGTCCTTGCATTTGGTGCTAGGGGTTTTCACAATGACGATCTTGATAATCAAGAAAATGTTTTAAAGATTGCTAACCTGCGACATAAACGTGCCTTGGTTCTGGGATATACATCTCATGCCCATTATATTCTTGAAGAGAGAATGGCAGAAACACCAGATAAGGTATTTGCGTTTCTCAATGAAATTTTGGAAAAAGCAAAACCTGCTGCAGAAAGAGAATTTAAACAGCTTGAAGGGTTTGCTAAAGAACTAGATGGAATCGATCACCTGGAAAAATGGGACGGGGCGTACTACACCGAAAAACTAAAACAGAAGCTTTTTAACCTTGATGATGAAAAGCTGAAACCATATTTTAAACTTGAAAATGTAATCAACGGGGTATTTGCTGTAGCCAACAAACTATTTGGACTTCAATTTAAAGAAACAAACGAGGTTGACACCTATCATGAGGAGGTAAAAACTTATAATGTTACAAATGCTGAAGGAAATTTTATATCCTTGTTTTATGCAGATTTTCATCCCAGACCGGGAAAACGTAACGGTGCCTGGATGACATCTTATAAATCTCAGATGAGAAAAGATAACAAGAACATTAGGCCTCACGTGTCTATTGTTTGCAACTTTACGAAGCCAACTCCCAGCAAGCCCTCGCTGTTAACGTTTAACGAAGTCACTACATTGTTTCATGAGTTTGGCCATGCCTTACACGGTATGCTGGCTAATACTACCTATCCCGGTTTATCCGGAACAAGTGTATATTGGGATTTTGTTGAGTTACCGAGTCAAATTCTTGAAAACTGGTGCTATGAAAAAGAAGCTTTAGAGCTTTTTGCAAAACACTATGAAACCGGGGAAACAATTCCAATGGAACTAGTGGAAAAAATTAAAGAATCGTCAACCTTTATGGAGGGTATGGCCACGCTACGGCAATTAAGTTTTGGATTGCTAGATATGTCCTGGCATGCACAAGATCCTAGTAGTATTACAAACGTTAAAGAGCACGAAAAAAAGACATTTGCAGAAACCTCTTTATATCCAAATGTTGAAGAAAATTGCATGAGTACGGCATTTTCCCATATTTTTCAAGGTGGATATTCTGCGGGATATTATTCATACAAGTGGGCAGAGGTATTAGATGCCGATGCATTTGAATACTTTAAAGAAAATGGAATTTTTGATAAGGAAGTAGCCTCTAAGTTCATGGATAATATCTTATCCAAAGGTGGTACCGAAAATCCAATGAAACTTTATAAACGTTTTCGTGGGCAAGAACCAAAACCAGAAGCTTTATTAAAACGTGCCGGACTAATCAAGTAATTCTTGATCGTTAAACTTTAGAGATAAAAAAGGTGCTTCAGTCGTTCTGAAGCACCTTTATGTTTTTTGACTTAAATATCTATCTGATTATTATTTTTTGCACTACTGATTCTTCCCCTGAAGTTTCAATTTCTATTAGGTATATTCCTGCTTTTAGCCTTAATTTTTTAGCAGAGAAATTATTTATGCCAGGACGTAAAGGTAGCTGACTTATTTTTGCTCCCGAAATCGTATACAGAGTAGCTTCAATATCGTTTGTACTATCATTTCCAAAGTTTATCATGAAACTATCCTTTGTAGGGTTAGGGTTTATTTTTAATGAAGATAATATTCCTTCGTCCTGATCTCCTAATACAGGAGCAATAGATCCAAAATCTGTAATACTGCTTCTCAAAGACCCCGTACAAGAACCTTCATATATCTTTACATTAGAAAAAACAGAGGTATTTCCGGTTCCTGCATCATTGTCATTAACAAATACCAGGCGATCCATAGCACCTGTGTAAAAACTTCCGATAGGAATGACATAACGTATTGTTCCAATTGAATAGTTATCATAGTTGGTCACTCCATAATTCTGAGTACCATGAACTTTAAAATATCTATCGGCGGTTAGGGTATTATCATTTTCAAAACCTATACCGTGAATTTCTCCTTGCGAAGTACTGCTAAAATCAAATTCTATAACGGTTGCAGAGGTTACTGTATAATCCAGTGCGATGTATTTCCATGAATTATTTTGTAAGGATAATCCAGAACCGCCATTTGTTACCGTGTAATCCCCGGCTGAATCTTGGTTAGAAAAAGCTGTAATTGCAAAATCATTGAAGTTCAAAGCTTCACAAGTGCTTGGTCCCGGATCAACAACCGACTCTCCAACATTAATATCATCAATGGAAATGTCGCCTTGCCAACTATTACCGGTTACGGCGTTAAATCGAAATTGAATCACAGATCCAATATAGGATCCTAGATCTATACTTTCTTCATTCCAGTTACTGCCTTGAGTACCCGATTTGCTAAAGACCGTGGTCCACGAAGAACCATTATCTGTACTTGCTTCAACAGACAAAGTACCTACAGCATCACCTTGCATATGATATTTAAAGCTAAAACTTGCTGTGGATAATCCCGTCAAATCAAAGCAAGGGGAATTTAGTATGGCTCTCTTGCCAGGAAAACCACTTCCGTTACCAGAAGCTTCAACATAAATATATGATGATCCCTCGATAGCGCTGCCAGGTCCCGTACCGTTAGAAGGAGTTGCGTTAGAATTGATAGTCCAATTCAAGTCATCTGTTGTTGATTGATCCCACGATCCAATAGATCCTTCGAACCCTTGCCCATAAGGAAAAGAATTGACAGTCGTAGTACATGCACCTCCTCCACCGGGACCTCCAGTAGTTACTCCGTTAGAAATTTCTATTAAATACTCCAAAGCCAACTTTGCAAATTTTGCCGCATGAGTAGCATTAGGAGTAGGAGAACGATCAAAAGTATCTCGGGTAGTATGAATATTTGGATTGTGTTCTCCGAATTTTGCTTCAAAAGGAAATGTAACAGCATACCCTTCTTGGGCCCAGCTGTAATGATCAGAACAACCATAGTTACATTGCGAAGTACCATACGTAATGCTATGAACTCCTGAAGCATTATAATAGTTCAATAATGCGATCATGAAATTATTCAATGTATCATCATTATAAGAATCTGTAGACACATATACATCGTTGGTAGAACCTTTATAATTGGTCATATCCAATTGCATATAACTTACTACGTTTACATTACGGTTTCTATAATCCTCTGCGATCTCTTTTGATCCTCTAAGTCCAACTTCTTCTGCCGCAAAAGCCATAAATTCTATCGTTCTTTTGGGTCTGAAGTTCATAGAGAATAACACCCTGGCTGCTTCTGTGATAGTAGCAATCCCCGAAGCATTATCATCGGCTCCTGGTGCATTCGAATTATTGCCCCCGGCAGTTGAATCTGCATGTCCTCCAAGAATCACAAATTCATCCGGCTTCTCAGTACCCGTGATGGTCATGATAACAGAAGGCATCGCAGTACTGGTATGTTCAACAATTCTTACCGATACATCGTTTCTTCCTGCAGCAATACCTTCCCACTTATCTTTCAAATCCAATATTGCTTGTCTGGCAAAGTTTGTGGTATGGTATCTGGTTCCATAACTTTCCAACTCCTGAATCTGGTTTGCGATATTAATATTATTTACCAAATCAAGGCTTTGCCGTACCAAAGCCTCCTGAGTGATCGAAAATGCCACTTTCTGATGTACCCTACTTGACATTTTTGCAATATTCTCTATCGCAGACATAGCATTTTTTGCCGAGTTCTCATAAATAAATCCAGGTCCATGAACCAGCACTTTGTGATGTAATTCTTCGGCAGCTTTATCACTTAACATCACTGCGCTATAACCATTTGCAGATTTAAGAATTTTAATATCATTAGGATGATTAAGCTGAAGACCTTTGGCATCATCGCTTTGCATGGTAGCAAAAAACATGTCATGAGTCTGTTCTTGCGCGTAGCTAAAGGTAAAGAATAAGCATAGCCATGCCATTGAAATAATTAGATTGAATTTTTTCATTTTTATGTGAGTTTGTGTTAGAGGTATAACTTACACAAAATCAACTTTTAACAAAAATGGGTTCCCCGCAAAATATCAACTGTATAAACTTTTTTTGCTTAACTAAGACCCTATTATTTTAAACTTTCAAAATATTTTGAAAGTTTAAAATAATTTGTATATTTGTTATATGAATTACAATGAAGCGAAAAATAAATTTATATCTACCTGGGGAGCACTAGGTACGCTGTGGGGCATAAATAAGGCAATGGCTCAAATACATGCACTTCTTTTAATATCTCCAGAACCGCTGTCTATGGAAGATATTATGGAAGAATTACAAATATCAAGAGGAAATACCAGTATGAACCTTCGCCAGTTGATGGACTGGGGGATTGTTTTTAAGGAAAATAAGATGGGAGAGCGAAAAGAGTATTTTACCTCTGAAAAAGATGTTCAAGAACTGGCCAGGCAAATTGCCAAAGAAAGAAGTCGTAGAGAATTACAACCTACCATCAAAGTTTTGAATGATGTTTCAAACATTCAAGAAGACGGCACTGCCAAAACCAAAGAACTGATCAGACAGACTAAAGCATTGCATGAAATGGCAAATAATTTGGACATTATGGTGAATAAAGTTATTGGACAAGAAAGTAACTGGATTACCAAAGCATTGCTAAAGTTAATTAAGTAGGAAAACCAAAGAGTGGATAAAGAGATATCCGCTTTTTATTTCAACATATCTTTCAATTTTTTCTGAAAATTTAAAATAATCAAAACATGACACTCAACATCCCAAATTGGCTGATTATTACCGGAGGAATCGGTCAAATATTTACCGCTTTAATATATCCTTATATAAGACACCAAGTTTTCGATTGGTACAATGATGTAAAGCAACTTAAGCCTTTAAATCAAGAAATAGCCAAAACTTACGGAAGATATATTCAAGGACTCAACTTTTCATTTGGTTTAATTGCAATTGTTCTCACATCTAACTTAAAAGAACAATCAGAATTAGCCATAGCACTCACCGGATTAATTGCTGCATACTGGGTGGGTAAAGTCCTCACTCAGATTGCATATTATCCTATGTATGACATACCAAAGAAAAAAATATTCAAAATAGGCAGCTACTTCATGAATTGCCTCTTCGTCCTCTTTGCAGTGGTGTATAGCTTATTATTGATTTACAATTGTATTGGTTTCTTTAATCTAAATTAAAATAACCATGAGCACGCTGACACTATTAGAAAAATTAAGAATTAAACGTTCTGCAACAAAAGAAAAAATAATTCAGTTTTATGACGAAGCTACTGAAGATTATGAGTTTTGGAGTAAAGATCTTAATATGCATTTCGGGTATTATATTCCCTTTAAAACAAATCTTTTCAAAAGAGATTCGATGCTTAATGAAATGAATAACCAAGTTTTTGATCGTCTTGACGTTCCTAAAAAGAATTCACTGATTGCAGATTTGGGTTGCGGAATAGGAGGCACAATGCGATACGGTTTAAGAAAATATCCCTTACTTAATATTATTGGAGTAACACTTTCTTCCTTTCAAATGAGGGAAGGAAATAAAAGGTTAAAAAATAGTAATGGACTAATATTAGCAGAAAATTATGAAAATACTTCATTCAAAACTAATAGTATAGATGGCGCATACGCGATAGAAAGTTTCTGTCATTCTGGCCACAGTGAACATGCTCTACAAGAAACTTGTAGGATATTAAAACCTGGCGCCAAACTAGTAATCGCAGACGCATTCTTAAAAAAAGAAGAAGAACAATTATGCCTGGGTAGTAATTACTGCTACGCACAACTATGCAAAGGATGGAGTCTTGAGGGATTAGCAAGTATTACTACTGTCAAAAACACGCTTAGGCAAATAGGTTTTAAAAATGTACAAGTTGAAGATATTTCTTTTAGAGTAGCTCCATCTGTATTGCATGTTCCTTTTGCCGTCATCGGATTTATTCTTAAAAAATTATTCAAAAAAGAAATATTGAAACCTCAAAGCTGGAAAAATCTTAAGGGATCTCTATTCGCATTACTCTCTGGACTGCATCTAAAAAGTTTTGGATATTACCTAATTACGGCAGAAAAATGAAAAAAATTGTTATCGCAGCAGGAACAGGTTTCCTAGGAGAAACACTTTCCGATTATTTTAAAGATAAAGTCGAAAAAATTGTAATTCTTACACGAGGAAAAAACCGAATAGAAAATGGCATACACTATGTGAATTGGGATGGAAAAACTCTAGGGGATTGGAAAAATGAAATAAATAATGCAGATGTACTCATTAATATGACAGGTAAGTCTGTCGATTGCAGATACAATCAAAAAAACAAAGAGTTAATTCTGTCTTCAAGAGTACAGGCTACGCGTGTTTTAGGAGAGGCTATTGCAGCATGCAAAGTTCCTCCAAAAACTTGGCTCAATTCATCTACTGCAACTATTTATCGTCATTCTCTAGATAAAGAAATGGATGAAATACATGGAGAAATAGGAACCGGGTTTTCTGTAAATGTTGCGACCCAATGGGAAAAAACATTTTTTGAACAGCAAACACCCAACACCAGAAAAGTTGCGTTAAGGACTTCGATAGTACTAGGCAAAAACGGAGGTGCTCTGCCCCCGATCTTAAACTTGTCCAAAATAGGATTAGGAGGAAAACAAGGTAATGGAAATCAAAAGTTAAGCTGGATACACCAAATAGATTTTGCGCGAAGTGTTGAATTTGTAATAAGCAAGACAAATATTGATGGCGTTATTAATATTGTTGCTCCCAAACCGTCAACAAATTCAGATTTTATGAAAACACTCCAAAAAGTTCTAAAGATCCCAATCGCAATACCCATACCAAAAACTCTTCTAGAATTTGGGGCTAGAATTATTCGAACAGAAACAGAACTTATCCTTAAAAGTAGAAATGTGATCCCTTCAAAACTTATACATCATGGTTTTGAATTTTCATACCCCGATCTTGAATCTGCGTTACGTTCCCTAACCTAATATGTTATGATGACAATACAGCTAAAAACCATCATACATGCTTCAATTGAAGATGTATTTAATCTAGCCAGAGATATTGATTTTCACACAGAATCTGCCAAAGAGACAAAAGAAAAAGCTATTGCTGGACGAACTTCTGGATGGATAGCGTTAAATGAAACCGTGACTTGGAAAGGAAAGCATCTTGGGGTATACCTGACACATCAAAGCAAAATTACCTCATTCAAGTTTCCGGAAAGCTTTACAGATGAAATGGTTAAAGGAAACTTTAAATCATTTAAACATCAACATATCTTCAAAACAACTTCTTCTGGAACAGAAATGACAGATGTATTACGATTTCAATCTCCATTTGGTATTTTAGGAAAAATTTTCGACCATCTAGTATTAAAGCAATACCTGACTCAATTTTTGACTTCAAGAAATCTTCACATCAAAAAGTATCTTGAAACGAACATACCCTAAATTGTCTGTTTCTAAAGTATTTCATGTAGGAAACCTAGATTAATTTCTACCTATTATACATTTGTTAAAGCATCCTAAGATTCAACTTTTTATTCTATTTTTGATGAATACAACAATAGAAACAACAATGTCAGCAAATACCATAGATCCCAACGCATGGGTTGATAAGTACAGTGACTACTTATTTAATTATACCATTGTAAGAGTTGATGATAAAGAAATTGCACAGGATCTTGTACAGGAAACCTTCTTTGCCGGCCTTAAATCAATGAAGAATTTTAAAGGAGAAGCGAGTGAACGTACCTGGCTTATTTCAATTCTGAAAAGAAAAATAATTGATCATTATCGTAAAATAAACAGCAATAAAGGTAAGGCCGAGGTAAGAATGAGCTATTCAACAGATACCGAAACTGAAGGTGATTGGTTAGAAGAACGGGTGGCAGATCCTTTTGATAGAAATGCAGAAGGCGATATAGAAAATGAAGAGTTAGGATTGGCCATACATAACTGCATGGGCAAACTACCTGAAAAGCAAGCCACTATTTTTAAAATGAAAACAATTCAAGGTTTTGAGACAGAAGCTATTTGTAATGAATTTGATATAACTGCGTCTAACCTTTGGGTTATTATACACAGAGCGCGAACAGCGATGGCTGAGTGCTTAGAAAAAAATTGGTTTTAGAAGGAAAACATGAGCAATAGTACTAAAAAAGGAATTTTTGTAAGTTGTTCTGATGCAAATCACTTTTGTGATAAAAATCAGTACAAAGAAGCTACTTTTTGGGAGAAAGTAAAATTGAATATACATCTTTTGTATTGTAGAGCTTGTAGAAAATATTCTGCGAATAACACAAAACTAACGAAGCTTGTTAAAGATCCTAAAGTTATTAGTATAAATGAATATGAAAAGAAGGCCATGAAGGAGCGACTAAAACAAAAAATGACTGAATAGGATTAATAATATTACATTTTTATTGCATCCCAAATAAAAAGGAGTACCCAGAATTGTAATGAAAACAGCCAATTCAGTTATTTGTATCCTGCGAAGAGGCAAAACACATCTGTAACAAAAATCAGTATGGCGAGGCTTCACTTATTGAAATAATCAAAGTAAACGTTCGTTTAATCTACTGCAAAATTGCCCGTGCGTACTCAAAAAGAAATACAAAACTTAACAAGACCATAAAAAATCCAATATTCAAACCACAAGCGCTTCTAAAAAAAGAAAGTAATGAAGCAAAGACTTCAAAAAGAGTTAACCAAATGAGTATTCTAACAAAATTATTGTGATCAACCACATTATTGGTACACTTTCTACCCAAAAAGAACAATAATATCTTGATTGTTCCTTTTTTGTTCCCCATAAGAACAATAAACTTATTGTCGACACCGCAATAGTACTTAGAATTTCTGTGGAAGAAAGTACATTCTTAGTTGCTGTTAATAATAAGAATACTACCAATAAAATACTACCAAAAACTTTAGTTCGTGTAACTCCTATTTGCTGCGGAACTGTTTCTAAATCATAAGAATCATATTGAAGATCTCTAATTTCAAAAGGAAGCATCATCACAATGATAAATAAAAATCGTTGAATAGTTTCGATCAGAAAATCAAAATTTAAATTTCCGTCAACATGAACCATGGGTACAAGTACAGTTATTCCGGCCCAAACTACAGCGATGATAAAGATTTTTATTCCCGCTAAACTTCTCAGATTATTTTTATTAGGAAAGACAGGCACCACATACAAAACGGTTAACACTATAAAAGGTATGATATAGAGTAGTGTCTTTAATGATAGCTTAAAAGCGAAATACACAAAGAGAATCATACAAACCCAAGTTAAAAAACGAATACTCTTCATTGACTTGGTTAGTTTTTTATGATATAGTTTAGAGGTATTCGAGTATTTAACAAAATTATACGCAACGATAGTACCTAAAAAACTAATAAAAAGAAAGGTATAGCCATTTGTTACCTCAAACTTTATAAGGGTAACACTTACCAAAGCACAAATTGCTAAAGCCACATGAATACTACTGTTTATATAAAATCTGAATATACTTTTTAGGATTTTCACGGGGTAAATTTGGGGTTATCTGTTAATAACCTTCGAAGTTGGTTAAAAACTTGACATCTTCTCGTTAATTAATTGTGAAATTTTTAAGTATTTAATATGTATTTTTGCAATCTCAATTTCAACTGATTTTTTGCTATGAAAACTGACTCTTTTAAACTGCGTCATATCGGTCCATCTAAAAAGGATCTAAGCAGCATGTTAGGAACCATCAAAGCTGATTCTATTGATCAACTTATCTTTGAAACTGTTCCAAATGATATCTTGTTAAAAAAACCACTTAATCTTGCAACGGCGATGAGTGAGCAAGAATATTCGGCACATATACAGAAACTATCTGCCAAGAATAAAGTGTTTAAGACTTATATTGGTTTGGGATATCATGAAGCCTGCCTGCCTGCGGTGATTCAAAGAAATATTTTAGAAAATCCGGGTTGGTATACAGCGTACACTCCGTATCAAGCCGAAATTGCCCAAGGTCGACTAGAAGCTTTGTTAAATTATCAAACTATGATCTGTGACCTTACCGGCATGGAACTGGCAAATGCATCGCTCCTTGATGAAAGTACAGCAGCAGCAGAGGCAATGACTATGTTATTTGCGGTACGATCAAGAGATCAGAAAAAAAATGAAGTCAATAAATTTTTTGTTTCTGAAGAGATGCTACCTCAAACACTTGATCTATTAAAAACACGAGCAATTCCTCTTGATATTGAACTTGTAGTTGGAGATCACCAAAAGTTTGATTTCTCATCAGAATTTTATGGTGCTATTCTGCAATATCCTGGAAAATCAGGACAAGTATATGATTATGCTGATTTTGTAGAAAAAGCCCATCAAGCAGAAATAAAAGTAGCGGTAGCTGCAGATATACTAAGCTTAGTTTCTCTGAAATCGCCTGGAAGTTTTGATGCCGATGTAGTCGTTGGTACAACACAACGTTTCGGAATACCTCTAGGGTATGGAGGTCCTCATGCAGCATATTTTGCCACTCGAGAAGCTTATAAGAGAAATATACCTGGTAGAATAATCGGCGTTACACAAGACATGAACGGCAATCGAGCCTTAAGAATGGCACTTCAAACCAGGGAGCAGCACATAAAACGAGATAAAGCCACTTCAAATATATGTACGGCACAAGTATTACTTGCTGTCATGGCAGGAATGTATGGTGTTTATCATGGCCCTGAGGGCTTGAAATATATCGCATCAAAAGTGAATGTTTTGGCGTGCACATTATCAGATGCTTTAAAAAATCTTGGATACAAGCAAATCAATTCATCATATTTTGACACCATTAGTATACAAGCTAATACTATCAAAATAAAAGAAGTTGCCGAAGCTCATGAAGTAAACTTCTTTTATCCCGATACAGAAACGGTTTCAATTTCGTTGAACGAAGCAACAACGATCGAAGACCTGAATACTATTGTTGCAATATTTGCTAAAGTTGCCGGAAAAGGAGCTGTTCAAATTAAAGAAATCGTGAATTCTTCTAGTATACCTAAAAATCTAGAACGTACGACAGAATTTCTAACTAATGAGGTATTCAATTCTTATCATTCTGAGACAGAACTTATGCGCTACATCAAAAAACTAGAGCGTAAAGATCTTTCTTTGAATCACTCAATGATTGCACTAGGGTCTTGCACTATGAAACTTAATGCAGCTTCAGAAATGTTACCTCTTAGTGATCCTCAATGGGGCAATATTCATCCATTCGTACCTGTAGATCAGGCTCAGGGATATCACGAGGTATTGAAAACATTAGAAGATCAACTTACGGAAATCACTGGTTTTTCAGGTACATCTTTGCAACCAAATTCTGGTGCACAAGGAGAATTTGCAGGGCTAATGGTAATACGTGCTTATCATGAATCCAGAGGAGATCATCATCGCAATATCTGCCTGATTCCATCATCTGCTCACGGTACTAATCCTGCTTCTGCGGTAATGGCTGGAATGAAAGTAGTCGTTACCAAAGCTACAGAAGAAGGAAATATTGATGTTGAAGATTTAAGAGAAAAAGCAGTTAAACATAAAGATAATCTGGCAGCTTTAATGGTCACCTACCCTTCTACTCATGGGGTATATGAATCAGCTATTAAAGAAATTACACAAATCATCCATGATAATGGCGGACAAGTATATATGGATGGTGCCAATATGAATGCTCAGGTTGGATTAACTAATCCTGGAGCTATTGGAGCAGATGTGTGTCATCTTAATCTACATAAAACATTCGCTATCCCACATGGTGGCGGTGGACCAGGTGTTGGACCCATTTGTGTAGCAAAACAATTAGTGCCTTTCTTGCCGGGTAATCCGATTATCGCTACTGGTGGAGAAAAAGCAATTACAGCGATCTCTGCGGCTCCCTGGGGATCATCACTTGCATGTTTAATATCGTACGGATATATCACTATGCTTGGTGCAAAAGGTCTGAAGGAAGCTACAGAATATGCCATCTTAAATGCTAATTATATTAAAGAACGTTTAGATGGACATTATAATGTACTTTATGTAGGAGAAAGAGGAAGAGCAGCTCACGAAATGATCATCGATTGCAGACCTTTTAAAGAGAATGGTATAGAAGTTACCGATATTGCCAAACGATTAATGGATTATGGTTTCCATGCTCCTACTGTATCGTTTCCCGTAGCTGGAACCATGATGATCGAACCTACAGAAAGCGAAAGCAAAGAAGAGTTAGATAGATTTTGTGATGCTATGATATCGATTCGCCAGGAAATTAAAGAAGTTACCGCAGACAATCCAAATAATGTGTTGAAGAATGCACCGCATACGATGGCGATGCTTACTGCAGATACCTGGGATTTTCCTTACTCAAGAGAGCGGGCGGCATATCCTTTATCCTATATTGTTGAAAACAAATTTTGGCCAACTGTACGCCGTGTAGATGATGCCTACGGAGATAGAAATTTAATTTGTACTTGTGCTCCCATTGAAGAATATATGGAGGCAGAAGCTTAATGTATTAAAAAATAACGTAATAAGAGGTAAGAGGGGTAATCGAAATGTTACCTCTCTTTTTAAAATATACATCCCGTGAAAGATATCACTTCAAGAGAAGACATAGAATTTTTAATGAAGTCTTTCTACAGTGATGCTTTGAAGGATCCTGTAATTGGAGAATTCTTCACAAAAATTGCAAAGTTAGATCTTAATAACCATTTACCACAGATTACAGATCTCTGGGAACTTCAGCTATTTAGAAAAGGAGGATATAAAAATAATGTGCTTCAGATCCATAAAAATTTAAGTGATAAAAAAAGATTTGAGGAAATTCATTTTGAAATCTGGTTATCATTGTTTAACAGAGCAGTGGATAAAAATTTCAAAGGAGAAAAAGCAAATCTTATCAAGACCAGAGCCTTATCTATAGCAACAGTCATGCGATTAAAAGTAAAATAGACTTCAAACCTCAATTTAATACTACTATACGATGCGTTAGGCATCGTAAATTATATTATGCATGCATAATACAAAAGATGTTAAATGTCTATCTTGCATTTCAATCTATAATTTAGTGTGATGAATATTAAAATAACCGGTACGGGAAGCTATATCCCAAATGAAATTCAGAAAAATGAAGATTTTAACAATCATCAATTCTTTAATGAAAACGGATCAAAAATTGAATACTCAAACGATGTAATAATAAATAAATTTAAAAAAATTACAGGTATTGAAGAGCGTAGATATGCTTCAGCTCAACAAAACACTTCAGATTTGGCATTTCTTTCTGCCCAAAAGGCAATCGACAATGCAAATATTGATCCCGAAACACTAGATTATATTATTGTCGCACATAATTTTGGGGATGTAGATATGAATACATCTCAAGCCGACACTGTGCCTAGCCTGGCGGCAAGAGTAAAACATAAGCTAAAAATAGAAAATCCATACTGCGTTGCCTACGACCTACTCTTTGGATGCCCCGGTTGGATCGAAGGGGTAATACACGCTCAATCATTTATCAAAAGTAATATGGCAAAAAGATGTCTAGTAATAGGTGCCGAAACCTTATCGCGGGTTGTAGATAAACACGATAGAGATTCAATGATTTATTCAGATGGTGCAGGAGCCTCAATAATTGAGACTACAAAAGATACCGGAGGCATTATCTCTACCATAAGCGCATCGTATACCCTTGATGAAAGTAACTTTCTGTTCTTTGGTAAAACATATAACAAAGCTTCTAATGATGAGAAAAAATACATTAAAATGCATGGCAGAAAAATATATGAATTTGCTTTAAACTACGTTCCCAAAGCTATGAAAGCTTGTCTAGACAGGACTCGTTTTGATATTTCTGATGTAAAGAAAATCCTGATTCACCAAGCCAATGAAAAAATGGACGAAGCCATTGTAAATAGATTCTATGGTTTATACAATGAAGAAGTACCCGAAGGGATCATGCCAATGAGCATTCAAAAACTAGGAAATAGTAGTGTAGCGACCATTCCAACACTCTATGACCTTATTCTTAAACAAAAAATAGACAATCATCAAATTCACAAAGGTGATATTTTATTGTTTGCTAGTGTTGGAGCAGGGATGAATATTAATGCATTTCTTTATCAATTCTAAGTATTTTACTTAAAGAACTTATCTTGACTTTTTTTATTTCATAAAAAAAGGCCAAAATGTGTTCATATTTCATTACTTTACTTACGTTTATTGGTGCTATGCATTTCAAAAGTGCCTCATCTGAATAGATATTATCTCATTTTCGGTTAAAAATGAAAAATCAAGATAAGTTCAAATTATAACCGTTTCTAAGATTAGTAATCTTGGTAATTTTCTATTTTTACAGCTTTAATTATTCAGCCAGCTATTATGTACGAAGGAAGTTTCCCTCATAAACGTTATCAAAAAACATTAGAATTTCTTAGAGCTCATACTCCTGCACCTGCAGATATTTTGGATTTGGGTGTACGAAATCCTTTTGTAGCATTTATGGAGAAAGAAGGCTATACCGTTTTAAATACTGCTGGTGAAGATCTGGACTTGCATACAGAGGCTGTAAAAAATAGCGATGCCCAAATCGTGACAGCGTTTGAAATTTTTGAACATCTAATAGCTCCTTTTAACGTACTAAAAGATATTAAAGCCAACAAATTAGTAGCTTCAATACCATTAAAATTATGGTTTTCTCCCGCTTATCGAAGTAAAAGCGATCCCTGGGACCGACATTATCACGAGTTTGAGGATTGGCAATTTGATTGGTTGTTAGAAAAGGCTGGTTGGAAAATCAAAGCTAGAGACAAATGGACACACCCTGTTAAAAAGCTAGGATTTAGACCTTTGCTTCGTCTTTTTACACCTAGATATTATATCGTGTATGCAGAGAGAATTAGTTAGTGGTTAGTGGTTAGTGGTTAGTGGTTAGTGGTTAGTGGTTAGTGGTTAGTGGTTAGTGGTTAGTGGTTAGTGGTTAGTGGTTAGTAAAGTAATTTATCTAAAATTGATGCAAGAAATAAAATTTAGCTTTGAAGACTTAATTGTATATCAAAAATCCTTGGACTTTGTAGACTTCGTTTACAATGTCTGTGAATCTTTCCGCAAAGAAGAAATATACAGACTTTCATCGCAATACATTAGAGCAGCTAATTCTATTGCTCTTAATATTTCGGAAGGTTCAGGAAATACTGATGCTCAATTTAACAGATACCTTCAAATCGCCTTAGATTCTACAAGAGAATGTGTGGTTTGCTCAACTATTGCTACTAGAAGAAATTATATTTCAAAAGAAATAGATGACGATGCCAGGGTAAAATTGGCAGAACTTTCAAAAATGATAACTAGCCTACAAAAATATCTTAAAAAGAAAAATACAGAATAGATAAAAAAGTGTTTTAAATTGGCTTGTCAATTTAAGAAACACTAACCTCTAAGTACTAAAATTGAATATTTATATTGTCATACCTGCACATAACGAAGAGTGTTTTATATCCAAAACACTAGATTCGTTAGTTTCACAAACACTTCTTCCTAAAAAAATCGTTGTGGTTAATGATAATTCAACAGACAGTACTGAAAATATCCTCAACGAGTTTACAAAGAACTATAATTTTGTGTCCCAGGTAAATACTGTGTCCTCAAAAGACCATATGCCGGGGAGTAAAGTCATCAATGCTTTTTATCAAGGATTTAAAACTTTGGATACCCACTACGATATTATTTGTAAGTTTGATGCAGATCTTATTTTCCCTTCAAATTACCTAGAGAGAATAGCCTGGCATTTTACACAAGATCCTAGAATAGGAATGGCTGGTGGTTTTTGTTATATCGAAAGTAATGATACATGGGTATTAGAAAATTTAACCAATAAAGATCACATTCGGGGAGCATTAAAAGCCTACCGTGCAGCATGTTTTAAAGATATCAATGGGCTCAAACCCGCCATGGGATGGGATACCATAGATGAGTTACTTGCTCAATATCATCGATGGGAAATCAAAACCGATAAATCGCTTCATGTAAAGCATCTAAAACCAACAGGATACACTTATAATCCGAAAGCCAAATACAACCAAGGCGAAGCCTTCTACCGTATGCGTTATGGTTTTTGGATCACTCTTATTGCGTCATTAAAACTAGCTTTACTCAAAAGAAGATCGCGACTTCTTTTCGATTATCTAATGGGCTTCTTTAAAGCCAAAAAAACAAAACAACCCTTTCTCGTATCAAAAGACGAAGGAAAATTTATTCGTAAACTTAGATGGAGAGGCATCTTTAAAAAATTATTCTAATACAAAAGTCAATACATCTCCCGTTGCTCCATTAGGAAAAGCAATTCCTAACAAAGCAGAGATGGTAGGTGCAATATCTGTAATTTGTGTCTTACGCGTCGTGCTTCCTTTATTTATACCTTGTCCAAAAAATAGCAAAGGTGCATGGGTATCATATGTCAATCCGGTACCATGTGTAGAACCGGTTTTTGAATATGCTATTGTGGCAGGATCTAACACAATAATCACGTCTCCGCTTCTTTTTTGATTATACCCTTTTTGAATTAAAGCGGCAATTCCATTAGTATAATTGGCAGATTCTAATTGTGCTCTGGTAAATACCTTATCCACTTGATCTTCCTGAAGTACAAAATGCGCAATTAATTTCTGCAAATCTTGCGCATTTATTTTATTTTTTTCTAGTATGTTATAATCAAAGAATATCTGATAATTAGAGATATTCTTGATCAAACCATCTATGTTAAATTTGGATTTTACAAAGTTTTCGACCTTAGCTTTAAATGCATTTGCATCATAATAGCCAGCCGGAATCTTCACCGATTTCAAATAAGAGGGTACGTGAACCGCTCCATGATCTGCAGTTAAGAACACTGTATATTGCCCCTCGCCTACTTTCTTATCCAACGCAGTAAATAATCTTTCTAAATCCTTATCTAATCGCAAATAAGTATCCTGAATTTCTTTGGAATTCACTCCAAAATTATGCCCAACATAATCTGTACTAGAAAAACTAACTGTAAGAAAATCTGTGATTTGATCTGCTCCTAATTGTTCACCATCAATGGCGTCTATTGCAAAATCGGCCGTTAAACTATTACCGTATGCAGAAAATTTTATAATATCATATCCCATATTTTGATCTTTTAACTTTGCTAAATCATATGGAAATGTTGCTGTTTCTTTTCCCTTATATCCGCCTTCAAATGTATTTTTATCATCACCACTTTCTGTATATGTATTCATGTCATATAAGGTATTCCAGACTTTGAGATAAGATTTCGCTTTGCCAGATTCATTAAATGTTTTCACCCATTGCGGCAATTCATTCCTATAGTATGTACTGGTAATCCATTTTCCTTCATCCTTTCCCCTAAACCAATATGCCCCATTCGCCGCATGCCCTGCGGGCAGTATCGCCCCTCTATCCTTTATTGCTATTCCTATTGTTTTTCCTTCTAATTGTGTATGTAGTCTATTTTGGTCTGCAACTGTAGTCGTTTTCATACGATGTGGGGACATTCTTTCTAATTCGCTATCAGAACCAACTGCTTTTACTGAAGGGTCCCCAGCACAATACACTTTCTCATCACTGAATTTGTCATACCAATAGTTAGAGATGACACCATGATTTTGAGGTGTAGTCCCTGTATATACCGAGGCATGTCCCGGACCTGTATACGTTGGCACATAATTAAAATGATTATTTTTACAATTGTACCCCTCATTTATCATACGCTTAAAACCACCCTCACCAAAACGATGATAAAAGCGAGTGAGATAATCATATCGCATTTGATCCACTACAATACCAACCACAAGTTTTGGAGCATGATTAATCTTCTTTGCTTTCTGTGCGTTACCATAAATAAACGTTACCAATAACAATACAGTCAAGAATATTTTCTTTGTCATTACTTTTTGAATTTAGATAGCGAAAATAGTATTTATACAAATGTAAAACTTTAATAGAAGGTTAAATGCTGTCCCTGTTTTTTTTTCTATTTTAGCCCTTCTAATTGTAAAGAATGTTTTATCTAGACGATATTGGACGATATTTTTTAATGCTTAAAGGAGTTTTTAGTCGAATGACGAAAGGCTCGGTATTAAGAAACCTCATATTTAAAGAAATAGATGATCTTATTATTGGTTCGCTTGGGATTACGGTTTTTCTAGCCTTCTTTATCGGTGGTGTGGTAGCCATACAAACTGCTTTGAATTTAAATAATCCGATATTACCGAAAAAATTGATTGCTTTTGCCTCCAGACAATCTGTTATTCTTGAATTTGCACCAACTTTTATTTCTGTAATCATGGCTGGTAAGGTAGGATCATTTATAACATCCAGTATTGGTAGTATGCGGGTTACAGAACAAATCGATGCACTGGAAGTAATGGGGATTAACTCTCTTAATTATTTGGTTTTCCCAAAGATTGTGGCCATGTGTATGTATCCTTTTGTCATTGCCATCGCTATGTTTGCTGGTATTCTTGGAGCGTATGTTGCCGGTGTATACGGCGGATTTGTGCCTAGTACTGATTTCATAACAGGTTTGCGAGAGGAATTTGTCCCATATCATCTTACATATGCATTTATAAAAACATTTATTTTTGCATTTTTGTTGGCTACAATTCCTTCTTTTCATGGATTTTACATGAAAGGAGGAGCATTAGAAGTAGGCAAGGCTAGTACATCTGCTTTCGTTTGGACAACAGTGGTCATTATTATTTCGAATTATATACTCACTCAATTATTACTTAGTTAATGATAGAAGTTAAAGATCTACATAAAGGTTTTAATGGAGAAGAGATCCTGAAAGGAATTACCACAACATTTGATCGTGGCAAGACCAATCTTATCATCGGCACCAGTGGTAGTGGTAAAACAGTATTTCTAAAATGCCTACTGGGGCTTTTTACTCCAGAAAAAGGCTCTATCTGTTATGATGGGAACACTTATTCTGAGCTGAGTGAAGAAGAACAAAGGGATCTTAAAGAACAGATGGGAATGGTTTTTCAAGGCAGTGCTTTGTTTGATTCTATGACCGTTGAAGAAAATGTAATGTTCCCCCTCATGATGTTTACAAAGCAGAAGAAGGATGAAATGCTGGATAGAGTTCATGAAGTACTAAATCGTGTAAATCTTGAAAATGCTGAGAAAAAATTACCTTCAGAAATTAGTGGAGGGATGCAAAAACGTGTAGCAATAGCAAGGGCAATTGTGACTCGTCCTAAATACCTCTTTTGTGATGAACCTAACTCTGGTCTTGATCCAAGAACCGCTATAGTAATTGATAACCTTATCAAAGAAATCACTGAGGAATACGATATTACTACGGTAATCAATACCCACGATATGAACTCTGTAATGGAAATTGGAGAGAAAATAGTTTTCCTTAAAAATGGATACTTAGAATGGGAAGGCGATAAAACACAAATATTCAAAACTGATAATAAGGCTGTGACTGATTTTGTATATTCTTCAAATTTATTTAAGAAGGTTCGTGATGCACAATTAAAAGGGTTATAATTACTGATTATTCATATTGTCTTCAGTTTTTCCGAACCATTTATTAAAAACCACACATGCTACCAAATCGCCAGTTACATTTACTGTAGTTCTAAACATTCCCAGAATTCGGTCAATTCCAATGATAACAATAAGACCATCTGTTGGTATCCCTGTACTTTGTAGCACAGATGCCAGAATAA
Source organism: Aquimarina celericrescens (assembly GCF_042682765.1). Taxonomy (NCBI): domain Bacteria; kingdom Pseudomonadati; phylum Bacteroidota; class Flavobacteriia; order Flavobacteriales; family Flavobacteriaceae; genus Aquimarina; species Aquimarina celericrescens. The sequence continues at coordinate 25,621 of NZ_JBHUHY010000015.1, read as the reverse complement.
CGACTCCACCACCCGGAATCGCTGGAGTACCTATAGAAGCCCCAACTATGGTAATTGTAATTAACAGTAGATTTAATATCGATAACTCAATACCATATGCCTGAGCAATAAACAAAGCCGAAGTACATTGAAAAAGTGCAGTTCCGTCCATATTGATAGACGCCCCAACAGGGATGACGAAATCACTAATATTCGAGGAAACATTTAACCGCTCATCTGCCACTTTCATTGACATGGGCATCACCGCAGCAGAACTAGCAGTAGAAAACGCAAGAAGTTGAGGTTCTCTAGCCGCTTTTAAGAAATGTATGGGGTTCCTTCTACCAATCACCACCAATATCGCCATATAAAAAACCAAAAGTAAAGCTAGTCCTAAAAGCACTACTATCATGTAGTATCCAAGCCCTAGCAATACCTCAACGCCCAAATCGGACAACAACGCAGCAATAAGGCCAAAAACGGCTACAGGCACTAATAACATTGCCCAGGACACTACAATCATACATATTTTTTGAATAGCTTCAATCATCCTTATGATAGGTAACGCAATACTTTCCTCAAGTTGTGTAATGGCAACACCTATTATTATTGTAAAAATGACTACTCCCAACATTTCTCCTAACAATATAGATTCTAAGGGATTATCAGGAATTAGGTTTGAAATCGTCTGAGGTATATTTTGAAAATCCGGCAGGTTTCCATTAGTAACTATTTTTTCTCCTTCAACACCAGGCAGTCCACCGAGTTCGTTTACCAAAACCCCGGGTTTCATGAGTAGGGTTAAAGCTGCTCCAATCATAATTGCGACAGCTGTAGTAAAAACAAAATAAATTAATAACCGCAATCCCATGGTTTTTAATTGCTCTGGATTATTACTTACGATACCCGAAATAATAGAGGCAAATATTAGCGGGATCATTACCATCTGGACCAATCGTAAAAAAACCTTACCAGGAAGATCTAACCAATTCGATAACCAATCACTAAAAGATTCAGCTACGATACCTAAAGACGGGTTTAATATAATACCCACACCAATCCCTAATAAAAGAGCCAAGATTACTTGCAGCCACAATTTCCCTTTGGTAAGTCTCCTTAAATGTGATGTTAAATCATTGAGTGGTGTAATTTCTATCATCATATGTCAACTATCAAATTACAATGTATAGCGAACCTAGATAAAAATTGCATCGAAAACAAGGACGTGGTTGTTAATGGTTTTTTAATTAACATAAACCCTTTATTGATTTATATTAGAACTTGATACATTGTTTTGTTGCAGATTATAATTTTATCGCATTAAATTACAAATCATTAGTAACACATCATATAACAGATTTCTATTGATTTGTAACCAATTGCAAATGCTTTGTAGTCATTAACACCTTTACCCAAACACTTAGAAACTACATCCAACCAGTTGAATATTATTAAAGTAATTGAATGCTTGGACAGACCAACAGAGATTAGATCGATATTGAATCATAGTGGTTTGGCTATGATTTTTAATTGCCTGTTTTACCTATAAATACATTTACTTTTGGATTCACAGGATTACCAGATGATCTTCTAAAAGAGACAACTTGCCCAACATGATAAAGAGCATCAGATATTTGTCCGTTGATCATGTTCCAAAAGGGGAACTCTCTTCGATTTTCTCCAGATTGAAAAATCACTGTGTAGGCAGCTACGTCTTTTGCTGACTTCTCTGAGAGTAATTCACTTACCTTTTTGAAGTTAAATAAGGTTTCTTTTCTAAGTTCCTCAAAATTAGCTTCTGGCTGATTATTAGTTCTAATATTAGGTAAGTTTTGTATAGCATTTAATATTCCTTTTGATAACTGATTGATATGCCTCAAGGTTTGTAACATTGTTCTTCCTTCTTTAGATGGAGCGAATTTTAGATCTCTTGCGCTAAGTCCTTCTGTAGCCCAATAATACCGATATCCTAACCCGTCAATAAATCGTGAAAGAATGTTCCCGGGAGTATACGTTGAAGGATACTCTGGGATTTGCTCGTAGGGAAGTTTCATGACATCTGAATTTTGACTAAAACCAATTTGTGTACAACTAAATAAAACTAAAAGAATTTTACTGTTCATAAGATTTTTCGATTTTAGACCTACACTTTACAGAAACACGTATTTGCATATCTAGTATACGCTTTAGAGGCTACTCAACATATAACGTATCAGCCTTCAACTCTTTAGTAATCCATTCGCGAAGTGCTTTTGTACGTACTGTATTTAAGCTATCAGATACCTGGAATTTCCATTTAGGAAAGATTACTTGTATCGTATCCATTTTTAAGAAATTAGATTGTAAAACCTCACCATACCCTAACGTTTCGAGATCAGGAAAACGTATTTTGGCATCTTTAGAAATATTAAAATAAGGTAATATCTCTACAGACGCTACTTTATTAGCCTCATTTAGACTAGTTTCTAACCCTGCAATTTGGATCTTGAGATCTTCAATTTGATCAAGAAGTTTACCATTTTCTTTTTCAATACGGTCCAGCTCAACAATGGCGCGATCATAAGCCTTAGACACCTGATCTAATCCGCGCGCTTTGTTACCATTTATGGTAAGTTCAAAATCACCTATATGATCGTACTTTTTAATCTCATTTTTAAGATCACTCATTACAGCTTCGGGCATTTCACCATCAAAATATAACTTTATGGTTTTATCATTATAATTATAAAAGTCTTTTCTCAAATACAAGTTTTCATTGCTATTGATATCATTTTCAAGAAAAAGCTTATAATCATGTGCTGCGTTACTTTCTAACAGGGTGGTATAAAATGTATAACTCGCCGGAATCATTACAAGGATTGCTAATAAAGAGGCAAATTGAGCGGTACGTCTTCGCTTTGCAGAATTAGCATATCGTAGCATTGGGAAACGCAATAACTTTGCTACAATAAAAGTTGCTAGGGCGATAAAAATTGCATTTATAGAAAACAGATACAATGCTCCTAATGCATATTTGGGACCTCCTTCTGCGATTCCGTATCCAACGGTACATAACGGTGGCATAAGGGCCGTAGCGATTGCTACTCCGGCAATAGCATTGGGCATGGTTCCTTTTTTAGATTTGGCCACGATAAGTGCCAAACCTCCAAAAATTGCTACAAGCACATCCAGAATGGTTGGTGCCGTTCGGGCCTCTAATTCAGGAGTCAATTCAGTCAAAGGAGAAACCCAGAAATATAAGGTAGCCGCAAGGACACTTAGTCCCACCATCACGCCCAAATTAACCAAAGATCTTCGTAAAGTATCAATATCATTAATTGCAATAGATAGTCCAACTCCCACAATCGGACCCATTAATGGAGAGATTAACATGGCTCCTATAACAACTGCAGTAGAACTCACATTAAGACCAATCGATGCGACAAAAATGGAAAAGATCAAAATCCATGCATTGTGTCCTTTAAAAGGAATATCCTTTTTGACATCTTCAATAGTTTGATCCTTATCAGTTTCTGATTTAATATTTAATAATTCTCCAAGAAATTTAGAAATACTTGCAAAAAGCCCTTTCGCATCTCTTTTTACAGATTCACTTGCTTCATCTTGATGTGACGGTTGATTTGTGTTTTCTTCCATAAGTATTAACCGTATTGTTCTCCGTAGGTGTCTTTTACTTTTTTAAGAACCTGCTTAATGTCCTGCTCTTTCTTTTTAGGATAAATTAAAAGTACATCATCTTTATCAACAATAATATAATTTTCTAATCCATCTACTACAACAATTTTATCATTTGAGGCCATAATCATATTACCTGAAGCTTCTTGTGATAACACACGAGCATTTACTACAGCATTTTTGGCATCATTTTTATCTAATTTATCATATAATGATCCCCAGGTACCTAAATCATTCCAATCAAAAGTAGCAGGTAATACGTAAACATTTTCGGCTTTTTCTAAAATTGCATAATCTATAGAGATATTTTCAGCTTGGGGATAATGAGTACATATAAAATCATTCTCTTGATCAGTATTATATACATCATTACCTTGCTCAAACAAAGAAGTCATTTGTTTTTGAAATTTTTCAAAAGCATTTATGATACTTGTAGCGCTCCAAATAAAAATTCCAGCATTCCAAAGATAATTCCCTTCTTCTAAAAATCTCTTCGCAGTATCATAATCGGGTTTTTCGGTGAATTGAGCTACTTTTTTTATTGCTTTATCTTCTTTTTTATATTGGATATAACCATATCCAGTATTTGGAAATGTAGGTTGAATCCCCAAAGTCATCAAAACATCTTTTTTAGTGCATGAGTCAAAACATTGCTTTAAATTTGACACAAAAGCATCTTCATCTTCTATCCAATGATCACTGGGGGCAACCACCATAACGGCATTGGGATTTTCCTTTTGTATCTTCATTGATGCATATAAAATACATGGGGCCGTATTACGCATTGCAGGTTCTGTAACAACTTGTCGTTGTTCTATCTCTGGTAATTGTTCAAGAACCAAATCATTATACCGCTCATTGGTGAGGATAAATATATTCTGAGATGGGACAATTTTGGACAATCTTGAAAAGGTACGTTGAATTAGCGTCTCTCCGGTTCCTAACATATCGTGAAATTGCTTTGGAAACTCTGTGGTACTTACAGGCCAAAACCTAGATCCTATTCCTCCAGCCATTAATACGGCGTAATAATTTTTATTCATAATTAATGTAATAATTCTACTTCTGCATTAGGATTAAAAAGGTAGATTCTACCTGTACTTATTTCGACACATTCGTATCTTTTTACTTTTTTATTACCTCTCTTAAAGATTCTTCCGTTGTATAATCTAAAAGTACTCCCCAGGGGGATTTCAAAGATATAATTTTTATCACTTTCTGGGTCATATTGTTTTAATGCTAAAGATAATATTTCATCGGTATCACTACTTGCTTTAGGGTTTCTAAAATGATTAGCGATAACCGGTAATAGTTTTGGTGGAAAAACTTCTGGATTAATGTAAGGTAACATCAATTGCTGAAAAACTCGTTTCCATTCTATCCCATGAGGTTTGATGAACCTTCCATATTTCTCAAAAGCTATCAGGTGTGCTATCTCATGAATTAAAGTAATGAGAAAGCGATATCTGTTAAGCGAAGTATTCACAGTGATTTGATGTCTGCCATCTGGCATTTTTCGATAATCACCATGTCTTGTCACTCTATTATTGACTATTTTGAGATGCACATTACATTTGACTATCAAGTCAAATGCCATATCTACTGCTCTTTCTGGGATATATCTGGCAAGTATTTCCTTCACGGGTACAAAATACAAAATTAACCTTATGAGAGTAACATCCGGTTTTATTATTTCGAGATCGATTAAAGTCGTACAAAATGCATGTACGATATTTTTAGATTTTATTCAATTTTTACTTAAAAGATGCCGTCTAAACCAAGGTTACGCTGAATTATAAATCATAATAATTAATTGATACGGTTTTATCATCAAAAAACTACTGTAAAACTTCAAAATTATGTTCTTGACCGATTAAATATTAACATTTATCGAGTATTCATCATATTTAACTTGTTGTTAATCAAATATTAATATTTTTAAAATCGATAATTAACATATAACACAAACCACAAATACTCAACGACATGAGAACACTAGCCATCCTTCTTGTTCTGTTTACTTACACCTTTAGCTCTGCGCAAACTCAAATAGAGAACCAAAAAAATGACAAACAAATTCTTAAGCAATTAGCAATAGAAAAAACACTTGAATTACAAAAAGAACTAAATCTTACCATTCAAACAAGCAAAATTTTAGAGAAAAACATCTTTAAATATTCACTTAAGGCAAACAAAATATTACAATCCAATTTATCTACTACAGAAAAATCAAAAAGCATTAGTAACCTGATTTACTTTCAAAATGAAGAGTTGAAAGAAATCTTTAATGTAACTCAATTTTATAAATATTTAAGTTTACAGAATACTTATGTTGCAGGCTTCTAAAGAGTATGTTTATCTCAATATTTTAAGGAGTACTACTTGATACCTGTAATACTTTTCCGTTATAATATCTATTACCGGTTAGCGCAAAATCTTTAACATATGTTGCCATTTCTAATGCGGTTAGAGGTGCTTGATACCCGGGGAAAGCTTCTTCAAGCATTTCGGTCTGTACCGCCCCTAAAGCAAGCACATTAAAAGCAATGCCACTTTCTTTGTATTCTTCTGCCCATAATTCGCTTAATGTAATCACGGCTCCTTTACTAGAGCTATATGCCGCCAATCCAGGAAACTTCATGCTTCCTTGTATCCCACCCATACTACTTATAGTCACTACGTGACTTTCTGCTTTCATAAAAGGGATCAGCATTCGGGTAATCTCGGCAACGCCAAAAACATTCACTTTATATACAGCTTCAAAATCCTGAGGCGTACTCTCTTTGAAAGGTTTATTAAGTAACTTTCCTGCATTATTGATTAGAATATCTACTGTTTCCCACTCTTCTTTTACATAATTAACCATTTTATTGATATCATCAGACTTACAAATGTCAAATGAGAAGGTATTTATGTTTTTATGTTGTAGTGAAGAAATGGGTACAGAATTACGAGAAAGAGCTAAAACTTGGTGTCCTTCGTTTGCAAAAAGCTGTGCCAATTCAAAACCAATTCCTCTACTTGCTCCCGTGATGATAATATTTTTCATCTGTTTGTTTTTATTGTTTTTTATTTGTCACACTTCGACTTTGCTCAGTGCAAGTATGAAATTCGCTAACAATCATGTCGGTTGGTATTTACCTAATCATTATGGCTCATTTCATAAGATATCTAAAAAAAGTTCTATCTTAAAAACAAGGATTTTTTTAGTTTAATTTAATTTCCTTGCTTTGGGTATTTGCCATTTTTGCAATTGCAGGAACACAATTATTAATTAATTCTGCCATGAATTCAAAATTCATTTCAGACACTTCGTCGTCTACATGGTGATAGTAATCATAATTTGTAAAATCGAACGTAGAAATTGTTTGACAAGGCACATTAAATTGCTCATAAAAAGGGTAATTATCACTTCTACGAAACAATTGATATTCTTTTGCTTTTGGAAGATATCCAATTAATTCTGATCCCACATACTCGTTAATTTTCACAGCCATATTAGATATTTCATACCCAGTGATATAGGCTTTATAGGCCTTTTCATTTAATGGAACCCCAATCATTTCAAAATTTACCATTGTATATAGATCAATGTTATCCTCTTTCAAAACTTTAGCAAGATGTGCAGATCCCAATAAACCTCTTTCTTCAGCTCCAAATAATACAAAAAGAATACTTCTCTTATTGTTTTTTAGTTTAGCAAATTGTTTTGCTAACGAAATTACAGCTGTACTTCCTGCTGCATTATCATTGGCACCATTTGCAATCGTATCGCCATTGACATCTTTTCCCGCACCAATATGGTCAAAATGAGCTCCAACGACAATAAATTCATTTGCCAGGGATTTATCTTGGCCTTCTAAATAGCCTACCACATTATATGTTGCTGTTCCTTTGGCGTCAAAAGCATCCCTATAGGTATCAAAATAAGGTTGTACACCATACTTTTTAAATTCTTTTTCTATAAACTGTGCGGCTTTCTCCAAACCTTGGCTTCCAGTATCCCTTCCCTGCAGTTCATCACTAGCAAGGAAATTCATGATAGCTTTTACATCTGAAGTTTTAGTAGTCACTAAAGCCTCAGTTTCTGAGTCTTTAATTTGCGGTTGTGCAGAAGTAATTTGTTTACAATTAATAAATAAAATAGAAATACATAGTATGTACATATATCTTTTCATGAGCATCTAGTTTTGGTTAAAGGTAAAAAAATCCCACATTGAATGAAGTGGGATTTTGATAAATATTTAATCTCGAGATTACGCCAGCATCGTCACTGGATTTTCAAGATATTGTCGTAATGTTTGTAAGAATTGAGCACCTGTTGCACCATCTACTGTTCTGTGATCGCAAGCCAAGGTAACTTTCATTGTATTGCCAACAACGATTTGTCCATCCTTAACCACTGGCTTTTCTATAATAGCACCAACCGATAAAATTGCCGAGTTGGGTTGGTTAATGATCGAAGTAAATTCTTGAATACCAAACATTCCCAAATTAGATACTGTAAAAGTACTCCCACTCATTTCTTGCGGAGTAAGTTTTTTATTTCGAGCTCTTCCAGCCAAATCTTTAACTTTAGCGCCTATTTGGGTCAGAGACATTTGATCAGTAAAAGGTAACACAGGAACAACCAATCCATCTGGTACAGCAACTGCAACGCCAATACTTATATGTTTCGCATATTGAGTAGCGGCATCTGTCCATTGTGTATTTACCTGGGGATGTTTGCGAAGTGCCATGGCACAAGCTTTAACTACCATATCATTAAAAGACACTTTGGTATCAGGTAGTTCATTAATATTTTTGCGTGATACCATTGCATTTTGCATATCGACCTCGATAGTAAGATAGTAATGAGGAGCTGTGAATTTGGAAGCAGAAAGGCTTTTGGCAATCGCCTTGCGCATTTGCGAATTCTTTACTTCTTCAAAACTTACTTCACCAGCAGGCACAAAAGCTTGTACCACCGGAGCGGAAGTTTCTTCTTTAGCCGGAGCTGAAGTTTCTACTGCTGTGGCGCTTGGAGTGAATGACTCAACGTCTTTTTTTACAATGCGTCCGTTCTCCCCTGTTCCTTTTACTTGTGAAAGATCAATCCCTTTATCTGCTGCAATTTTCTTAGCTAGTGGCGATGCAAATATTCTACCTCCTTCGGTAGTGGTATTTGTTGTAGTTGGTTCAGATTTAGTCTCGCTTTTTGTTTCTTTTGTAGCCTCTTTGTTTGCAGAAGGAGTAGAAACCGGGGCTCCATCTTTAATCCCCGAAACATCAGTCCCTGCTGGCCCAATAATGGCAAGAAGAACATCAACAGGAGCTGTCTGGCCTTCTTCAATCCCGATATGCAGTAAGGTACCGTTATAGAAAGATTCGAATTCCATCGTCGCTTTATCGGTTTCTATTTCTGCCAGAATATCGCCTTCTTCTACGGTATCACCCACTTTTTTCAACCAGGTCGCAACTGTACCTTCTTCCATAGTATCGCTAAGGCGTGGCATCGTAATTATTTCAACTCCTTCTGGAATTGCATTACTTTTGCCTGACTCAGAAACTACCGCCTCTGTCTTTTCTTCTTTCGGTGCTTCAGCTTCTGAAGAAACATCTCCCTTTAGTAAACCTGAAATATCTTCGCCCTCATCTCCGATTATTGCCAACAATTTGTCCACAGGAGCCGTTTCACCCTCTTCTATACCAATATGAAGCAGTGTACCTTCATAGAAAGATTCAAACTCCATAGTTGCCTTATCGGTTTCTATCTCTGCCAGGATATCACCTTCGCTAATTTTATCTCCTTTTTTAACAAGCCACTTTGCAACAACACCTTCTTCCATTGTGTCACTTAACCGTGGCATATTTATTACTGTAGCCATATTTTATTGTAATTTGTGTGGTAAAAACGGGTAATCATCTTGCTCGTATACAACATCATACATCACACTTTTTTCTGGGAACGGTGATTCTTCTGCAAATTTTTGACACTCTGCAACCCTTTCTTTTACTCTCTTATCAATAGTAGCTATTTCCTCATCGGTTGCATATTTTTTCTCTTTAATGATATCCAATACTTGTGTAATTGGATCTATTTTCTGGTACTCTGCAACTTCTTCTTTGGTTCTATACTTTTGAGCATCACTCATTGAGTGTCCTCTATATCTATATGTCTTTAACTCTAAGAATGTAGGCCCGCCTCCTGTTCTGGCCCTGGTAATGGCTTCATCCATTGCTTCAGCTACCTTAACGGGATTCATAGCATCTACCGGGCCGCAAGGCATTTCGTAACCCAATCCTAATTTCCATATATCAGGATGATTCGCCGTTCTTTCAACAGAAGTACCCATGGCATATCCATTATTTTCTACACAAAATACTACTGGTAAATTCCAAAGCATCGCCAAATTAAAGGTTTCATGTAATGATCCCTGACGTGTAGCTCCATCCCCCATAAAAGTTAAAGTGACTGAATCTCTCTTACTATATTTATCAGCAAACGCGAGACCAGCTCCTAGAGGAATTTGCCCTCCAACTATTCCATGACCACCATAAAACCGATGTTCTTTTGAGAAAATATGCATGGATCCTCCTAAACCTTGTGAGGTACCCGTGCCTTTACCGAAGAGTTCGGCCATAACACGTTTAGGATCGACTCCCATCCCTATAGGTTGTACATGATTACGATAGGCAGTAATCATTCGATCCTTGGTGAGGTCCATCGCATGCAAAGCTCCAGCTAATATGGCCTCTTGACCATTATATAAGTGTAAAAAACCTCTTACTTTCTGCTGAATATATACTTGAGCAAGCTTGTCTTCAAACTTTCTCCAGAAAAGCATTTCTTCATACCAATTAAGGTAAACTTCTTTGGTTACTTTTTTCATTTACAATTGTAGTGATATATGAATAACAAACTGGTTATAAAACCAGTAATTCTTTAGTTTATTCCCTATTTTATTAAAAGAACGAAAAACAAAAATAACATATTCGAAATTAAGGGAAAAGGAGTTTTATAATTAAATCGACGAAAACGTTATAGATACGAATTATCAAAAGTAAGTGGCAATAAATTTACCAGCGATTTAGATTTAACAACTTTTCCTGTTTCTCCCATGAAATAGATCTCTATAGGCTTTTTCTGTTTTAACTCATATTCTCCTATAGCTTGTCTACATGCACCACAGGGAGGTGTTGGAGTTAGCAATTGATATTTTAAAGATTTAGCACAAAGTGCCATTTTCAAAACAGGAACTTCAGGAAAATTTGCTCCGGCGTAATAAATCGCCGTTCGTTCTGCACATAGACCTGATGGATAACATGCATTTTCCTGATTATTTCCTAAAATTACCTCTCCGTTTTCTAATAACAACGCGGCTCCCACCAAAAACTCTGAATAAGGAGCATATGCTTTGTCCCTAACAATCATTGATTGATGCATAAGTTTTTGAATATCTTCTGGCAATTCGTCAAAAGAGTCGAACACCTCTAATACCGATTTAATCTCTATTTCCTTCATAGCCCTTACTTAAAATAGCACCACAATGTACTACAAACAAAAAAAGTATCAAACTCTGGAGTTTGATACTTTCTGTAATATTTATACTATTTTTGTTTGAACTCTAGTCGATATATTCATCCCCAAAGTTAAAAGTAAGACCAAAACGCAATGTTCCTTCAAGCGGACTTCTAACTGAAGATGTTGAAAATAAATAAGATACATCCAGGTTAACGATATTGTATCTAAATCCACTTCCTAGAGATAGAAATTGACGAGCTCCTTTTTCATCACTTTCATGAAAGAATCCGGTTCTAAAAGCGAATACATCGCGATACATATACTCTGCACCTAATGACCAGGTAATTTCTTTCAATTCTTCACTAAAACCTCCATCTGCATCTCCCCACGAAGAGAAAATAGCACTAAACTCGCTAATATCTTGATATTCTCGATTATCTTCTGCGTCGATATCACCATCTCCATCAAAATCTTGGGGACTAGGCACTAATAACTTACTAAATTCTAAAGAAGGTGATATTCTATTATCTTCATTAAAAATAAAATCAAAAGCTCCACCTATTCTGAAGTTTGTTGGAATAAAGTTTTCATTATTGTCAGTGTTATCATAGCTAATCTTTGGACCAATATTAGAAATATTAAACCCTCCTCTCCATCGACCATTAAACGAATTAAAAGCAATTTCGTTACTTCTAAAGAAACCGGCAATATCTACACCAAAACTTCCTGCAGCACTAGCATCATCGGCGTTCTCTGTTTGTAATCTTAAATCTGATCTTAGATAACGCCCTGCTACCGCCATAGAAAAATGATCACTAAGCTTTAACGCATAAGAAACATCTACGGTAAATTCATTAGGTCTTTGAGTATTGGCTGCACCATCTGCTGTTTGTCTAAACTCAATATCTCCCAAACTAAAATATCTAAAACTAGCCGCTACCGCACTTCTCTCATTAATCCTATTATGATAATTAAGGCTACCCAAAAATATGTCATTAACCAGATTACTAAGATAAGGAGTGTAATTTACACCTACTCCTTGTTTACTTTTAATAAACGCATATTTGGCTGGATTCCATTGTTGCGAAAATGCGTCTGGTGAAGTAGCGACTCCCTGATCTCCCAAACCAGCAGCTCTGGCATCAGCAGCAATTAATAAAAAAGGTGTGGCTGTTGTAATTGCCCTGTTCTCTTGTGCCTGAACATTAAACTTTAGAAAAGTTAATACTAATAGCCCAAGTATTTGTGTTTTTTTCATACCTGCAAAAATTGAGTTTGACAAATATATAGTTATTTAGTGATTAAAGAATAGTGAGCTGTTTAAATTTTTGCGCACTCTTTTGTTAACGCGCAATTTACAAATATCTTGTATATACAGCTCTTTTTTAATTATCTACATGGAAAAAAATACTTTTAAGTTGATAAAAGCACACAAAATAGAAAATAAGCATTTCATTTTAAACACTTTAACTCTAAACACAGAAGAAATAGGCTAAAGCAGCAGAAAAGTATTTTTTTTGACCGCCGAAATTTTGTAGTTTTTATTTGGCGATAAATAATATTTTTAGAAATATTGCGTTAAACCAAAGTCGTTGGAAATTCATATAAAACTATGAATTGATAATATTTTAAAAAATTTGGGGTAAATTTAACGTTTATTATTATATTGCAAGCCCTAATTCTACTTTAACGAACTTAAGATTATGAAAAACGCGTTTATTTTTAGGTCGCTGATGGCACTTTCCGTTAGTGTATTACTGTTTAGTTGTACCAAAAACGACTATGGGAGCAGTTCTAGGGCCACAGGTTGGAAATACAATTCCAAAGATGGTGGTTTTCAAGTAGCTACAAATTATAAAGAGCAAGAAACAGGACCAGGTTTAGTATTTATTGAAGGAGGTACTTTTACTATGGGTCGTGTACAAGATGATGTGATGCATGATTGGAATAACACCCCTACCCAACAACATGTACAATCATTTTATATGGATGAAACTGAGGTGACCAATATTATGTATTTGGAATACCTTGACTGGTTGAAAGGCGTGTATCCTCCTACTGAACCAAAATATAGAAATATTTATTATGGTGCTCTTCCTGATACCCTTGTATGGAGAAATCGTTTAGGGTTCAATGAAATGATGACCAACAACTATCTGCGTCATCCTGCTTACGCTAACTACCCGGTTGTTGGGGTTAATTGGATTCAAGCAGTAGAATTTAGTAATTGGAGAACTAATCGCGTTAACGAAAGAATTCTTGAAGAAGAGCAAGTAATAAAACAAAATGCACCATTTGAAGACGTTTCGGCAGAAAGTACTTTTGACACTGAAACATATTTAAATGCTCCTTCACAAACTTATGGGGGTAATGATGAAGCTATTCGAGGAGGTAGAAAATCAGAGCAGTATGAAAAACGTAATGATTCTACTGGTTTATACATACAACGTAAGGATGGATTACTTCTTCCAAAATATAGACTCCCAACCGAAGCAGAATGGGAATATGCAGCTTTAGGTCTTGTAGAAATAAGAAGTTACAATATATATAGAGGTAGAAAAAAATACCCTTGGAGCGGAAAATATACACGTTCCGGAAAAAGAAGAACACGAGGAGATCAATTGGCCAACTTTAAGCAAGGTGATGGTGATTATGGTGGAATTGCCGGATGGAGTGATGACGGTGCAGATATCACCGCCCCTGTAAAATCTTATGATCCTAATGATTATGGGTTATATGATATGGCAGGAAACGTTGCAGAATGGGTTGCCGATGTATACAGACCTATCGTAGATGATGAATACAATGATTTTAACTACTATAGAGGTAATGTTTATACCAAAAACGCTATTAATCCTGATGGAACTGTAAAAGTAGTAATGACCGATTCTATAGTATACGACACACTTAGTAATGGTAAGATTATTGCTCGTGTATTACCTGGTGGAATTTTACAGGTTCCTATTACAGATGAGGATACATACATGAGAACTAACTTTACTGATAGTGACAACAGAAATTATAGAGATGGTGATAAAAGTTCTTCAAGATATTTTGAAGGATACCAAGATGAGAATCTACCTAATAGAAGAATGTACAACGCTCCTATTCATTACGTAGGTCCAGATGCAGAAGATAGCACAAAATTAGATAGAAGATATGATGAGTCTAGTAAAAGAACTACTATTGTAGATGATAACGTTCGTGTTTACAAAGGTGGATCATGGAAAGACAGAGCGTATTGGTTAGATCCTGCACAAAGAAGATTCTTACCCCAGGATATGGCTACCGATTATATCGGTTTCAGAAACGCAATGTCTAGAGTTGGTACTAAAGCGAGAAAGAAGAAAACACCAAGACACCAAAAACCAAGAGGTCAATAATTATAGAATATTAAAGTTCGTTATAAATAAAAAACCCTGAACAATAATTGTTCAGGGTTTTTTAATTTATTTTTGCCAAATGGATATTAGTAGAATACATCAAATATTTTTAGAGAGTAATGGCATTTGCACAGATACAAGAAAAATTGAATCTAATACTATATTTTTTGCATTAAAGGGAGAAAACTTTAATGGGAACACCTACGCAAGTCAAGCCCTGGAACTTGGTGCAGCATATTCAATAATTGATGAAGCAGTATATAAAACGTCTGAAAAGCACATTTTGGTCAAGAATGTTATTCAAACTTTACAAGAACTGGCTACCTATCACAGAGAGTACCTAAAGGTACCTATTATTGCACTTACAGGAAGTAATGGAAAGACAACAACCAAAGAATTAATCAATAATGTTCTTTCTACTAAATTTAGAACTACGGCTACAATAGGTAATCTAAATAATCATATCGGAGTACCCATTACCTTATTATCAATGACCAAAAAAACCGAAATAGGAATTGTTGAAATGGGAGCAAATCACCAAAGAGAAATTGATTTCTTATGTTCTATTGCTAGACCTGATTATGGCTACATCACAAACATAGGTAAAGCACATTTAGAAGGTTTTGGGGGGATAGAAGGTGTCTTAAAAGGAAAGACAGAGCTTTACCGACATCTAAAACAAAATAACAAATTAGCATTTATTAATGCAGAAGATCCAAAGCTGGTAAAAGCAGCCAAAGATCTAAAAATCTATAGTTTTTCCCAGGGTGATGAAAATGATGTCAAAATCAAATTCCTCGACACTAATCCTAATGTGGTTGTATCGTATCAAAATCAAATCATTGAAAGTAATTTAATTGGTGCATATAACTTTACCAACATAGCTGCTGCCATTGCCATAGGTAATTATTTCAAAATTGATGCAGATTATATTAAACAAGCTATTGAGTCCTATATCCCTTTGAATAATCGATCTCAGATAATTGAAAAAGATAATTGCACTATTCTTTTAGATGCCTACAATGCCAATCCAACAAGTATGGAGGCAGCAATAAAGAATTTTGATATTTTAAAAAATCTTGACCATAAGATTGCTTTCCTTGGTGATATGTTCGAATTAGGAGATGAAGCTAAAGCCGAACATCAAAAAATAGCAGATTTTATAGTGAGTACAGCGGTTCATGAAATTCATCTAATCGGAAGTAATTTTTATAGTACAGAAAATAATGATCCACGTATTAAAAAATATAAATCCTTTGATGACCTTAAAGATAATTGGTCGTTAGCGTTAAAAAACAAAGAAAGTATACTCCTTATTAAGGGATCTCGTGGAATGAAACTTGAACGCATATTAGATTTGCTTTAACAGGAGACACTATCTTGTTTAATGAATGTCTCAAGATTGTCTAAAGATGTTTTCAGAGATTTTCTAATTGCTCTTTTCATCAAAAGTGTCAATAATAACTTGGTGAATATTGATTTTGCCTTCGGATATATCTCCACTGTCAGTTGACAAGTATTTTCTGATTTAGGTTTTATTATAAAAAATTGATATAAAGCTTCTATTGGAACATCTGTAGTAAGTTCGCCGTAGATAAGTGAATCAGGATCTACTTCTTTTGTCACTGTTGTAAAATTCAACCGCTTTCCATCGACAATACATACATGTTCAGTTCCTAACCTAGTAACTTCCTCAGGGTTATATTCAAACTTTTCGACTCCCTTTACCCAATAATGTCGATAACTATAGTTGGTAATATATTCTAACAACTGGTTAGCAGATATTTCAAGATTTCTAATAAAAATGATACTTGGAGGCCATTTAAAATCTACAACCTCGGGAACCGCAAATGGATTAAGTTTTAAGTTGTTCTTATCTATTTTAGAAAATAAATATCCAATTTCAGAACTGTCGTAACTATCAGCACCTTGATTGAAATGATACAATTTACTTTTATAATCAACGGGGAGACCTATTATTTTTGCAACACTATCACTTACCAGGGCATAGTTATCACTTTGAATCGAATTCTTAAGTAATCGATGAGCTTCTATAACTATTTGTCCAAAGGGTTTTCGTTTTTCCTGAACTGTAATAAATTGCAACTCTCCGCAATGAACAATAATTTTTAATTGCAAATTAGGTGCAGTTGCACAGGCATTACAAGGACAAATACGATTTTTTTCTAACAGCTTCAGATGACTATAGAATACTGTAAACATGGTTTCGATTTGAGCAAGAAGCTTTTCTTGTGAAGGAATTTCATTTTCCTTATAAAAAAACAACGCATCTCCCTCTACTTCGGCGAGTTTAAGATTTTGAGTATTCGCAGTTATCAGGATTTCTAACAACTCTGAAATTACATGTTGACTATGCTCTATTTCTGTATTTTGAACAAAATGTGTAAAGCCTGAAATATCGGGAATAAAGAGTAATGAATCCACCATTTAATAAATGTAATGAATTAAAACAAATCTTACATAAAGTAAAAAAGGCTTCCATTTCTGGAAGCCTTCGTGGGCGCGAAGGGATTCGAACCCCTGACCCCTTGGGTGTAAACCAAGTGCTCTGAACCAACTGAGCTACGCGCCCGCTATCTTGCGATTGCGGATGCAAATATAAGACAGTTTTATAGTCTACCAAAAGAATTTTAAAGAAAAATTAAATTATTTCTGCCACTACAAACGTACTTCCTCCAACGTATATCAAATCTTCACTTGTAGCTTCTTGTAATGCAGCATTATATGCTTCTTTTACAGAATTATAATCCTTACCTTTTAAATTATAATTTTCTGCTTTCTCTCTCAGTTTTTTTTCATCTAACCCCCTAGGAATATCTGGTTTTGCAAAATAATATGCCGCCGTATTAGGAAAAAGTGATAAAATAGAATCCAAATCTTTATCATTTACTACTCCCAAGATAATATGAAGCTTCTCGTATGATTCTTCTGATAATTGATTTAAAACCATTTTCAATCCATCTGTATTATGAGCTGTATCACAAATCACCTTAGGTTTATTTTGTAAAATTTGCCACCTACCTAATATACCTGTATTTGTAATTACGTTATTAAGACCGTTTCGAATAGCCTTTTCGCCTATATTCCATCCTTTACTCCTTAAAACTGTAATTGTTTGTAAAACCGTTCTTATATTCTCTTTCTGATAGGTTCCCTTTAAATCTGAAGTACACAATGCCCCTTCATATGCTGCAGCAAAGTATAGATCGCTATTACAAGCTTTGGCTTTTTTAGTAAATACTTTTTTCGTCTCGGGAGTTGTTCTTCCAATTATTACAGGTATATTATTTTTAATAATACCTGCTTTTTCAGTCGCTATTTTAGATAAAGTATCCCCCAAAAATTCTGTATGATCTAGGCCTATATTGGTAATTACTGAAAGCTCGGGCCTTATAATATTAGTTGAATCCAACCTGCCCCCTAAACCAACTTCTATTACAGCAATATCAACCTTAAATTCTGAAAAATATTGAAATGCCATTCCTACCGTCATCTCAAAAAAAGATAAATGATTCTCCTCAAAATATGATTGGTGATCACTTATAAAATTAACAACGTACTTCTTTGATATTTCTTTACCATTAATTCGAATACGTTCTCTAAAATCTTTTAAATGGGGAGAAGTATATAACCCTACTTGATAACCTGCTTCTTGAAGAATAGAGGCAAGCATGTGACTTGTAGAACCTTTTCCATTAGTTCCTCCAATATGAATACTTTTAAAATCATCCTGAGGATCTCCAAGATATTTTGCGAATTGAATCGTATTGTTCAAGTCAATTTTATAAGCACTCGCTCCTTGACGTTGATACATTGGTAGTTGTGTAAACATCCAATCCAAGGTTTCCCTATAATTCATGTTCTTTATTATTCCGAAAGTTTAAATTGATAAATTATAGTTCCTATTTGTTTCACTGGAGCTTTAGAATCACTATTAAATTTGGTTGCTAATGCTGCTCTTTTTGCCGGCTCCATTAAACATGAAGCACTATTGGTAGTTCCTTTCACTCCGGGAGTAGCCTTTACCACTTTACCACCTTGATTTACTTCTATTTTTACCACCACGATACCAGACTCATTGCAATCCTGAACGAATTTTTCTTTATTAAGCGCTTTGCGACCTCCTAATCGATAATTTCCATCTCCATCTAATCCTTTACCGTTTCCATAATATGATTTGGCATTAAGGTCTCCGTTGGGACTTCCTTTATCGCCTGGTGACCTATCATTACCTTCTCCACCATTAGCCTTACCATCATTTTTGGGGCCATTTGAAAAACTATTTAAGATATCCAACGTAGATTTATCCGGTTTTGGGTCAGGCTTCTTTTCTTCGACCTTCTTTTTAGGTTTTTCTTCTACGGGGTTTTTTACCGGTTTTTTTACTGTAGTATTTTCTGGCTTCTTTTTAGGTTTCTCTACCTTTTTTTTCAGTTCCTTCTTTGGCTTTTTATCAATTACTGGTGCATCTTCTGTATCCTGGGTAACTACCTCTTCTTTAATCTCGGTAGACTCTTCCTGAGTTTCAGGAGGCACTTGAGCAGATTCTGGAGTAGTATTTTTGGGAGATGTTTTGATCGGTTTATTAGGTTGAACCTTACCTGACCCTGTAGCTGTAGTTCCAAAGTTTACTGCAATTCCGCTTTCTTCCTCCGGAACGATATAGCTTAGACTTAGATAGAATAATAATAAGATAATCCCTATATGCAAAAATATCGTTAGCACAAATGATTTTCTCTTATGTTTCGTATCTAATTTAAGCATAATCAATCTGGTTTCACAGCTAGTATAACTTTATATTTATTTCGATTTGCAATATCCATTACCCCTACGGCTTTTTCGATGGGCACTCCTTCTTCTGCTCTCAAAATAATAGTAGGCTCATTTTGCCCCTGTAATCTAGACACTAATGTCGACTCTAGTCTACTTTGACTAATCCGTTCATCATCTATATAATATTGGAGCTTATTGGTAATACTTACTGATATATTTTGCACGTTTGAACTTTTACCTTTGGCTTTTGGCAGTATTAAATCCAACGCTTCCGGCGTAATTGCAGGAGAAGTAAGTAAAAAGAATACCAATAACAGAAATACAATATCTGTCATAGATGACATACTAAATTCTGGACTAACTTTATTTCTTCCTCTTAGATTCATATCAAGCGGGTTCGTTTAACAAATCAAGGAAATCAACAGCATTGGCTTCCATGCTATGAATTACCTTATCAGTACGTACAACTAAATGGTTATATCCTATATACGCTACAATACCTACAACTAATCCTCCAACGGTTGTTGTCATCGCAGTATAAATTCCTTCAGCCAAAACTCCCATATCTGCGGTTCCCGAACTGGATGCCAGATTATGAAATGCTATAATCATTCCAATCACCGTTCCTAAGAAACCAATCATAGGAGCAGCACCAGCAACAGTAGCCAAAATACTTACATTTTTTTCAAGTTTATAAACCTCAAGTCTACCAGCATTCTCTATTGCTTTATTAATATCTTCTAATGAATGTCCGATTCTTGAAATTCCTTTTTCGGTTAATCTGGCTACTGGATTATTGGTTTGTGCACACAAGATTTTTGCTGCTTCAATTTTTCCACTTGCCACATTATCTCTTATTTTACTCATAAAGCTTTCGTCGTATTTTGATGCTGCTTTTATGGCAAAAAGCCTTTCAAAATAAATATAAACAGCTACAAAAAGCAATACGAAAAGAATAGAAATAATAACTACTGCACCTGTTCCTCCGCTAAACAACAGATCCATTATGGATAGTGACTTCTGTTCAACTTCTGGGTCAATTTCTTTGGTGTTTTGGGCTATAGCACCAAGCATAGATAAATACATCATTTTGATTTTGTTAATTTAGTGTTAGTATACTAACGTTATTTCTGTAGGTTAAGTATATAATTTCTTCTTATAGGACATATATAATTCCCAATAAACCTGCTCCTCCTAGCACGATTGTATAAGGCAATGCCATTTTAACCATCTTGGTATATGACAACCCTATAAGCGGTGCCAAAGAAGAGGTTAGTAAAAATAAGAACGCTGCCTGACCATTAGGTGTTGCAACACTTGGTAAATTTGTTCCGGTATTAATTGCTATTGCTAATTTTTCAAACTGTTCCCTTGATATTGCACCGCTATCAAATGCTTGTTTAACTTCTCCTATATACACTGTAGCGACAAAAACATTGTCACTTATCATGGATAATACTCCATTCGCTGCATAAAACATTGCTGGCTGGTCTTCGGGCTTTAACGTTAGTGCCCAATCGATAATAGGAGTAAAAAGATGTTGATCATGAATCATCGCAACGATCACAAAAAATACAACCAGCAAACCGGTAAATGGCAGCGCCTCTTCAAAAGCAGGTCCTAATTGATGCTCATCGGTAATTCCCATAAATGCAGTTTGAACTATAATTAAGGCCAATCCTATAAATCCAACCGGAGCAAGGTGCATCGCCAGACCAACGATAAGAAGTATTGCCGATACTGCCTGTATGATTAATCCATATTTTGATTGATCAGATCTATTTGCATCTTCTTCTTCGGTATAACTTTCTATAATTCTACGTGCTACTTCTGGTAATTTTGCTCCAAATCCAAAAGTTCCTGTGGCCTCTAAAATTACAGTAGTCACTAATCCCGCTGCTAAAACCGGCAGTGTGATTGGTGCCATATTCAAAAAGAATTGAATAAAATCCCATCCCATTCTCTCTCCGATCAATAGGTTTTGTGGTTCTCCTACCAAAGTACAAACACCGCCAAGCGCTGTACCTACCACACCGTGCATAACCAAGCTACGTAGAAAACTTCTAAATTGCTCCAGAGTTTCTCCACTTAATTCTTTCCTGTCAAGTACTCCACTCTCATCATAGTCCCCAGAACCCGAATGAATTTTATGGTAAACTCCATAGAATCCTACAGCTACGCTTATTAGAACAGCAGTTACCGTTAGTGCGTCCAAAAATGCCGAAAGTACAGCTGACAAAAACACAAACAGTAAAGATAAAACCATTTTAGATTTGATTTTAGTGAATACTTTACTAAAAATGTACATCAATAAAGGTTTCATAAAATAAATACCTGCTACCATGAAGACTAACAACAATATTACTTCTAAGTTTTGTTCGACTTCGAGCAACACCCCTCCTTTAATTCCTTTTCCTGATTCATCGTACACAATTTTTCCATGATCTAATTTATACATAGGATGAGTCAACCCTAATGCCAAAGCTTGTATAGCCAATATCCCTCCTGACTGCAAGGGATAACACTTTAAAGCCATTGCCAGCGTAAAAATAAACTCCCCGATAAATAACCACGCTGTTACTGTTGGTCCTAAAATATATAAAGAAAATACATTGAAAATTAAAAATCCGATCATCACGGTTTTGAACCATTTCGGACTACTACCTAGAAAATACTTGAACATAGTTTGTACTTGGTTATACGATTAATATTACAACAACTGTTTAAGAGCAATCTCAAATGCTGTCTTACTTATATTAGTTTTTGTTTGATTGTTATTATAAGTGTTTTGAATCGCTTTTTTTATTGTTTCTGAAGTATCCATAAAAATGGCTTCATCTGTCATTTGCACTCTTCGTTCCATAAAATACGAAAAAACTCTTGCCATTCCACAATTAGAAATGAAATCGGGAATCAGACTTACTCTTTCATCAGTATACTCCATTATAGGACCAAAAAATATTTCTTCATCTGCAAAAGGAACATTAGCCCCACTAGATATAACTTCTAAACCAGCATTGATCATCTGAGTAATCTGATCTTTGGTTATCAATCGAGATGCTGCACAAGGAACAAAGATTTCAGTAGGTAGAGACCAAATCTTTTCATTCAATTCTTTAAACGGAATTAATGTTTCACTGTAGAGTTTGTTTCCTTTTTTATTTAAATATAAATTTTTTATTTCGTTAAATGAAAATCCATCTTCTTTAATTAGTCCTCCGACGTGATCAATAATTCCAACAACTTTTACTCCCATTTCAGAAAGATAATATGCTGCTGCTGAGCCAACATTGCCAAAACCCTGTATCACAGCTCTTTTTCCCTTTATACTACCATCATATATATCATAATAATGCCGAACAGCTTCAGCAACTCCATATCCAGTAATCATATCGGCTACGGTATACTTTCGGGAAACATCTGGCGAGAACGTGGTATTCTCTAAAACCTTGATAACCCCTTGTCTTAATTGCCCTATTCTATTGATCTTATCTGCCTCTGTTGGCTGAAAATGACCATTAAATACACCTTCTTGAGGATGCCAAACTCCGCATTCTTCAGTGATCGGAATAACTTCATTAATTTCATCTACATTAAGATCTCCTCCCGTTCCGTAATAACTTTTTAATAATGGAGACACGGCTTTATACCAACGTCTAAGAACATCTTTCTTTCTTGGGTCATTGGGATCAAAATTAATCCCCGATTTAGCTCCTCCTATTTCCGGACCTGACACTGTAAATTTAACCTCCATTGTTTTAGCTAGAGAAAGAACCTCGTTCATATCCAATCCCAACCGCATTCTTGTACCGCCCCCTGCTGCACCACCTCTTAAGGAATTAATCACTGTCCAGCCTTCTGCTTCAGTTTCAGAATCTTTCCAATTAAAAATTATCTCTGGTGCTTTATTTTCGTATTTTTTTAATAAATCTTTCATTTATAAAATTTCAACTCATTTAATAAATAATTCTCTGTTTTAAACAATTATAAAAATTGTTTCCATATGTCCTAATTAAAAAATAATCCTCCCAAAAGGAGGTTAGAATTGAGTCATATGACAGTGGTATTACAATACATCAAAATAATAGTCAAAAAGTATTCTCACAAATATAAAAAACTAAATATGGCAAAAGCCTAAATAAAATAAAATTATTACAATTAAAATTGTCTTCTTTTTGTTAGTTATCTAAGAGATTTAATTGTTGTTCTGAAATAAAAAGATTTATGTCCTCGACCTGTAAAAAATGATTGTGTCAAAAAATAAAAAAAACATTAAAACTATCATATTATCACTTATATTTGTAAGATTATTAAAAATACCTGGGTTATCCCGATTTATTTTCATCAAAAAGTACGAATTGCGTGTTATGCACGCACAGTAAATAATAGTAAAATATGGACTTTAAATTATCCGAAGAACAATTAATGATACGAGATGCTGCTCGTGATTTTGCAAAAGCTGAATTATTACCTGGTGTAATCGAGCGTGACAACAAACAAGAATTTCCCAAAGAACAAGTAAAAAGAATGGGGGAATTAGGTTTTTTAGGAATGATGGCATCTCCAGAGTATGGTGGTGGTGGAATGGACACTCTTTCCTATGTTTTAGTAATGGAAGAGTTATCCAAAATAGATGCTTCTTCTTCAGTTATTGTATCTGTAAATAATTCTTTGGTATGTTGGGGGCTTGACACCTATGGTACTCCTGAGCAAAAAGAAAAATATCTTTCAAAATTAACTACTGGAGAATCAATAGGAGCGTTTTGTTTATCTGAGCCAGAAGCTGGTAGTGATGCAACCTCTCAAAAAACAACTGCAGTCGACAAAGGTGATCACTATATTCTTAATGGAACCAAAAACTGGATCACGAATGGAAGTAGTTCGGATTATTATTTGGTAATAGCTCAAACAGATAAAGAAAAAAAACATCGTGGTATCAATGCCTTTATTGTTGAAAAAGGGTGGGAAGGATTTGAAGTTGGCCCTAAAGAGGACAAATTAGGAATCAGAGGTAGTGACACGCATTCTCTTATTTTTAATGATGTAAAAGTCCCTAAAGAAAATCGAATCGGTGAAGATGGTTTTGGATTTAAATTTGCGATGAAAACATTAGCAGGAGGTCGTATTGGAATTGCAGCCCAAGCATTGGGTATTGCAGCTGGCGCCTATGAACTTGCAAAAGAGTATTCTAAAGTTCGCAAAGCTTTTGGCACCGAAATTATGAATCACCAGGCTATCGCTTTTAAATTAGCCGATATGCATACACAAATAGAAGCTGCCAGAATGCTTGTATATAAAGCAGCAATGGATAAAGACAATCATGAAAATTATGATTTATCCGGAGCTATGGCAAAATTATATGCTTCTCAAGTAGCTATGGAAGTTACTGTAGAAGCCGTACAGGTTCATGGAGGCAATGGTTTTGTAAAGGAATATCATGTAGAGCGATTAATGAGAGATGCAAAAATTACTCAGATTTATGAAGGAACCAGTGAAATACAAAAAATTGTAATTTCAAGAAGTATTCTTAGAGATTAATTAGTTAAAAACTCTTAGATCAAAAGCCCACATTGAAGTTTCAATGTGGGCTTTTTAACTCTTTAAAATACCTAGTTTTTAAATACTATTTTTTTGAAGAAAACAAACTATCAATCTTCTTTAAAGAGTACCTTCCCATTAATTCGCCATTGGGGGAAATTAAAAACTTTGCAGGAATTTCGGTAACTCCATATTTTCTAGCAATAGAAGACATCAACACAAATTGATTTTCTTCTACAATTTGGTGCTTCCAAACAAAACCAAACTTATCTGCCGCTTTCCTCCAGGTTTTATCATTTTTTTCTAAAGCAATAGTTACTATAACAAGATTATTTGCATAACTATCATAAATACTAACTAACTGAGGACTTTCTCTCAAGCAAGGAGCACACCATGAACCCCAAAAATCTAATAAAACATATTGCCCATGAAGATCTGACAATCTAAATGGCGTACCGTCTACTAACGTAGTTTCAAAATCAGGAGCTTGCTCTCCATCCTCTATAGTGAAATATTTAAGATACAAATAGGATAATCCTATCAATAGAAATATACCCAATAACAGATATTGCAATATTTTTTTCATATTGATCATTAGACGACAGATAATCTGTAAGCTTACTTATTCAAATTTATTAATTTTAAAACGAAGCATAAAAAAACCCTTCATAGTTTTATGAAGGGTTTTAAGGAAGGCGGTGACCTACTCTCCCACGGATTGCAGTACCATTGGCGCTAACGGGCTTAA
>NZ_JBHUHY010000014.1:0-6697 GCF_042682765.1 Aquimarina celericrescens | reverse complement strand
TGCTATGCGAAGTTTGCAAATAGAAAAGCAATCACGTAATGATGATTACTTTTTAGTCAATTATGCAATTATTGTTACTTGCTCTCTGTTGACGCTGCGAAGTCATAGACATTCGCAGAGCACAAACTTCGTAGAGCTGGTTAATTGGTCAAAGTATATTTAATAACATACGTTTTACCTAATTTATCATGTAATGATTTACCTTTTTTACTGGTATCAACTATCAAAAAAATCAAGTCTATAAAAATTATAATAGAAGCTCCATTTGAAAAAATACTCTGAGACGGATATGATGAAGCAATAAATGTTGCGAACCCTTTCAAATCATTAATCTTAACTATTTCAATATTATTGAAAGCTAGATAATAAAATGGAATAGTAAGTAGCGATGGTAACATAAAGAAAATATTCCTAATTAAAGCTTGTTTTAAACTAATAGTGAGCTGGTCTACTCGTTTAATTAGGTTGATTTGTTTAGTGACATTCATTTGGCTCGCCTTTTTTGGTAATTCAAGACCAAACCTACTATTAATAATAACCCATGTCAAGACCCACAGCAGGGGAAAAATACCCTTTAACGGTGACTTTTCGATCACTTACATTAATTAGCAGATTAACTACACTAATTTGATAGACTTTTAAGGATGTTTTTTAAATGTAGTGATAATACTTTACTTAAAAGAACATAGAACCACCTCGATATTGAGATGGTTCTAAGTAAAATATAACAAGTAATCTTTGATTAAAGAGTTATAAACCTAAACTTTTTAAAATAGGTGCTATAGAAGATTCATTTAACTCTACTTGTTTAAGTATCGATTTAATTTTATCGATATTTTTATCACTAACGGCTTTTTCGTAATCATCCATAAGTCCGCTTACATAAAGCCTCTCGTTAACTGTCATTCCTTTATGATTCATCTAAAATTATCCTTACCTAACAATTTAAGTTGATCTTTAAAAGTGCTTACTAAATACTTAAAGGATTCTTCTTTACTTTTAAATAAACTTTGTTGAGATTCTTCTCCTTTTTCATCATAATAGAAAAATCTCCATAAGCCATCGTACTCTTCAATAATATAAGCATCAGATTTTAAACCTTCATCGATAGAGTAATCACTTTCGATCACTCCAATTTTGCTTAGTTCTATTTTTAATTCTTCTTTTGTCATAAATTAATTTGCTTTTATAAATCCTCCTTGTAGCAACTCTTGAGCATTAAGAGTTGGTGAAAAATATTGTGTTCCTGTTCCTACTTTTCCAAACGTTGGAGCTATTGTTGATGCTTCAACACTGAATGATTTAGTAAATTCAAAAGAGTTATAAATACTTGTACTAGCGTTATTAGGCAATGCTCTATTCAACAAAGGTGTTCCAGTAGGAGAAAAATACTTACCTCCTAAATTACCATATCTATCAATTTTAGTTCCAATTTCTAGTACCGTTGTAGTTGTTGCACCCATAGCACCTTTATTAGCTGGATAATAATTTGCTAATGCAGTAGTTGTAGATACCGTCTTACTACCTTTAAATGCAGCAGAAATAGCTTTAGTAGCTGCTGTAACTCCCTTGGCTCCTACTAGTGCACTAGCAACGTTACCAATTACTTTTCCTCTATCTATACCACTTCCATTAACCAAGTCATTGGCTCCTTTTTCTACAGAAGTCACTACTGCATTTGCTGCTTGCATAGAGTTGGTTCCTAAGGCTTCATCTGCCTGCATCATTGTAGAAACATTTCCTTGTGATGCAAGAGCAACTGCTAGATCACCCATACCTTTAGCGGTTTGCACAGGATTAGTAACCGCTTCTAAAAGACCTTCGCCATTTTCAACCACACCTTGAACAGCTCCCATAACATGGGCGCTAACTCCGTTTGGATTTTCGGCAGTATTTTGAACAAGTTGTTGTTGAACCCAACCCCATAATTCTGCACCTTCCAGTTCAACTCCCATCCCCATTTTATTCTCTTGGAAGGCAAACGTAGAGTTATAATCATATTGCTCTGCCAATGGGTCGATCTGCCAGAACCTACCAATACTGCGGTCACTAATACGATAACGCCACTCATGGGTATTTAATCCCAGATCTTCGGTTAACTCCTGTCCCTGAAAGGTCTTTAAGTTGTTCTTAGCATTTCTGATCGTGCTATTTACTGCTTGCCATGACATACCAAAAGGATAGTAGTTTTGCTCCCTGCGTATTTCAGCAGCAGTAACAACACCGTCTTTATTGTTATCAGCATAAGTGATTCTGGTATTGTTCCAGATATCCCTATGTTCATATACATAAGTAAATGACCCATCGTCTTCTTGCTCAATATAGCCTTCAGGATGTGTAATAGATTTCAAAGAACCGTTCTCATACACAAAGTTACCATTATATTCTAAAATATTAGTAGTACCTCTATCTATAGCGGTCTTTTTTAGCTTTACTCCATTGGCATCATAGATATATTGTACGTTCCCATCATGATCAGGATTAGTAACATGTATTCGCGTTGGAAAGTTAAAGTAATTATAACTTACACTGGTAATCCCTTTGTTTTTATCTTGGATAAGGTTTCCATTGATATCATACGCATAATCATTTCCGCTTATGTTCCTATCTTTAAAACCATAGGTTTTATTTCCACTATCAGTAACGCTTAACAGTTTGTTGCTGCTGGCAGTATACTGATAACTCAATACATCAAGATTTGTATAACTAGAAGAGTTTTGCCAACCGTTACGGGTCAGGCTTTGGAGATTACCCATCCTGTCATACGTGATATTGCTTACACTATACTTACTATTATTACTAGTAACACTTAACGGCTGCTCAAAAGCATTATAATTATAAGCATACCATCTTTGGGTATTATCGCTAGCGGTTTTCCAATCAATCTCCGCAATGTTGTACTTATATTGTGGCGAAGCACCATGAGCTTTCCTTTTAACTTTAATTTTGCTCTTATATTATTAACTGATATTCTAGATAACGCTTTTTGTCAAAAATTTAATTGGGATAGAACACTTATTCCTCCAGCAACATTAGTAGATTAAAGTTTTTGAATTAAATTATTCAGTTCTTCTATATAATCTAATGGTATTAGTACTTGACTTATAGACTAGGTTGTCTTCTGTTAGCTTTAAGAGTTCTACCTTGGAAGTGTAATCATCATAGTGAACAGAAAAATAGCTTTATTTGTTTAGTGACATTCATTTGACTCGCCTTTTTTTGTAATTCAAAGCAAACCTACTACTAATAACAACCCTTGTCAAGACCTACAGCAGGGGTAAAATACCCTACACAAGTAACTTTTCGATCACTTACCTTAATTTACAGATTAACTACACTAATTTGATAGACTATTGATCATATTTTTTTGATTATTTCACTTTAAAGCATAAAAAACCACTCATCACTGAGTGGTTTCCTATTTATTTAATTAGCCTAAAAGCTTCTCTTTTGCAACTTTTAACGCTTCTACAAAGTCTAGGTAGTCTAAAGAAATTCGATTTTCTTTATTAGAATAAATCTCTAATTTAAGATTGTCTTTGTCTTCTTGATTTAATTCGGCGACCATAGTATCACCTTCCCAGATTTCTGCTACTAATTCTTCTCTATCCGGAACACTTGTTATTTCTATTTTAAATTTTCTCATTCTATAAAACCAATAAAATTATTACCATCTGCACTAAATCTAGCACCGCCTCCACCGGGTACTTTGACTTCTAATATATCTCCAAATCTTGCATGATTTCTCACTGTTGTTGTTGCACTTGGATTAGTCAATATATTTCTTAAAACAGCTTCACCTTGCACATTCATACTGGCAGGGTTACCTGTTGCCTTAGGAAAAACACTATTA
Source organism: Aquimarina celericrescens (assembly GCF_042682765.1). Taxonomy (NCBI): domain Bacteria; kingdom Pseudomonadati; phylum Bacteroidota; class Flavobacteriia; order Flavobacteriales; family Flavobacteriaceae; genus Aquimarina; species Aquimarina celericrescens. The sequence continues at coordinate 2,844 of NZ_JBHUHY010000014.1, read as the reverse complement.
GGCCTACTTCCATGCTTTTGTAATGCACGACCCACTTTAGTTAAAGCCCCTTTATCTGCTTTGGTAGCCGCTTTTATTAAATCATCTAATCCATTAATTAAATTTTTGCCTCCTCCCGGACCAAAAGGTAAATTTACAGGAGCTCCCATTGGAGCAACACCTGTGGGATTACCTGCTGGATCTACAAAAAATCTACCGTCATCAGATGTCCTTCTTCCAAAAAGCCAAGGCATATTTACCTGTGCTTCCGCAGAAAACTTATTCCAACCTCTTAAGTTACCTATTGAAGAAGCTCTACCTATGTAAACAGTGGTAGTTCCTTCAGTACTCCCACTACTATCTGCTTCTTCTGTACTTGTATCTCCACCAATAACAACTGTATCTAATACACCACCTTCTCTTGCCCATTGACCATCATTATCGACTACATAGGTTGTGCCATTTACATCATAAGTGTCTCCTGGTTTGTAATCTGCTGCATCAGGACAATCTGGACATAACCCAGTTGGATCACCGTACATAACAGGATTACCCCAAGCAAACATATATGGTGATTTATCAAATTGATTAGGATGATCTGCAAGTGGGTCTATTGTGGTAAAATGAGGACCCCAAGGATCATACAAACGCCAATCCATTTCATACAAACCAAGTCCTAGTGACTCTTCCAGTTCCTGACCATTGTATTTAAACTGATGCTCTCTACCAGTAATAAGTGAGTTAGGATGGCTAGAATCATATTTGATTTTACCACCAAAAGGATAGTAATCGTTAACTTGTTTTATTTCGTGACCATTATCTCCGTCTCCGTCAACATCTATAGCATTTCGTACTATATCAATTTTACCATCGTTATCATTATCACTGTAGCTTAGACGTACATTACCATTGTGATCTTTAAATTGGTAGACATACTTATACCCATCGGCGTCTTTTTCTACAATCCCTTCTGGGTGGTTAAAGAACTCTAGATTGCCATTTTTATAGATGTAATTACCTGCATACTCCGTTGTTATAGAACTTCCCTCTGTCACGATCTTTTTTTGCTTCGCTCCAGTGGCATCGTAAATATAAGAAATAGTTCCGGTTCCTTCACTGTTGCTTATCGAAACTGTTTCGGGTAAATTGAGATGGTTATAAGTGATGCTCGAGATCCCCTTGTTTTGATCCACAATCATATTGCCGTTATCATCATAGGCAAAATCGTCGTTGGTATTGGTGCCGTCTTTAAACCCATAGGTTTTGTTTCCGGTATCGATTACTTTTAAAAGCTTGTTACCGCTATCATAGGTATAGGAGAGTACATCCATGCTTCCAAAAGACGTTCCTAAATGACCTACTCTGTTTAGGGACTCGATGTTCCCCATTTTATCATAGGTGATATTGGATACATCAAAATTACCACTATGACTATTGGCTGCGGTGATTCGGTTGAGTGCATCGTACTCATAATTATACCAACGGTTTACATTGTCATTGGCGGTTTTCCAACTGGTTTCGGAGATGTTACCATTATATAAAGGGTTGGTTCCTTGATTGTAATTAATGGCAAAACCAAATAAGTCATTCTCAAGATTGTTAACATCATTGATTCCCTTTAACCAACCTCTTACATTATAGGTGTAGTCTACGGTTTGTAAGCCCGCACTTCGAGTAGCCCCAGTGCTCGGTGCTAGTCCACCAACGTTTTTGCTCACCAATTGTCCCAATTCATCATACTCGTTGGCTACGATTTGTTCTGTATCCTGATTATCAATTTTTTGAGTTTGACTGGTGANAATATCAGAAGTGTTTAAGTACTCGTTTGTACTAGCAACATATATTACTCTTGCTTTATTATCATAATACGTCGCTGTGGTAGTCCAATATGAAGTACCTAATACTTTTACTTTTGAACCAGTACTTAAAGTCTTTGTACGATCTGATACAGGAACACCATACACCGTAATAGGGTTGCTAAAGAAAGTACCTTCACTATTTAAAAATTCATAATTATTGTAATAGTAAATTGTAAGTACTTCGGCATTTTGAGCATTAGGATAACCTCCATTATTGTAATACATTGTAGTACCACCGATCATTACAGCATTACTACTTTCTACCCACAATGGAGTAGTTAAAGCACTAACTTCATCCTGTATTACACTACGTTCTCTCGTGTCAGTAATTTTACCAGTATAAGCCTCTCGACCAAAAACATCGAACTTTGTAAACAACCATTCATTATTTGCTCTTTGATTACCATCTTGGGTCATTATAGGCTGATCTAGCTTGTTATAGATAGTGTACTCCCAATCTTTGCCCGGTACTTTTCTCGCATACGGACGATTTCTGTAATCAAACTTATACTGATAGCATAATTCATCCAACTCTTGCTGACTTATTCCATCGTCAATAACCACCTTAGGTGGTATGGTGAACGAGAGGTTCCCAAAACTATCATAGACATAATAGGTATCATGTTCAATCCCACCGTTAAAGGTGCGTTTTAGGATCACTTGCCCCAGGTGATTGGTATACTCTCTGGTGGTATGATCATCTGGGTGTGTTTGACCTGGTTGCCAGTTTTCATCCTTGGTAATGGTAAGTCGTAAGACATTTTCTGGATAATATGCTTCTTTTACCAATTGGGGTTTCTCGGTGTCTGCATTAGTAAAAGTCACTTTAAAATGCATCACCTCATTAGCATCATTACCATCCCAATCAAATTTAAGGGTATGATCAGTATCACTATTGGGGTCTGCTTTCCAATCCTTTCCGGGAGCTCCTTGTTCCAATACCCGGTTCAACGGCGACGCCTCCAACACACTTTCGCTATAGGCATTTATTTGTGTAAAATCTGTG